>DVOQ01000048.1 GCA_018713485.1 Candidatus Avisuccinivibrio pullicola
GCACGGCGGAGTTTTTCACCTGCCGTCTTACGGACTTTCAGCCTGACCTTAAGGGTCATTAGCCTTGCGGGCATGCGCACTCCTGAGAAGTAAAGAATGTCCTGCACTACCACGTTTTCGCCTCAGTGTTCTGCCACCTGAGAAACTTTATCATTAAGGCGGGGCCGCTTCATCCGCGCAGCTAAAGCTACGCGGTTTTCGCGGCCATTTTCTATAAACCTAAACTCACCTGCCCTCACTGCGGTTCGGAGAATGTCACGGTACGCTCTGTAGTATCAGGTAACGGCGACTCTTTTTTAGGCAGGCTTGCAGGCGCTTTAGGCCCTGATCCGCTCCGGCGCGTCGGGCCCCTGGAGATCACCTGCAAACACTGCGGAAAGAAGAGCATCCTCCACATACGTTAAGACAATCTAACTAAGGAAAACGTCTCTGTCCCAGGGCAGAGGCGTTTTTCTAAGCCCCGTCAGAAGCCCCTTTTAACACCTTATTCAGGCCCAAGGCTGATCCTGGCTCAGTGCCAGTGCGTAACTTCCATCCCTGACGGTAAATTTCGCCCCAAAAGAGCATAAATAAGCGCTAAAAACCTCTCGTAGATGGTAAAATTCACGCGCGAAAAATCCCCGTATACGTCACACTTTTTTCCTCTGACGTGTGTTAGCTAAGTTATAGGAGTCTCATCCATGGATGACTTTCGTCCCATCCGCCGCGCTTTAATCAGCGTGTCCGACAAGGAAGGCGTTCTCGATTTTGCCAAAGAGCTCGTGAAGCGTAACGTGGAGATCCTCTCTACGGGAGGCACGGCGCGGTTATTACAGGAAAACGGCGTCCCCGTGACCGAGGTGTCCGATTACACCGGTTTCCCTGAGATGATGGACGGCAGATTAAAGACCCTGCATCCCATGATCCACGGCGGTCTCTTAGGACGGCGCGGCACGGATGACGCGGTAATGGAAGAGCACGGCATCAAGCCCATTGATCTCGTGTGCGTGAACCTCTATCCCTTCGTGAAGACCGTGTCCGATCCCAGCTGCTCCCTTGAGAAGGCGATCGAGAATATCGACATCGGAGGTCCGACCATGGTGCGCGCAGCGGCCAAGAATCACCGTGACGTGGCGATCGTGGTGCGCAGCTCCGATTACGCGCGCGTCATCAGAGAGATGGATGAGAACAACGGCTCGCTTACCTACGCCACGCGCTTTGATTTAGCCGTGGCCGCCTTCGAGCACACCGCCGCCTACGACAGCGCCATCGCCAATTACTTCGGCACCAGGGCTCCTGATTACGGGATTGCCGATGAATCAGGCGACCGTACCTTCCCGCGCACCCTTAACCTCAACTTCGTGAAGCTGCAGGGCATGCGCTATGGCGAAAATCCCCATCAGAAAGCCGCCTTCTTCCGCGATCTGCACGTCGAAGGTACCGGCATTGCCACTGCGCATCAGTTACAGGGCAAGGAACTGTCCTATAACAACATTTCCGACACCGACGCCGCCATCGAGTGCGTACGCTCCTTTGAAAAGCCCTGCTGCGTCATCGTTAAGCACGCCAATCCCTGCGGCGTGGCCATCGCCGATAACCTGACCGACGCCTACGTGCGCGCCTTCGAGGCTGACAGCGAGTCCGCCTTCGGCGGCATCATCGCTTTCAACCGCGATCTGGACGGCGCTACCGCCAAGGCGATTATCGACCGTCAGTTCTGCGAGGTGATCGTCGCCCCGCACGTCTCTGAGGAAGCGAAGACCGAGGTGGCCCGCAAGAAGAACATCCGCCTTTTAGAGGTGGGTGATCTCTCCGCAGAGTCCCCGCGCTTTGACTTAAAGCGCGTCAACGGCGGTCTTCTCATTCAGGAAGCCGATCAGAAGACGGTGCGTCTTGAGGACTTAAAGGTGGTAACGAAGCGCGCTCCCACCGAGTATGAGCTTGAGGAACTGCTCTTTGCCTGGAAGGTCTGCAAGTTCGCCAAGTCCAACGCCATCGTTTACACTAAGAACAAGCGCACCTTAGGTATCGGCTGCGGTCAGACCTCGCGCGTCTTCTCCGCCCGCATCGCTCTGCTGCGTGCCGCTGACGCCAAATTTGAGGTGCAGGGCGCGGCACTGGCCTCTGACGCCTTCTTCCCCTTCCGTGACGGCGTGGATGCGGCAGCCGCTGCCGGCGTGACCTCCATCATTCAGCCCGGTGGCTCCATCCGCGATCAGGAAGTCATCGACGCGGCCAATGAGCACAATATCGCTATGGTCTTTACTGGCATGCGCCACTTCCGCCATTAAGAGGAATTTTCATGAACGTACTTATTATCGGTAACGGCGGCCGCGAGCACGCCTTAGCCTTCAGATGTTCCCTCTCGCCCCTCGCCGAGAAGGTTTTCGTGGCCCCAGGCAACCCCGGCATTGAGGTCGATGGCGGCAAGTTAGTCTGCGTGCCCATCAAGGCCTCGGATACCCCTGCTCTTATCGAGTTTGCCAAAAGCCACAACGTGGGGCTGACCATCGTCGGTCCCGAGGCTCCCTTAGTGGCCGGCGTCGTGGACGCCTTTAAGGAGGCGGGACTTAAGATCTTCGGACCGAGCAAGGCCGCCGCGCAGTTAGAGGGCTCCAAGTCCTTTACCAAGGACTTTTTAAAGCGCCACAACATTCCCACGGCCGCCTTCGAGGTCTTCACCGACGCTAAGGCCGCCGAGGCCTACGTGCGCGAAAAGGGCGCTCCCATCGTCATCAAGGCGGACGGTCTGGCTGCAGGCAAGGGCGTCGTGGTCGCCATGACCGTCGGCGAGGCCGTGGAAGCCATTCACTCCATGTTAGACGAGCACGCTTTCGGCGAGGCCGGCGCGCGCGTGGTCATCGAAGAGTTCATGGAAGGCGAGGAAGCATCCTTCATCGTCATGTCTGACTCCGTGAACGCTCTGCCCATGGCTACCTCCCAGGATCACAAGCGTCTTTTAGACAATGACGAGGGCCCCAACACCGGCGGCATGGGCGCTTACTCCCCCGCCCCCGTGGTCACTCCCGACGTCTATCTGCGCGTCATGGACGAGATCATCAACCCCACCTTAAAGGGTATGGCCGAGGACGGGATCCCCTACACCGGCTTCCTCTACGCCGGTCTCATGATCGACAAAAACGGCGCTCCGCGCGTGGTGGAATACAACTGCCGCTTCGGCGATCCCGAGACGCAGCCCATCATGCTGCGCATGCGCTCCGATTTAGTTGAGCTCTGCCTTAAGGCCTGCGACAAGGGCGGCTTAGAGGGTGAGACCTGCGAGTACGATCCCCGTCCCGCCGTGGGCGTGGTCTTAGCCGCCACCGGCTATCCCGTGAAACCCCGCCACGGTGACCGCATCACCGGGGATGTGCGCGGAAACGGCATTGACACCAAGGTATTCCACGCCGGCACCGCCTTTGACGCCGATCGCAATCTCATCACCTCGGGAGGCCGCGTGCTCTGCGCCACGGCTTTAGGTGAGGATATCGCGGACGCCCGCAGCAAGGCCTACGCCCTAGCCGACGCCATTCACTTTGAAGGCAAATGCCTGAGAAAGGATATCGCCTGGCGCGCCATGGCCCGCTTAGGCAGGTAGTCCCTACCGTGAAGGCCGCCCCGCGCGGCCTTCTGCACACCGTTTTACGAACGCTTATCCCCCCTGCCGTGCAACTTATCACGCGCTCAGCTAAGCTTCGCTACAGCGCGCTCAGACTCAAACACAGAACCTAACCCTGCGTTGAAGGCAATGCCTGAGATAGGGATTATGCCTTGACTTTGATTACATGCACGCCGGCTCTCAGCTTTCCGTGGGGACGTACTCCACAGCAGCGATGTCTCTTTCCTCAAAGTCAGCGCATACCGCGTAGCAAAGAGCTCTGGTTCCCGGAAGTGCCACGCGCTGATAGCGCCTTGAACAGATCTGCTCCCGTGCTCTGTCTAAAGCCTCTTTAACCTTACGTTCTGCAACCTCATGCTGCGTGTATTTAGCCAGTTTCACCTCTAAAATTACCGTGATCCCTTCAGGACAGTCACCCGTAAAAATCAGAATTTCCAGATCCGTTCTCCCGCTCATGAACTGATGTTCAGCATATACGGCATTAACTGCGGCGCTCTTAAGCGCCATGGAAAGCAAAGCGCAGATACCCGGCTCTGAGGTCAGAGCCTTTCTTTCTGAGTACGGGTACTGAGCAAGACAGGAGCTAAGCACTTTCCTGACCTCAGGTGCATTCCGTGACAGCAGAGCCTCCTCAATGCGCCGCTGTCTTTCCGTAAGGGAGTAATTCCCTGACAGCTGACGGCTTTGAAGCCGGCCAACAAGAAGATTAATGAACACCCCCGCCAGATATTCGCGCACCTCAAGATTGGGGTAACCTAAAAGCAGTGTTTTATTATCCACCCTGCGTTTAAAGGTCAGGTACCCTGCCGTGTATAACATGACCGTCATATCCATGGAACTAAGCTCACTGACGGCAGAAAGCTGATCAAGCTTAATTATGGGCTTAAAACTGCCCTCGCGTACGCTCTGCAGCGCCCCCAGGGTTGTCATAAGATTTTTATCCACATTAAGCCATTTATTCAGCAGCGACGAGAATCCTCCGGTATTACTCCACCACGTTACAAAAGGATTTTCCCTTGTCCCGTTTTTGAAGGCGTTCATTACCGAGATGGGGTTATACACAGAGGCTTTAACCGTCTCACCGAAATAATAGCCGTCATAGTAGTTCTTAAACTGTTCCCTGACACGGTTTTCGCTAATCCCCGTGCGTGCGGCAAAGTCTGCAAAATACTCCTTAAAATAACCGTCCAGTTCCGCATCCGTAAACCCCAGCAAAGTACTGTACCTATCTTCAAACGATATATCATGGAGTATATTAAAACCTGAAAAGATAGAGGTATGCGAAAAACGGGCGATCCCCGTAATCATAATAAATTTAAACAGGGACGATGCGGCTTTTACCTGCGCATAAAACTCTCTTAATAAACTCTGTATCTTTGCAAAGGCCTCCGCGTTATGCATGCTGGCAATCAGAGGATAATCATATTCATCAATAAGCAGCACTAGAGATCCTGGTTTAGCCGCTCTCGCAATACTCATCATCAGCACTGAGAGCGATTCAGCCTCCGGTGAATAGGCAATGCCCTTTGCATCACACTCATACTGAATAACCGTCATGAGTTTTTTCTCAAACCCGTCAGCATGCTCCCCCGTCAGCGAAAAATCTATAAACAATACCGAATAAGTAGCGCTGTCCTTCCATAACGGGGCAATTTTAAGACCCTGAAAATACTTAAGGCCGTGTGAAAACAAGGACTCAAAGGTACGTAACAGCAGCGTCTTTCCAAAGCGGCGGGGACGCGATAAAAAGACCGGTTCATTAAGTTCGGTAAGGTCCCAGACAATGTCGGTCTTATCTACATAGATAAGATCTGAAGAGCGCATCCTCTCAAAGTCTGTTTTCTGCAGAGGCATTCTTTTCTCTAACTGATACCCACGCGCATCCATTACTGCCCTCTCTTCCTCGGCTATCCCGTATACAACAGGCCTTACTCTTTCCTTCCTGACTATGACTTTACATCGTATTCCGGGAAAAGTGAACCGCCCGTGTGAGGTAAGCCCTGAGAACGGGACTTCCACTTCTCAGGCCGGCCTTTTCCCGCTCAGTGCGATCTGCAGCGCCGTGAACATGACCGCCAGCGATCCTGCATGCCGCAAGGCAGCTCCGCGTAAGTTGCGCCGCAGGGAAAGACCGTATCAGAGCCTCAGGCTCCCGGGCATGCCTGCGCAGTAACGGACAGGCTAAGCGTTGTCCGGCAGAGCCATGCGGCCTACTCCTGCAGGAACTCCTTACCGTGAGAAAACGCGCCTGACCCACTATCTTAAAGTACGCTTCACGTCGCGCCGGCGTCTTTTCTCGCGGCCGGCCCCTGGTTTCACGCCCCGGTAGACCTTATGCCCCTGAGCCTCGGCCTTAGCCGCGGCGGCCTCGCGTTTTTCACGGGCCACGGAAGCCTTTTTGGCGTGTTCCTTCAGAAGCGTGTCCGGAAGGCGGTAGCTCTCGGCGGTGATCTCCTCAATGCCGGCATCCTCATACGAGATCCCGACGTTACTTAAGCGCTCCTTGAAAGCCAGCTTCAGCAGGAAGAGATTGAGATCCTTCTCGCGCTTCGCGCCGCTTAAAAGCTCGTAAAGGCTTACCTGGAAATTGACCTCGTTGTCCACGGCCTCCATCTCGCGTAAAGCGTCATCGTCAAGCTCTTCGTCGCTTGCCTGCTCGCAGGTGAGAACCACGCAGGAGAGCGAGGACTTAGAGGCGATCTCCGCCTCGTTGCCTTCCTTCATTAAGATGGCGTCAAAGGCGGCGGTAAGGGTGGTCATGGCGTTGATGGCCATTAAGGTGCCGACGCTGACGTCCTCCTCCTCAGCCTCCGGTTCGGGTATAAAGGGATCGAGTTTAGACAGTTCCACCTCTAAATTGACGTGATTGAACTTGTCCTGATGGAAATTCCACAGGGCCTTTAAGGCCTCATTAAAGGCACTCACCGCGGCGCGGTTCTCCCCCATGGATGCCCAGAGGGCGAAATTGGGAAACTGTCTCTGGGCTAAAACCAGAGCGTACAGAGACTGCCGCCACGGGCTTAAACGGGAGAGCGCAGGGTAGAATTTTTCACCGAATATCACAGATTGCACCTTTATTTCTGAAATTTGCCTTTTTGCTCTTGATTTACGGCGTAAAAAACGCACAATAAAAGCTAACAGCGAATTATAAATAAAAAACCAATCGTTATTACTTAGGATAGGAAATTCCGGCGGCAATCGCGAGCTGCTGGAGTTTTTGTTTACTGTCAAGGTGGAGCACAACTGGAGGGCCCTGCCTTGTCCTGCGAACGGAATTTCTGTCCTGAGCTTTGTGATGAACCAGACAGCAGCTCAATGAAATACGAAGACTTTATTTCAGAGGATGCCGCATCTCTGAAAGCCTGGGCCCGTCCCCTGCCCCGCCGCCACCTCATGGCCGTGGGCGCGACTATCTGCGTGGCAGGCACTCTCTTTTTCGCCCTGCCCGACGCGCAGGATCTCACCTTAGCCTCAAAAGAGGCACCGGATAACCGTACTTTACTTCAGGATACGGGGTCCCTGAGCCTTGACGAGTCAGGCACGCTTATCGACACGCCCTCTTCCCCTGTTCCTGCAGAAGAGAGCGCGACCCTGCTTGCCGGCACTCTCAGGAATGCTCCCGCGGAAGACAGCGCCTTAAGCTCGGCCCTGAGCGCCTCGCGTGAGGCCGCACCCGATGCGGACGCTAAAGTCCCCGCTCCGGCGCGCGACGTGACCATACTAGAGGAGATCATCGATCCCAGGGTGGAGCTGACCGACGCCATCGCCTCCCTGACCGGACCTCAGGGCAGTGAGAGCGGCGCAATCAGCCCCGACAATGCCGAGGCGCTGATAACGGCGGACGCCAAGGCCGAGAATCTCGATAACTTCGAGGACACGGTGCCCGAGGATCTGCTGGCCGACTCCGACAGCGCCATGAACGACAAGCTGAAGGCTCTCGATACCGCGCTTAACGGCAAGGAAGAGGTGCAGGCCAAGTGGTACGTCGAGGACATCCACCGCGGCGACACCATCTCCTCGCTCTTTTCGGATTTCAATATCCCGTGGGACGTGATGCAGGCCATCACCTCACATAAGGAGGCAAGCGCCTCGCTGACCAATTTACGCCCCGGCAATCACCTCTCCTTCCTCATTGACGATAACAATCAGCTTTTAGCCTTCGTCAAGCAGATAACGGCCACCGAGCAGATCCGCTTTTACCGCGACTCTCCCGCGACCCTCGATTTCAGGGTCGCCCGCGAAAGCCTCAACGCGCACATGCTAAGCCCCGAGGAGGCGCAGGCCCTGGCGCAGAACCCGCCTGCCGTGGAGGAGCCGGCCTATAAAAAGCGCGGCCGCCTCGTGGTGGTGACGGTGGGCAAGGGGCAGGCCTTCTCAACGGCCGCCCATGACGCGGGACTTACCTACTCGGAAATCAATCAGATCACGAAGCTCTTTAAGGGGCGCATTCAGTTCTCCCGACACATACAGCCAGGCGACACCATGCGCGTGCTCTTCTCCGAGGACAAGGGCGAGGGCAAGATCAATGCCGTGGAGTTCAAATTAGCCCGTCAGGGCACGCTCGCCACCTTCCGTAACGTGGGCGATAACCGCTATTACGACGAGAACGGCTATAACGTGAGCACCGCCACCTTCCTGCGCTTCCCCGTGGAGGGCAAGGTGCGGATCTCCTCAAGCTTCAATCCCCACCGCCGTCATCCCGTGACGGGGCGCGTGCGTCCCCATAACGGCACGGACTTCGCGGTGCGCGTGGGCACGCCGGTCATCGCTCCCGCCCACGGCGTGGTGGACAAGGCCACTTACTCGCGCTCGGCTGGCTATTACATCGTGATCCGCCACGCCGGCGGCTATTCCACGGTGTATATGCATCTCTCGAAGTTAGGCGTTAAGGCAGGCCAGCGCGTCAAACAGGGACAGGTGATCGCCCGCTCGGGCAATACCGGTATTTCGACGGGTCCCCATTTACACTATGAGCTGCGTATCAATAACCGTCCCGTGAACGCGATGCGCGTCAACCTGCCGCGCAACGAAGACGCGGCCATCGCGCAGAAGCAGCGCCAGCGCTTTAAGAACAATGTGGCCCTCTACAAGCGCGAGCTCTACGAGGACAGCCTCATAGCGCAGAATAACTAAAATATCCTTTATAACGGCCCTGACGGGCCGTTATAATATTAGGCAAACCCGTCAGAAAAATACCCATTTTTTGACGCAGCTAACATCCGCAAAACTTACTTTGGGATAACCTAAAGAAGAGTTTGCGGCAATCAGGTTATCAAAGCCCGGTCGTGCCTTAAACACAAGGAGACGGACGGCAGGGGGTCGGCGTTTATGCAAAAGGAAAATCTCAGCGGCTTTAATACCACTGTGCAGAACGTTGAAAAGCGTTATGAGTGGATTAACGACATGATCCGCTCCCGCCAGAGACTGGTCGTGGAGTACATGGAGTTAGTGCGTCTCGATCCGGCTGCAGCGACGCCCGCTACGGGCAGTGCCGTAGTGTCTTTCTGTGAGCATCTTATCGACTATATCTCGCACGGACATTTCGATCTCTACCCCAAGATCCTCACCCTGATTGAAAACGCCTCGGGCCGTTCCCTGTCCATTGCCCACCGCGTACTCCCCAGGATCGATAAGACCACGGAGTTCCTGATGCGCTTTAATGACCGTTACGCCGAGGATCCCGAGTCGGTTAATCTTTCATCTCTGAAACAGGATTTAAGTGCCGTGGGCAAGTGCCTTGAGCAGCGCTTTAAAAACGAAGATCGCCTGATCATCGGCCTGCGTCTGGTTCATACCATTGTTGCTACCCCGGAAATTGCAAAATAAGGAAAGAAAACATGGCTAATATGCAAGAGCGGCGCAAGTATTCCCGCGTAATCATGCAGCTGCGCGGTTTTCTGCAGATGGAAAACGGCTCGCAGTTAGTCCCCGTGAAAATCCTTGACGTGAGCCTCAAGGGAGCGCTCGTGGAGCTGCCTCCCGATTCCACCATGCAGATCTTCATCGGCCAGCGCTATACCTGCACCTTCGCGCTTGACGTCAACGCCAAGATCGTGATGCACATGGCCTGCCGTCACTGCGCCAACGACCGCGTGGGTCTTGAGTGCGTCAACACCGATGCCTCCTCCATCACCCACTTAAAGCGGCTCATCGAGCTTAACATCGGCCGTTCCGAGCTTATCAACCGTGAGCTTTCAGAGCTCATGGAAAGCCGTAATTACGACTAACCCACCAGCTCTAAAAGCTCGTCCACGCGGCTTACGGCGTGGACTTCCATACCCGCGGGGATCTGCCGCGGGGCGTTATCCTTAGGCACGATAAAACGGCGAAAGCCCTGCTTGAAGGCCTCGGCTATACGCTCCTGTCCCGAGGCTACGGGACGGATTTCCCCCGTAAGACCGATCTCGCCGAAGGCGATGGTCTGCCTGTCAATCGCCACCCCCTTAAAGGAGGAGAGTAAGGCGAGGGCTAAGGGCACATCGGAGGCGGTTTCCTCAATCCTGACGCCCCCTACCACGTTGGTGAAGACGTCCTGATCGGCGAACTGACAGCCGGCGTGACGGTGCAGTACCGAAAGGAGCATCGCGAGACGGTTCTGATCGGTACCTAACGACAGGCGGCGCGGATTGCCGTACTGCGAATAGTCAACCAAGGCCTGCAGCTCCACGAGCAGGGGACGCGTGCCCTCCCACACCACGGTGGCAAGGGAACCCGGCGCCACCTTTTCCTGACGGTTTAGGAAGATGGCCGAGGGATTTTTAACTTCCTTCAGTCCCGTGTCGGTCATGGCGAAGACGCCGATCTCGTTGACCGCGCCGAAACGGTTTTTATGACAGCGCAGGGTCCTGAAGCGCGGATCGTTTCCAGACTCGAGAATCACCGAGGAATCCACGCAGTGCTCTAAAATCTTCGGTCCGGCGAGGGTGCCGTCCTTGGTGACGTGGCCCACCATGAAGACGGCGATGTGAGTCTTTTTGGCAAACTGCGTTAAGGCCGCAGCGCTCTCGCGCACCTGGGAGACGGACCCGGGGGCCGACTCCACGCCCTGCACGTGCATCACCTGAATGGAGTCCACCACTAATACCTGCGGCTTTTCGGCGGAGGCGAGGGCGCAGATATTGTCAATTGAGGTCTCGGCCGCCACGCGCACCCCTCCCGTGGGCAGATTGAGGCGGCGGGCGCGCAGCGCCACCTGCTCCAGGGATTCCTCGCCCGTGACGTAGAGCACGCGCGTGCCCGCGGAAATGCGGCAGACGGTCTGCAGCAGAAGCGTGGACTTACCCGCGCCGGGGTTACCGCCGATGAGCACCACGGAGCCTGGCACTATGCCGCCGCCTAACACACGGTCAAACTCCTGAAAGGTGGTGGGCAGGCGCGCCGTGCCCTGTACCTGAACTTCCGAGAGTGCCGCCACGCCGGTGCCGGCCGCTCCCGCGAAGCCCGAGAGGGCGCGCCTTGCGACCGCCGCTCCCGCCGTGGGGGCCTCGCTTAGCACCTGCTCGCTTATCGTATTCCACTCACCGCACTCGCGGCACTGCCCCTGCCAGCGCGCGTATTTAGCCCCGCAGCTTGAGCAGACGAACACGCTTTTAGCCTTGACCATGCTCTCTCCTTACGCCGGGAACGCCCTAGAGACGCGGGGCGTATTTTAAAAGAAGGCTTACCGCCCTTAAATCGCTCATATTCAGCGCGCAGGGCGCCTCCGCCACCACTTTGGGCTTGGCGTGATAGGCGATACCAAGCCCCGCGGCCTTAAGCATGGGCAGATCGTTGGCGCCATCGCCTAGAACCACGCACTGGGAGACGGGCGTGCCCGTGTCCACCATGAGATTGATGACGGCGTGAAGCTTGCCTGTCGCGTCCACGATAGCAGAGGCGACGCGCCCCGTGAACCTGTCCTCAGCTATCTCAAGGGTATTGGCCGCCACCATCTCCAGATGATAGCGCTCCTTTAACACCCCGATTAACTGCGTAAAGCCCCCCGAGGCGATACCGCGCTGCCATTTGCCATAGGTAAGGGTGAGCAGCGAATCAAGGCCCGGCGTCTCGGTCATCACCTCTTTGACGGCGTTTAAAATCGCCGTGGCGCTCTTTGCGGATTTTAATTTGGAGACGCGCTCCTGCAGGGAGGCGGCAAAATCGAGCTCGCCGTGCATGGCGCGCGAGGTCACCGCCGCCACCTCCTCATAGACGCCCACGCGGCGGGCGATTTCATCAATGCCCTCAATCTGCACCGCGGTCATGTCCATGTCCATGACGAGGACGCCCTGCTGACTTAAAAGCGGCAGCTCCCTGATGAGCAGCACGTCTGAGGGGGCGTTCTCCCACAGAGCCTTACACCCGCGCAGCCTATCCCAGGTGGCGTCAAGCGCGGTTAAGGCAAAGACATGCTCCTCATCCTCAGCGCTTAAGGTGCGTGTGGCTTCCGCCCCGCGCTCCCGCTTCAGGGCCGCAAGACAGGTGGCGTGCGCGGCCCTGAGCTGCTCTAAGGACAAGCGCGCGGCCGGGGCTACGGAATACAGGTAGGGCATGGGTCCTCCTCAGGGTGGGTAGTGAAAGGAAGTGCGGAGCCGGATCCTTCCTGAACTGCAACCGGCTCACTCAGGGCGAAAGTCTCCCTGTAAGTTTTCTCTAACCTGGCATACAGGCTCCCGGGGCTCAGGGAAAGCGCCGCCGCGGCCCTGCTAACTAAATCCGTAAGCGCCCTGAGCGTCCCGGCGTAGGAAAGGCGCGCCTCTTTGTGCGCGTCAAAGTCGCTCTCGGGCAGGAGACGCTCCACGGGCAGGCTTTTAAAGCGCTCCGGGGCGGAGCTGTCGCTTACGCACACGCCCAGGGTCCAGCCGGCCTTCACGTAGCGCCTCAGGATCTCGTGGCTTCCCGAGGCCCAGTGCACGTGCACCTTTAAAGCGGGAAAGTCCTTTAGAAGCTCAAGGGCCCGCCCGCGCCGCTGCGTTAAATGGAGCACGAGAGGCAGGTTACAGCTCACGGCCGCCTCGGCGCAGCTTAAAAGCAGCTGCTCCTGCTCCCTGTCATCAAGCGGACTGTGACGGTCAAAGCCGCACTCGCCGATGGCCACGAGACGCCCGCCCCGGGGACTTTGCAGCAGCAAATCCAGGGCCTTCCTGTCAAAGGAACGGCGGCGCGTAAAGCAGGGATGGGCCCCGATGGTCAGGAAGGCCGGATAATCCTGCAGCCGGTTTAGAAGCTCCCCCGCCTCACTCTCCGTGACCGTCGAGACAAGGCAGGAGTCAAGCGCCCCGCTCTTTAAGGCCTCAAGCACCGCCTGAGGGTGCCTAAGGCCGCTTAAATGCAGGTGCGCGTCAAACATCTTAATGCTCGCGGGTAGCGTGGAAAGTCACCTTGGGATGGCGTTCCATGGTAAGCGAGAGATTGACGTTCGAGGTGGCGAGGTAGGTGAGATTATCGCCGCCGTCCAGAGCGAGGTTCTGCGGCACCTTTTTATTAAGCTCCTCAAGCGCCGCCGCGTCTCCCGTCACCCAGCGCGCCGTGGTCACGGCCACGTTCTCGTAGATGGCGTCCACGTTGTATTCGTGCTTTAAGCGCGAGACCACCACGTCAAACTGCAGCACGCCCACCGCGCCCACGATGAGATCGTTATTGATAAGCGGGCGGAACACCTGTACCGCGCCTTCCTCGGATAACTGCACGAGTCCCTTTAAAAGCTGCTTCTGCTTTAAGGGATCCTTAAGTCTTATCCTGCGGAAGAGCTCCGGCGCGAAATTGGGAATGCCCGAGAAATGCAGCTCCTCGCCTTCGGTAAAGGTGTCACCGATCCGGATGGTACCGTGATTGTGAATACCGATGATATCGCCGGCCACCGCCGAAAGGGCCATCTCGCGCTCGCCGGCCATGAAGGTCACCGCGTCGTTGACGAGAACCTCGCGCCCAATCCTTACGTGCCTTAACTTCATGCCCTTGTGATAGGCTCCCGACACGAGGCGCATAAAGGCGATACGGTCACGGTGCTTGGGATCCATATTGGCCTGGATCTTGAAGATAAAGCCGGTTAAGGCCTCTTCATCCGCCCTGACCTCGCGCGTATCGGCCTTACGGCTAAGCGGCGTCGGTGCCCAGGCGGTAAGCCCGTCTAACATCACGTCCACGCCAAAGTTACCTAAGGCCGTGCCAAAGAACACGGGCGTGAGCTCGCCTGCGAGGAAAGCCTCCTCGTCAAAGGGATTGGAACCGCCCTGCACTAATTCCATTTCCTCGCGCAGCTTAGCGGCCAGATCCTCGCCCACCGCCGCGTCCACCTCGGGATTGTTAAGGCCCTTGATGGCATGGCGCTCCTGAATGTGAAAACCCTCGCCGGACTTATAGAGCAGCACCTCATCCTTAAGGAGATTGTAAATGCCCTTAAAGGACTTACCTGAGCCGATGGGCCAGGTCACGGGCGCACAGAGAATGTTCAGCTCCGCCTCGACCTCGTCTAAAAGCTCCAGCGGATCGCGCGTCTCACGGTCTAACTTGTTCATAAAGGTCAGGATGGGAGTGGAACGCAGGCGCGTTACCTCCATGAGCTTACGGGTACGCTCCTCCACGCCCTTGGCCGCGTCGATGACCATGAGGCACGAGTCCACGGCAGTGAGCACGCGGTAGGTATCCTCCGAGAAGTCCTCGTGACCGGGGGTATCGAGAAGATTCACGATACAGCCGTTATAGGGGAACTGCATCACCGAGGTGGTCACCGAAATGCCACGCTCCTTTTCCATCGCCATCCAGTCCGAATGCGCGAAGGCTCCCGTGGAACCGCGTCCCTTGACCTCACCGGCTCTCTGGATCACCGAGCCAAACAGCAGCACCTTTTCCGTGATCGTCGTCTTACCGGCATCGGGGTGCGAAATAATGGCGAAAGTGCGTCGTTTACTGATTTCCTGACTTAATGCAGACATCTTTAATACCGTGATGGGATGGCAGAGACTTCAGGGAACTTTTTCTCAAAAAAGCCGTCTCCTTATTAACGATAAATGCTATATTTTCCTACACCTCAGGTGATTTCTCAAGAGAGGGCTTAGTCCCCGGGGGAGTTCTCATGCGCTACCTTCTTTTCACGCTTACCCTGACGCTTGTCTCCCTTGCGCCGGCGTCGGCCTCTCCTTACCGCATTCCCGAACCTGACTTTCAGGTCTGCACCAGTGGCGCGGTTTTTGACGAGCTCTCCGAGCGCCTCGCTGACGGCACCTTAAATACCGAGGCCGATCTGCTCGCCTCCCTGAACTTCGTGCAGGACTGTGAGCAGCTGCGCCGCAGGGAATCCCCCCTGCCCTAGAAGATTCTTTACAGACGCCCTTACAGATCTATCCTCAGAGTGTCCATGTATGAGGTATTCCCCTGTGGATAACCCCCGCTTTTGCATGAGTCAGGGGACATTCTCACGGAACGGCGCTTACTCAAAATCCCTTTTAAAATCCTGCTTAGCACCGCCAAAGCGCGTATAACTTTCCCCCAGGGAGGCCCTTTTCACGAGATAGGGCAGAAGCATAATGCGCGAGGGCTCGCTCTGCGGATGCTCAATCTCATGCAGTAAGACCTCGGCGGCCTTGATCCCTAACTGTATCTTGCGCTGATGCACGGTAGTCAGCGGCACGCTCACCATGGAAGATAGGGGCAGATCGTCAAAGCCGGCTAATTTCACGCTCTTAGGAATGGCTATCCCATGTTCCTGCGCGTAACTTAACATGCCCAGCGCCATGAGATCGTTAATAGCGAAGATGGCATCGGGCTTATAGCTTAAAATTTCCTCCATCCCCGCGTAGCCTTCCTCAAAAGTACTCCCTATTTTGAGCGTCGCGATAAGTTTATGACTCATACCATGGGCCTTCAGCACGTCATGGCAGGCCCTCTCGCGCTCGGAGGAGGAAAAGGCTGAATGCAGGGAAGTGGCGAACACGAGGCGCTCACAGCCCTGCGCCATCAGATGCTCAAAGAGCTGACATGCCCCCGCGTAATTGTCATTGCACACCGCGGTGATGTCGGGGCCTAAAGGATTTTCCGCCGCCACTACGGGAATGCCATAGTCCCTGAAAATCCCCAGCATCTTTTCCGTCGCCGTCACCGAGGCCACAATCACCCCTGCCACCCGCGCCGCGCACAGACGCTCAAAGGCGCTCCGCTCCCGGTTTGCGTCGCGATCGGCATTGCAGAGAATGGTCGTGAAGCCGTGCGCTGCGGCATAAGCCGTGACCCCCTTGGCCATGAGGGCGTAATAGGGATTAACGATATCGGGAATGACCAGACCGATGTGGGGAGACTGTGCCGTAACCAGCGAGGCCGCCGCCTCGTGGCGCCGGTACCCCAGTTCCCTGGCCTTATTAAGGATCTGCTCGCGCACTTTATCTGAGACCCCGGCGCGTCTGTTAAGGGCCCGCGACACGGTGCTGGGCGTTACGGCACACGCCCTGGCGATATCTTTGATACTGACCATGGGGTAATTATACGGGCAAAGGCGTGCACTGAGGTACGGGGGCGGGCCGTTCGCTCCCCCCGCAGACTGCAGACTAAAGAGCCTTCAGGAAGGCGGCCACTTCATCGTCCTTGCAGTAAGGATAGAAGAGTCCGGCAAACTCAGGGGCGCTTATGGTCTTCTTCACGAAATCGCGGTCAAGGCCCTTTAAGACCTCGATTAAGGGGCGGTGCGTCACCTTCTTCACGTTATCGAGAATGATCTTGTTGGACTGCTCGGCCTCACGGCGCTCGGGCGGATAACCGCCGCCGAAGGGAGTCACGAAGAGCTTCTCGAAGATATAGCGTAAGTTAAGCTCACCGCCCCAGCCGTAGTTCTGGGCATAGGGGAGGGAAATGGCGTTACCGGCATTGACCTGGGTAAACAGGTAGGCATCCACGGGAGTGGCGACGTGACCGCAGGTCACCCCGGGGAAGGCGTTGCAGGCAAGGCAGGCCCCCTCGCCGGTACCGCAGCCGGTGACCACGAAATCCGCCACGCCGGTATTGAGCACCAGGGAGGCTAACAAACCGTTCATGACGTAAGTCAGCACGCGCTCATCCTCAGCGCTGTACATGCCGAAGTTGACGACACTGTGACCGGCCTTTCCGGCCACGTCGCTTAATTCCCTGTAGACCAGGGCGTTCTTGGGAGCCTGGGAGTTTTCCATAATCAGTGCGATTTTCATGCTGTTTCTTCCTTAATAAAAGCGCCTTGGCGCAAACGGGCTGTGTCCCCGGATTCAGACGGGGGCGGCATTTACGCAACTTTTAAGTAATTTTTGCGCAAACTGCACTTAACAGTGACGCGCATATAACCCCGTCCGGGCACCGTCGTCTCTCAAAGATCCAGCTTACATCTTACACCGTTCCGCGCCACTGAGAGAGATTTTTTCTGGTAATTTCAGAACATCAGGAGCTACGCGGCCACTTAGCCCCTGCCCTGTTCACGCCCTCACGTTTTACTCAAATATTTGAGTAAATTTGCGTATTATCCACCGCACATCTGCGCTACAATGCCTTTCTTACATACACAGTGAGGAGTAGTTATGTTCTGTTTTCACGACACCACCGTCCCTGAGGACATGGGTCAGGGCGTAAAACGCCGCATTCTAGTTCACGACGGCACCATGATGGCCGTGGAGAACAGCTTTGAGAAAGGCGCCGTGGGTGCCCTGCACTCCCATCCCCACGAGCAGGTAACCTACGTTCTCTCCGGCCGCTTCCTCTTTACCGTAGGCGACGAGAAGCACGAGGTAAAAGCCGGGGATACCCTGCATAAGAACCCGCACGTCCTCCACGGCTGCACCTGCCTTGATGCCGGCATCCTCATCGATGTCTTCACCCCGCAGCGTGAGGACTTCCTGCGCTAAGTCCCGGGGGAGCGCTGCCCGCTTTACGGCAGGGAGGCGGCTCTGTAAAAAATATTTTGCAAAAATGCGTTGACAGGGAAAAATCTTTTCTTATAATGAGCGTCACTTTCTGACGTGGGGTTATAGCTCAGTTGGGAGAGCGCCTGCATGGCATGCAGGAGGTCCGCGGTTCGATCCCGCGTAGCTCCACCATTTACGGCACCTGACCGCGAAGATACGTAAGACGGTTCAGGTGTTTTGTTTTTCATGGCCCGCCGTTTTTAACCCCCGCACAAAAAGGCAAGCGAGAAAGACTTTCCGGTACTCACAAAGCCCCCGCTTTGTCTTAAACTCTAACTAAACAGTTAGAGGTTCTCATGACGTACACCTTTACAGAGAAGCTTAAGGTAAGTTTCGCCGCGCTGGCGCTTACCCTGTCCGCTCCGGCCTTCGCCCTCAGTGCGGAGGACAGGGCGATCTGCGACACCCTGATTGCCGATCTTAAAAGTCAGAGCGCTCTTACCTTTGTGCGCAACGGCGATGAGTATGACGCGGATCGCGCCGCCTCCCACCTGTCCATGAAGCTTGACTATGCCGCCGACGACTTGCCGGACGTGAAAAGCTTTATCGAGGAGGTAGCTTCTAAATCCTCTTTCTCAGGCAGGGATTACGAGGTCATCTTTCCCGACGGGCACCGCGAGACGGCCCGTTCCTATCTCTACCGCCGCCTGAAAGAACTCTATCCCACTTATACTCCCTGAGGTCTTCCATGCTAAAACGTTCACATTATGAAGGCCGGAAGGGCCTTTTCGCCACCACAGGACTTCTCATCGCCATGGCCGCTTTATTTCCCGCCTTAACCTCCTCCTGCGCCGCTCTGGGTGAGAACCCCGGCGGTGAACGCCTCAGGCGCATCGAAGCCTCGCCCCATTACGTGGACGGCGCCTTCGCCAATCTCGAACCCACGCCCATGAATACCGGCGAGGACAGCAGCTTTAAAAACTACTGGAACTTCCTTTTCAATGACTGGGAGCGCATCAGGCCCGAGGTACCCCTTTCCATGGTGAAAACCGACTTAGAGAGCCTGCCCGATGGCGATCTCCTCCTCTGGCTCGGTCACTCCTCGCTCTACGTGCAGCTCGAGGGCGTGAGGATGCTCGTCGATCCCGTCTTCATGGATTACGCCTCCCCCGTCTTCTTCCTCAATACCGCCTTTAAGGGCGACTATCCCTATAGCGTGGAAGACTTCATCGCCCGCGGCGTGGACGTGGTGCTCATCACCCACGATCATTACGATCACCTCGAAATGGACACCGTCCACCGCTTAGGCAGAGCCGGGGTCACCTTCATCTGCCCCTTAGGCGTAGGTCAGCATTTAGAAAGCTGGGGAGTAAGCCCCGAGAACATCCTGGAGGGGGACTGGGGGGACAGCCTTAACCTTTACGGACTTAACTTTAACTTCGTGACCGCCCGCCATTTCTCTGGCCGCTTCATCAACGGCAATCAGACCCTGTGGACAGGCTATATGATCGAATGTAAGAACGGCGCTCCCCTCTATATTTCAGGTGACAGCGGTTACGGCACGCACTTTGAGGAGTTAGGAGAGCGCTTCCCCGCCCCGCGCCTCGCGCTCCTCGAGTGCGGGCAGTACAACCCCAACTGGGCCTTAATCCACATGACCCCCGAGGAAACCGCCAGGGCCGGCGCCGACGTGATGGCTAAGGCCGTTCTCCCCCTGCACGCCGGCCGCTTCGCGCTCTCCAGTCACACCTGGGATGATCCCTATCTGCGCCTTGAAAAGGCCTGTCAGGCTTATGACTATCAGCTTCTCACCCCGCGCATGGGGGAGATCGTGTGGTTAGACGGCCGTCCCCAGAGTTTCACGCGCTGGTACGCGGACGATGCCGCGCGCGAGGCGCGCTATCTTAAAGAAGAGCCCTAGTTTTCACTCTGTCTGACACCGGCTTTACCAAAAAGCCGGTGCACAGGCCTTTCACGTGAATAATTTATTTACAGGCCTTAAATTTAAGCCGTTAGGCGTCACTGCGTTCTTTTAGGGTATAATGGGCACAGCCTCAGGGAAACTATGTATCCCATAGCCTGAGCGATGACTATTAGAGTAATCTACAGCAACAAAGAACGTGTGCGGTATGGTTCACCTGAGGAAAAGCCTCATTGAAAGACCGCTGACACGGTCTCAAGGACAGGAGTTCCTACATGAGCGTTTCAAAAAGATTCAGTCCGACCAAGGTGACCGTTTCCTTCTACGTCAAGAAGGAAGCCGCCCAGGGCGCTAAGGAAGTGGCTCTCATCTGCGAGCATAATGACTGGCAGGACGTGGCCTTAAAGCCCCAGAAGAACGGTACTTTCCGCGGTTCCATCACCATTCCCGTCGGCATTAAGCCCAGCTATCAGTACCGCTTCAAGTTCACCAACGAAGACGGCAGCGTGCGCTACGACAATGACTGGAATGCCGAATCCTACACCAAGAATCCCTTCGGTGAGGACAACTCGGTGTTCAGCGCCCTCCCTGAGAAGAAATAACCTCCCCTTACCCCGCCTCAGGCGGGGTAATCCTGTAGCCCCTCAACACTCCCGCTCCCCGTAACCTGCGTCTTATCCTGCGCCGTTTGGCGTTGTCCAGGCTGTCCGCGCTGTTCGGGATTTACGCCCCTTCTCAGATCAGCACCTTTTACCGTGGTTCCCAGCAAAAACGCCAAACAACGCTGGGAGATCCTGAAAGCGCTACCTTACGCTTTACAGCAGGCCTCAGGCTTACGCCTGCGCTCTCTGTCTTTAGGACAATCCGCGTCCTGTGGTTTACATCAAAGCCTGTCATCATGAGTCCTGAGATCCGGTTACGCTCCCGTACCTAAGTTCCGGGATCAGGACTGCATGACGGAGGCCGGTTCCGCGTTCCCTGAGCTTACGCGCAGGGAAGGTCTGCCCTCTGTCACCGCCCCGCATGACGTGAGCCATTCCGCAAACGGCGCAGTCATAAAGCGCCTCGGTCTTACTTTACCGCTATTCCTGCGGGGAACTCCGGCAGCCCCAGGACTTTTAAGACGCCTTCTGCCTGTACGAAATTAATTCTGACGGACGGGAGCCTGCTTATTCAGGCTGCGCCTTCACCTTTCCCCATCGGATAGAGTCCGCAACAGTCCCTGCTCTACGGTAAAACTCCCCACCGTAAATTTTGTTCAGTATTTTGACGCATATCACGCCGCGTAGCTTTCCGCCCCACCCTCCCCGGATTATGATGAGCTGTTAACCCAAGGAATGTGTATGCCTGCGCCAGTTATCACCGCGATCTTAGATCTCCTGCCCCCCGATGCCGCTTATAGCCTTACCGTAAGCAAAGACAGTCAGACGCTTACGGTTACCACTCCCTTAAAAGAGGAGATCCTGAACGCGCTGCGTGCTCTTGACGGAGTAAGCTCCCTTGAAACGGGAGAAAATGAAGTTCACATCACAGTGCGCACCTCTGAGCCTTTCCGTCAGGAAAGCTCCCGTTCCCCGCGCAATCCGCTCAGCCGTGCCATTGACGTCATCGCAGCGATCTTCTCGCCCGTCCTCGGAGTGCTCGCCGCTTCGGGCGTGTTAAAGGGACTCCTTGCCCTCGCGCTGGCCCTTGATCTGCTCTCCAGGGAAGGCGGAACCTATCTCATCTTAAACGCCGCCTCCGACGCGCTCTTTTTCTTCTTTCCCTTAGCTTTAGGCTATACCGCGGGCAAGGCCTTAGGCGGCAACCCGCTTATCTCGCTTACCTTAGGCGGGGCCTTAGTGCATCCTGAGATCCTCGCGGCCTATCACGCCCTGACTGAGGGCGGCGTGATACGTGATTTTCTCGGCATTCCCATCATCTTCTACAATTACGCCTCCTCGGTCATCCCCATCATTCTTGCCGCGCTCTTATGCGTCGCCCTTGAAAAACGCGTCGATAAGCTCCTGCCCTCCCTGCTGCGCCTCTTTGGCACGCCGCTCATCTGTCTTAGTGTATGCGTGCCCCTGACCCTGCTGGTCGTGGGCCCCGTAGCCTCCTTCCTAAGCCAGGGAGCGGCCGACGGTTTACAGTATCTGTACGGGTTAAGTCCCATCATCACCGGTCTTCTGATGGGCGCTTTCTGGCAGGTCCTGGTCATATTCGGTCTGCACTGGGGCGTGATGCCGCTTATCTTTAACAATCTCGCGCTGACGGGCAGCGACTTTCTCCTGCCCCTGCAACTGCCCTCGGTGCTCTCCCAGGGAGCAGCGGCTCTCGCCGTGATGTTTAGAACCTCCGATCTGAAGATCAGAGCCCTCTGTCCTCCCGCCGTGGCCTCGGTCTGCTGCGGGATCACCGAGCCCTCCATCTTCGGCGTCAACCTGCCCTTAAAGACGCCCTTTATTTGCGCCTGCGCCGCCGGCAGTCTTGGCAGCGCCGTGGTGGGCTGGAGCGGCACGCTGGCTTACGCCTACGCCTTCCCCTCTTTCATCACGCTGCCCATCTTCATCGCCCCCGACGGCTCTTTTGGACTCCCCTTCACGGGCATGCTCGCAGGATCGGCGCTCTCCATGGTGCTCTCCTTCATCTTCACGTGGGTATTCTTTAAGCCCCGTGCCCGCTAGTTCTCTGCTCCCCGACAAACGCTGCCTGCAGCACAAAATCAGGACGTACTGCGGCCACAGCGTAAGAGAAAACCGTATTGCCGGGGGAGGCGTTATAGGCGTAATGCCTCTCCTTCATCTGCTCCTGGGCCGCTTTTAAAGCCTCCGTTACCCGGTTTGCGTCACAGAGTTTTACGTGAATTACCCATCAGCTAAAGCTGTAAGTCCTGATGAGAAAAGGGAGTGCAGGGTACTTACGAGAGTAGTCTTACCAAAACGCCGCGGGCGGGACAAAAAAACCGGCTCGTCAAGCTCTATCAGGGCATAGATAAGATCCGTCTTATCTACGTAAAGACCACCGTTTTCACGTAGCAACTCAAACTCCGCATTGGCACGGGCAGGCGCGGTAAAGTTTTTTCGCTCATGATTTCTCCGGCAACTATGACCCCGTCTTTCTATTTTAGCAAAGTAAAAGTACTCCCCTCATAACGCGACGGGGCCTAAGGCCCCGTCTGTTAACTCAGTTAAGAATTTCCATTATTTCTTTTTCTTTAAGGGCTTGCCTAAGACCATACCCTTCCTGGAGCCTTTCTCGATGGCCCGCTGCAGGGCCTTCTCCCGCTTTTTAGCGTTGAATTCCTGCATGCGCTTCATCTCCTCCTCGCGGCGTTTGGCACGCAGCTGCGACTGCGTGAGACGCTTCTGCGCGGGCTTGAGGTTAGCAAAGGGGTTCTCGCCTTCCTTGCACTCGAGGATAATGGGGGTACCCATCATCTTTAAGGACTTGCGGTAGCAGTTGATAAGGTAGCGGCGATAGCTCTCGGGGAGCTTTTTGACCTTATTACCGTGGATGATGATGCGCGGGGGATTGTAACCGCCGGCATGAGCGTACTTGAGCTTGATGCGTTTGCCGCCGGAAATGGGAGGCTCGTGCTCCTGTACGGCCGCCTGCAGCACGCGGTTTAACTCCGTGGAGGTATGACGGCGCGTGGCGCTGTCGTAGGCCTCATTTATGGACTCAAAGAGGTTACCCACGCCGGTGCCGTGCAGGGCGGAGATAAAGTGCACGCGTGCAAAGTCGACAAACCCGAGACGCAGATCGAGCTCCTTTTTGATCTCCTCCTTAAACTCCTTCGTAAGGCCGTCCCACTTGTTGACGGCGATGACTAAGGAGCGGCCGGACTCGATGATGAAGCCTAACAGCGAGAGATCCTGATCGGTGACGTGCTCACGGGCGTCCATGACGAGGATGACCACATTACTGTCCTCGATGGCCTTTAAGGTCTTGACGATGGAGAACTTCTCGATGGCCTCGGAAACCTTACGGCGGCGGCGCACGCCGGCGGTGTCAATGATGATGTATTTGCGATCGTCACGCTCTAAGGGGATATAGATGGAGTCACGGGTGGTACCGGGCATGTCAAAGACCACCACGCGCTCTTCACCTAAGAGGCGGTTAGTCAGCGTGGACTTTCCTACGTTGGGCTTACCCACGAGGGCGATCTTGACGGGCAGATCGGCAAAGGGACGATCAGCCCAGCGCTTTTCCTGGGCCTCAAGCGCTTCCTTCTGCGACTCGGTTAAATCAGTGGCTCCCTCACCGCCCTTCTCACGGGCACGGTGCGCCTCGCGGAAGGAATGCCAGTCAAAGCCGGTCACGGTCTTATCAAGGGGCACGTTATCGAGGTACTCAAAGCCCTGCTCCCACTCCGAGGGTTCCGCGTTAAAACGCTTCGCGACACGGTTGGCCTCCTCGTCGGGGATCTCGTCCTCAAGGGCTGGCGTCTCAGGGGCGTCGCCTAAGTAACGGGCCTCGTCCTCAGCGCTTAAGGCCGGCGTTCCGTCCTCAGAGTTCTCAGGCTCACCCGCCTCAGCCTCTAAGTCCGCCTCAGTGTCCTCAGTCTCCTGCACGTCGTCATAGAGGTTGCGCACGTCCACGTCGAAGTTCGAGAAATCCTCCTCGGCGCGGCGGGCCTCTTCCTCGGGATCGGGATCGCTGTCTAAAGGTCCCTCCTCACGCAGCACGGGGGCGATGACATCCTCAACAAGGGAAGCCACGCCGCGGCCGTGAGCGGCGGCGATGAGGTGAATTTCGCCTAGGCCTAAGGCATAGAACTCGGTGCCCACCACGTCTAAATCGAGGCCGTCAATCTTATTGACCACGAGAGCACAGGGCTTGCCGGCGCGGCGGATATGATCGGCGACCTGATAGTCGCCGGGCACCAGGCCCGCCCTGGCATCCACCATAAAGAGGACCAGGTCGCATTCGTTAATGGCCTGAATGGCCTGGGAGGTCATGCGGGCGGTGAGATCGGAGGGCTGCTCCTTATCGTCGGAAATACCGCCGGTATCGACCACGATGTACTCGCGGCCGTCAAAAAGGGCGCGGCCGTACTTGCGATCGCGGGTTAAGCCCGGGAAATCGGCCACAAGGGCGTCACGGGTACGGGTCAGGCGGTTAAAGAGGGTGGACTTGCCGACGTTGGGGCAACCCACTAAAGCGATAACTTTCATTAATTACCTCGCAGAAACCGTAAAGCCATTGCCTCCCGGCAGGGCTTCAGGAATAAAAAAAGGCGGCTTATTGTATACGAAAAAGAGGGCTTTTTTTGTAAGTCAGGCAAAGAAAAAGGCGGATCGCCCGCCTTTTTCTCCTGAAAATTGTTACGAAGCCTAGGGAGCGATACCAAAGCCCGACAGTCTCTCACGCTCGGCGGCCACGCGCTCCTCGTATTCCTGGCGCCGCTTCTCGTATTCGCGCATCTGCGCCTCGGCGGCACGCTGACGGGCCTCTGCCTGACGGGCAGCCTGAATGACGGCGGCACGGCGGGCCATGAGAGCGTCCATGGAGATGCTGTCCGGAGCGTAAATACCGCTGTCCCCGACGCCGGGCGCCCTTAAGTCCACGCCCACGGCGGCATAGTCGGCGCGCATCTTAGCGGCCGTCTCCTTACTGAAGGCCGAGCCCGTGGGATCGTAGTCATAGCAGTAGAGATCGCCGTCACGGGAGGTGACGTAGAGTTTGCCGTCCGCGACCACGGGGGCATCGTAAATGCCCGAGCCGTCCACGGAGAACATGCCGTCAATACTGCCGTTCTCCAGGTTAAAGAAGTAGAGATAGCCCTCGTAATCACCGGCCACCGCGTAATCACCGTAGATGACGGGAGCGGTCACGTTGCGGTAGCTTAACGCGGTATTGGACCAGCGCTCGGAGTAATCGGAGCGGTTAATGCAGAACAGATGCCCGTCGTCATTGGTGATGACGATGACAGAGTCATCCATGGCCGGCTGCAGCGAGGAGCTGTAGGCGAGCTTCACGAGGTTACGGTGCTCGGCAAAGGAATAGCGCACCATGCCGCCGTTGTAGGAAATCACCCACAGATCGGAGCCGTCAAACACGGGAGTGGCGGAAACGTCGCTGACGCGGGATAAGGCGTTAGCGCCCGTCACCTCGGCGATGGTCAGGGAGTTGACGATGGCGCCCGTGGACTGCAGGAGCACGGAGACCTTGCCGTTAGACTGTCCCATGACGAGGAAATCGTCACCCACGGGCACGATGTCCGACTGCGCTCTTAAACGCAGCACGTTGGGCGAATCACCCGAGACCCATAACTGCTCACCCGTGGCGCAGTCATAGGCAAAGACGCGCCCGCGGTGATCCATGACAAAGACGCGATCGCCGCTTTTTGAGAACGCGGGTCGCGACACTAACTCCGAGGCGGTGTAATTCTTCCACAAAAGAGCGCCGTCAATGGCGTTTAAGAGGTAGAGATAACCGTTTTCCGAGCCTACGGCGACCTTACCTGCGTAAGCACTCACGCCGCCTGAGAGACGCGTGGAGCGCGAGCTGTCATTTTCCTCTTCATCGGAGAGATCGGTGTGCCAGATCTTGTCGCCGTCCGCGGCCACGATGCCGAAGACGTCGCCGTCACGTGAGGCGGCGTAAACGGTACCCGCGGCGAAATCCGGACGCAGAGCCGACCAGAAATCCCCCACTCCCGAACCGATGGAATCGGCCCAGACCTTGTCGATATCGAACTTACTGTCAATTTCCGGAGCTTCCACCGGAGCGTAAGGATCCTCGGCGGCGCAGCCGCTTAAGAGCATGAGGGCCGCGGCAGTGCCGAGAAACAGCGGAGAGACTTTCGTAAAGAGCATGACAACCCCTTAAGTTAAACGCGTCGAAAACGCCTTCATTGTAACCAAAATTACCCTAGCGCGGGTTCTTATCCAGGGTGATTTTGTACACCCCCTCATCCCCGGCCACGGTCACGCTGTCTGCCTTCATCTGCAATAAGGGCGAGACGGGCAGTTCTCGCTCAGTGGCACGCTTCACGGCCTCAAGATAGGCCTCGCGGGCCTTAGCCTTATCGCCCGCGGCGAGGTAAACGTCGCCTAAGGTCTCGCTGACTTCAACGGCATAGGCGTCATCCGTAAGTCCCTGTAAAGTGGTGACGGCAGCGGCGGTATCGCCCTGCTGCGCCTGCAGGCGGGCCTTAGAGAGGGTCGCGGTGGGAGCGATGAGCTCACCGCCGTTGACGCGGGCGAACTCTACCGCGGCGGCGGCCTTGTCATAATGACCGGCGGCCATTTCCACCATGGCGACATCTAAGGATAAAAGCGCGCCGAAGATGTCCTCGTTTTCCCTGATAAAGGCGTTGGCGCTCTCCACGGCGGACTGACCGTGACGGGAAAGATCCTGGCGGAGTTTATAGACCTCCATGGCCTGCTCCTGATGCACGCCTAACATATAGGACTGATACTGTCTCATACCTAAAAGACCTAAGAGGGCGATGGCGACGCCTAAGGCGATGGGTTTCCAGTACTCATGCCACCACTTGCGTACCGCCTCTTCTCTTTCATGATCGTCGGTTAAAACATCCATGTCTGTGACCTTAAATATACGTGATTGAAAGGAGGGGGTGCCCCTCCCCGTTTAAATTAATCCTAAGAGTGTAACAGCTTATTGATATAAGCGGGAGCCTCGTCAAGGGAAAGCGTGACCTGTTCGGCCCCGGCGTTACGCAGATCCTTGACGGTGACGGAACGCGCGGCGCATTCCTCCTCGCCGCAGATCACCGCCACGCGGGCCTGCAGGCGGTCGGCGCGCTTGAACTGACGCTTAAAGGCCCCGCCTCCGCAGTGATTCATGATTCTCACATCAGGTAAGGCCGCCCTTAAGGAGGCGCTCACCGTGGCCTGATAGAGAGACGCATTTTCCCCCGCTCCCACCACGTAAACGTCCACGGCAGGCTTAACCGCGACCTTGTTCAGGGTCAGGAGAAGGAGCATGAGACGCTCGAGGCCTAAGCCAAAGCCCACGGCGGGAGTGTCGCTGCCGCCTAACTGAGAGACGAGGCCATCATAACGGCCACCGCCGCACACCGTTCCCTGGGCGCCTAAGGCCGTGGTAGTCCACTCAAAGACGGTAAGATTGTAGTAATCAAGGCCGCGCACAAGGCGGGGATTGATGACGTACTTAATGCCGGCATTCTCTAAAAGACGCTTTAAGCCCTCAAAGTGGGCGCGGCTCTCCCCGCCCAGATAATCCATAAGCGAGGGGGCGTCCTTTAACACCTCAATGACGCCCGGGTCCTTGGAGTCGAGGACGCGCAGGGGATTGGTGTGAGTACGGCGGCGGCTGTCCTCGTCGAGCGCGTCAAAGTGCGCCTCGAGGAAAGCGATGAGGGCGGCGCGGTAATTAGCGCGCTCTTCTGCCGAGCCGAGGGTATTGAGCTCCAGGGTCAGAGCCTCGCTAATTCCTAATTTCTGCCATAAATCATGGGTCAGGGTGATGATCTCGGCGTCGATATCGGGACCGTTTAAACCGAAAACCTCCACGCCTAACTGATGAAACTGACGGTAGCGGCCCTTCTGAGGACGCTCGTGGCGGAACATCGGTCCCATATACCACAGGCGCTGCTCCTGATTGTAGATGAGATTGTGCTCAAGGCAGGCGCGCACGCAGCCGGCCGTGCCCTCGGGGCGCAGCGACAGGGAATCCCCGGAGCGATCCTCGAAGGTGTACATTTCCTTCTCGACCACGTCCGTCACCTCGCCTATGGCGCGGCTGAAAAGACCCGTCTGCTCTAAAACCGGCATACGCATCTCGCTGTAGCCGTAGGAGGCGACGGTCTGACGCAGCACGCTCTCCACCTGCTGCCAGATGGAAGTATCCTCAGGCAACAGATCGTTCATGCCGCGGATGGCCTGGATTTTCAATGCCATAACTAAAAGTTCCTTAAACTAGTTTAAATTCGAGTTGCTGCGTCAGGGCATAGTTGCGCACCATGCCCTCGAGGACGGAGACGATCTCCGTACCCGGAACCTTGCCCACGCGCTGTCCTTTCACGTACACCATGGCCTCGCCTTTGGGCGTGCCGCAGACGGCGACGTCCGCCCCGCGCGCCTCCCCGGGTCCGTTAACCACGCAGCCCATGACCGCGATCCTTAAGGGGAAGCGGATATCGGCAAGGCGCTTTTCAAGCTCCGCCACCGCACCCACCACGTCAATGCCGTGGCGCGCGCAGGTGGGGCAGGCCGTGATATCCACGCCGCGCGTACGCAGATGCATGCTCTTTAAAATCGCCCAGCCGACCCTGATTTCCTCCGTGGGCGGAGCGGCGAGGGACACGCGCAGCGTATCGCCGATACCCTGCGCAAGCAGGCGCGAAATGCCGATGGCCGAGAGCACCGTGCCCGCAGTCAGTCCCCCCGCCTCGGTGATCCCCAGATGCAGCGGGGCGTCCGTAGCTGCCGCGAGCTTCTCATAGGCCTCACAGCAGAGATTTAACTCCGAGGCCTTCACCGAGATGGCGTAATCCTTAAACTGATGCGACTCTAAGATGTCCGCCGAGCGCAACGCCGCCTCCACCATCGCCTCAGGGCAGGGCGGGCCGTATTTTTCGAGCAGATCCTTGTCAAGAGAACCGGCGTTCACGCCCACGCGGATGGGCAGGCCGTGATCGGAGGCGGCCTGACACACCGCCGCCACGCGCTCGCGCGAACCGATGTTGCCGGGGTTAATGCGCAGGGCCGCCGCGCCCCGTTTCGCGCACTCGATGGCAATATTATAGTCAAAGTGAATGTCGGCCACGACAGGCACGTGCACCTGACGCACGATCATCTCCAGGGCCGCTGCGCTGTCCATGTCCGGCACCGAGACGCGCACGAGATCCGCGCCGCAGTTTTCCAGATCGAGAATCTCGGCGACCGTCGCCTGCACGTCCCGCGTGTCGGTATCGGTCATGCTCTGCACCGAGATGGGCGCGTCCCCGCCAATGGCCACGGAACCCACCCTGATCTGGCGCGAGGCTCTTCGCTTAATTCCGGAGTAATTGTCGCTCATACTCTCTCCTAGCGGCGCTCATCCGAGGGCAGCGTGAACTGCACCTGCTTCACGGACGGCGTCACCACCGTTCCTCCCATATAGGACACGCGGATGGCACTGCTGTCGCTGACCGCCACCTTTAAAGGCGGGATACCGGTAAAACGCACGCTCTCACCGGCCTTATAGGCGCCCTCGGCTAACACCTTGCCCCGCGAGTCCGTAACCCTCACGTAGGCGGGGGCCTTAAAGCTCAGCGCACCCGAGTTCATCGAGGCCAGTCCCTCGCGCCCCTGCAGGCGGGCACGGGAGCTGATATCCATCAGCTGCGCGCTTAATGCCGGCGCGGGAGAATTTTCCTCAGCGCGCTGCGCCGCAGTCTCCGGTTCTTTTACAGTCTCCGCCGCTATCTTCGTTTCCGCAGCCAGAGCGCTGGCGCCCTGCACGCTACCTGCGCTCTGTGCCGCGGCAGGCAGAGCCGCCGCTTTCCCGCGCTGCGCTGCCGCGTTGTCAGGAGCGCTCCTGATCTCCTCAGACTCTACCCTGGTGATCACGCCCAGGTTGTCCTTAGCCGGATCACTGCCGGCGCCCGCGCGCGAGGCGGCCAGGATCTGCGGATCGACATGTAAGGCTTCAGTAGACAGAGCTTCGGTCTTACCGGACGGTACTTCCGTCTCCTCCTGATTAAGGGCCTCCGCCTGCGCCAGGGCCTGACGGGTATTCTCATCGAGAGCCGGAACCGGCGCCGGTAGCGCCCCCTCATCCGTGACTGCCGTTTCCGCGCTCTGCCCCTCAGGCGCCACGTTAATCGCGATCTCACCTGACTCGGCCTCTCCCGTCCCCGCTACCGGCTCCGGCGTCGCTGCGTTCAGGACCAGCTCCTCGGACGTTCCCTGAGCCACCTCGGGCTCACGGCTTAAGAAGAAATTGACGCCCAGACCTAACGCGATGGCAAAGATGATAAAGGCGTAAACCGGCTTTTTATAGGAGCTCTTGCGGGGCGTCAGCCCCTCGCCCGTGTCAAGACGGGCCTGCAGCTCGCTGACGTTCTGATTGTAAAGCTCCAGCACCGCCTCGGGCTGAATGTGCACGAGACGCGCGTAGCGCACGATATGCCCGCGCACGAAGGCCGCCGCCGTGGGCTGATTTAAGCGATCGTGCTCGATATCGGAAATGGTGTTGACCCTAAGCTTCAGGCGCAGCGCCACCTCGCGCTGCGAGAGGCCTAAAATCTCGCGGGCGTGGCGTAAAATCGCCCCCGGCATATTCGGCACCTCGTCATCGCGCAGGGTCGGCACCACCGGCACGCGATCGGGATCGTCCCCGTTCACCGTCACCTTCACCGCGGCGTCTTCCTTCAGGGATTCCTCCCCTGCGTCCGCGGCGCTGTCCCGGGGCTCCGTCTCAGTCTCCTTGCCGGAAGCCTGCGCAGGGTCAGGAATGGCCCGCACCCCGCCCATGATCTGACTTTCGAGGCTTAAATTTCCGCTCTCGGAGGGATTGAGGCTCAGCGCCTCCTTAAGCTTGCCCTTTAAATCCGGTTCATGCACCGTCACGCCCACCGTGTTATAGCGCGGGGGCAGCTGCGACAGCGCTCCCTCCGGCAGCGGCTCGCCCTGCATCAGCTCCACCCCGTCCTCGGTCAGACGCTGCTTATTAACATCTATCTCCAGATGATAGGACTTCAGAGCCTCATCGGGTAACTGAGACTCACCGGTCACGCTCTTAGAGACTTCCTGAGACTTATCCTTCTTATCCGTCATCTTCAACCTCCGGCGCCTTAGGAAGCGCTGTCCCCGTCACTGACCTGACGCGAGGCGATCTTGCTTAGTTTATCCTTAACCTGACCTGCTAACTGTCCGCAGGCTGCCGCGATGTCATCCCCGCGCGTGGTGCGCGTGATCACGGTATAGCCGTGGCTCATCAGCACCTTACAGAAGCGGTCCACGCGGCTGTTGCTCGGTTTGTTAAAATCGGCCCCGTCATGGGGATTGAAAGGAATGAGATTGATTTTGCAGGGCACGTCCTTTAAGAGCCGCGCCAGCGCCTCGGCCTGCTCCATGGAGTCATTGACATGATCAAGAAGCACGTACTCAATGGTCACCCGTCCGCAGTTGGCATTGCTTTTGGCCACGTAATCGCGCACCGCGTTAAGGACCGACGCGATATTGTGACGGCGGTTTAAAGGCACGAGCTTATCGCGCAGCTCATCATCGGGAGCGTGCAGGGATAAGGCTAAGGCCACGTCCACCTTGCCTGCGATCTGCTTTAAAACCGGCACCACTCCTGCCGTGGAAATGGTCACGCGCCGCTTCGAGAGGCCAAAGCAGTTATCGTCAAGCAGGATTTCCGTCACCGCGATGACGTTTTTCACGTTTAACAGCGGCTCGCCCATGCCCATCATGACCACGTTGGAGATGGCCTTTTCGTCCCCGCTCTGCCTGAATCCCACGCGCTGCGAGGCTACGAACACCTGGCCTATGATCTCGCTTATGGTGAGATTACGGTTAAACCCTCCCGCTCCGGTACGGCAGAAGGCACAGTTGATGGGACAGCCCACCTGCGTGGAGATGCACAGCGTATTGCGTCCCTCCTCGGGAATGAGCACCGTCTCCACCACCTGTCCGTCGCCGACGTCCAGAGCCCACTTCATGGTACCGTCGGCTGAGCGCTGCTCGGAGATGATCTCCGGGGCGCGGATTTCGGCGACCTGCGCTAATTTCTCGCGCAGCTCTTTTTTAATATTGTTCATACCCTCAAAGGAGGTCGCGCCCCACTGATAGATCCACTTCATGATCTGCGTGGCGCGGAAGGGCTTTTCCCCCAGACTTACGCAAAACTCCCTAAGCTCGCCTAAGGAGAGATTTAAAAGATTAACACGGGATGATTCTGACATTTATCGCGCTTTGACCGGCTTAAAAAAACGGCTCACATTATAGCAGTCACACCCCCGCTTTGCACCTGACGCGTAAGGGCTCTCCCCTTTAGCGCGCAGCGCGCTCCTCCATCACCTTCACTGCCTCCTGCAGCAGCATGCGCAACAGCTCATCCCGCCTCTCCAGACTTAAGTCACGATCCTTAAAGGCATCGACGTGCGCCGCGAGGTAATACACCTCGCCCTCAGGACTTACCACCCTTGCGTGCAGCGCCCGCGTTCCCGCGCCAGCACCCGTGCGATCGTAAACCTGCCAGTTCTCAGGGAGCAGGGCGCGCAGCAGCGTCCCCGACACCTCGCCTCCGACCATCGCCTGAAGCCAGCGCACCCGCGCCGTCGCCTCCATCTCCCTGTCAAGCCTGCGCCACAGCTCTACCGCGCTTAAGGGCGTCGTGCTGTTGCGCTCTTCACCTGCCTTACCCTCGGGAAAGGCATTGATTTCAGGCTCATAATCATCCACCCGCGTTACGTGATCGCCCCACTTGCGCAGCCACGCCGTAAGTTTCTCAGGCCCTCCCGTTAAGGACAGGACAAAATTGGCCGCGCGATTATCGCTCACGCGCAGTGCCGCCTCGCAGGCCTCACTGAGGCTTACCGTCTTTTCAGGGGAGAATTTCTCAAAAACCGGAGCATAGCTTACCTGCCCGCCCATGGCGGCCTTTCCCGGCTCTGCCCCCGCCCCTCCTCAAAAACGCGGGCGCAGGCGAGAGCCTTAAAGGTGCTCGTCAGCGCAAAACGCTCACTTTCCCTGTGAGCTGACAGCACCTGCCCCTCGCCGTCGATAAGGCACAGCCCCAGACGCAGATCCTGAGGCTCTTCGAGGGCCTGCACGGCATTTAAAGATAACAGCGCCAGGCAGGCGCCAGGACACAGGGTCCTGAGATTTAACCGCATGCTTTTTCCTTACTCCAGCAGATCACTGCCGCAGTCACGAAGCATAACAGACTTCATACTCTGACAGCTGCGCGCCGCGGACTTTAGCTGCAGATACAGCAATTCCGTGCCTGAAATTCAGATTAGCGTGCGAAAAGGAGAACTTAGAGACTTAGAGAGGAGAGTGGTGGCCTGAGGCGGAATCGAACCACCGACACGGGGATTTTCAATCCCCTGCTCTACCGACTGAGCTATCAGGCCGTATTGAAAGTAAACTCTGTGTTGCGTGGTGGCCTGAGGCGGAATCGAACCACCGACACGGGGATTTT
>DVOQ01000049.1 GCA_018713485.1 Candidatus Avisuccinivibrio pullicola
AGCAAAACCGGCTAAATTTTACAGGCAATTAACTGAAACAAAAAGAAAACATTTTGCAAAAACATACTGAATTGCAAAATTTTCCGTTTCCCCGGACAAAAAATCGGGGGTGACCTTTTTAGTCACCCCCACTTCTGGCCAAAAATTGTTAAAAAGGATGAACGTCCCTTCTTTTCTCTTTTACAAAGCACGTTATAATGACGTAATTTACAGCTGTCAGAAAACTGAACTGTGTAGCGGTTCCTGACTGACAAAGAATATCAACTGCCGTGCCCGCAGCCGGGGCCTGCCTATAATGAGGCCGCCCCTAACGAGGAAAAATAACGGTTCACGGTTATTGCCATGTGCTTTATGACTGAAAACAATCAAGCTTACTACCTTGGAATCGACTTAGGTTCCACGACCGTCAAATACGTACTTCTTAATGCAGACGGCAAATGCGTGGATAAGGCCTATCTGCGCCATCAGAGCGCCGTGGTCAGCACTCTCACGGACAGCCTTAAAGAACTGTTAGCGCGCCATGGCAACGTGCCGGTGCGCGTCACTTTAACCGGCTCCTCGGCCCTCGCCCTCTCGGACGCCCTTCAGGTGTCCTTCGTGCAGGAAGTGATCGCCGCGAGCACCTTCTTAAAGAGCCTTCCGGAAAAAATTGACGTTTCCGTGGAATTAGGCGGCGAGGACGGTAAGATCCTCTTCCTGTCCCACGGCATGGAACTGCGCATGAATGAGGCCTGCGCCGGCGGTACGGGTGCCTTTATCGATCAGATGGCAACCCTGCTTGATACCGACGCTCCGGGGCTTAACGAGATGGCCGGAAAAGCGCAGAAGACCTTCCCCATCGCCTCGCGCTGCGGCGTCTTCGCCAAGACCGATCTCGTGGCGCTGTTAAATCAGGGCGTGTCACGCGAGGATATCGCCAAATCCATTTTCAACGCCGTGTGCGAGCAGACCATCTCCGGTCTGGCCTGCGGACGCGCCATTGAAGGCACGGTCGCACTGTTAGGCGGCCCGCTCTCCTTTTTAACCGAACTTAAGGCCTCCTTTGTCGAGCGTTTAGGATCGGACACCACGCACTTTGTGGAGATTCCCGACGGACAGTACGCCATCGCACAGGGCGCGGCGGCCTCCTTAAAGGAAAGCTGCGAGGATCCGCTCACCGCCCGCCAGGACGCAGAGCGCAAGGCGGCTCTGCCCCTTGAAACCTTTATTGAACGCCTCTCCGTCACCCCCGTCACCTCCGGGGATGAGCCCCTGCCGGCCCTCTTTACCTCGGATGAGGAATACGCGGAGTTCAAAGAACGTCACGCCCATGAAAAATTAGAACGCGTAAGCTTTGAGGATGCCAGGGGCGATCTCTTCCTTGGCGTGGACCTTGGCTCCACCACGGTCAAGGGCGTGCTCATTGACGCCTCGCACCGTCTTATCACGAGCTTTTATGCCCACAACGGCGGCTCGCCCCTTGAGCATCTGCTGCCTGAAATTGAGCGCATTTTAAAGGCCGTGGAACAAAATCCCGAATGCCGGATCGCCGCCATCTGTACCACCGGTTACGGCGCGGATCTGGCCAAGGCGGCCCTAAACGCGCAGTTTACCGAGGTGGAGACGCTCGCCCATCAGAAAGCGGCCTGTGCCTTTGACCCTGATACCTCCTATGTCATTGACATCGGCGGCCAGGACATGAAGTGCATCAAGGTCAAGGACGGCATCATCAAGGGCATGGCCCTCAACGAGGCCTGTTCCTCAGGCTGCGGCTCCTTTATCGAGACCTTTGCCCGTCAGCTTAATCTGCCCTTATCTGATTTTATCGGCAAAGCCCTGAAGGCTCAGCACCCCTGCGATCTGGGCACGCGCTGCACGGTGTTCATGAACTCCAAGGTCAAGCAGGCGCAGCGCGACTCGGTGCCCGTGGAGGATATCGCCTCGGGGCTGTGTCTTTCCATCGTGCGTAACGCCCTGTACAAGGTACTGCGCATTCACGACAGTTCCGAGTTAGGCGAGCACGTGGTGGTGCAGGGCGGCACCTTCCTCAATGACGCCATCCTGCGCGCCTTTGAAATGCACATCGGGCGCAACGTCATCCGTCCCGACATCGCAGGTCTCATGGGCGCCTTCGGCGCGGCCCTCATCGCCATGGAGCGCTATGACGCGAAGCACCCCCTCGACTTAAAACCCGAGTTTCTGAATTTAAGCGGCATCAAGATCCGGCAGTTCCGCTGCAAGGGCTGCTCAAATCACTGCCTGCTGACCATGAATACCTTCCTTTCGGGGCAGAAGCACATTCACGGCAACCGCTGCGACTTTGCCTTAAAGACCGGCATCAAGAACAAGGAAAAAGAGGTCTTTATCGATTTCAAGCTCGACACCCTCTTTAACCGTGAGGTCCTGAGCCCTGAAAACGCCCCGCGCGGCGTGGTGGGCATTCCCCGCGTGCTCAATATCTTCGAGCACTATCCTTACTGGCATGAGCTCTTTACCTCCCTGGGCTTTGCCGTAGAGCTCTCGCCCCTTTCCACCAAGGAAATTGCCGAGATGGGCAACGTCACCATTCCCTCACAGAGCCTGTGCTATCCGGCCAAGCTCACGCACGGACACGTGACGTACCTGGCCGACAGGGGGGTAAAGGATATCTTCCTGCCCTGCATCCCGCGTGAGGCGCGCATCGAGAGCAATCCCGACAGCTACGCCTGCCCCGTGGTGGGCGGCTATCCCGAGGCCTTAAAGCTCAATGTCATCAGTCAGCACGAGGGTCTCAGGATTCACACGCCCTTCCTTGATCTCACCAAGGACAAGACGGTGCGCCGTGCCATTCTTACCTGCTTTAAGGACAGGAAGCTAAAGCGCGGTGAAGTCAGGCGTGCCGTCAAAAAAGCCCGCCATGCCCTTTTTGCCTATAAGGAAGCGATTCGTCAGAAAGGCGCCGAAGTTTACGAACGGGCCCTCGAGGAAGGCAAGCCCCTCGTGGTGCTGGCCGGACGTCCCTACCACATTGACCCGCTCATCAACCACGGCATTCCCTCGCTTATCAGCTCCTTAGGCGCACTGGTGGTTACCGAGGACGCCATCTTCAGTCTCGCCAGAAAACTGCCCAAGCTTGACGTCGTCAATCAGTGGGCCTTCCACAGCCGCCTTTACAAGGCTGCCGAGGTGGTCGTGGAGCAGGAGAACGCGCAGTTCGTGCAGTTAGTCTCCTTTGGCTGCGGCATTGACGCCATCACCTCCGAGCAGATCAAGAAAATCCTTGAGCGTGAGGACAGGATCTATACCATGCTCAAGATTGATGAGGGCGATACCCTGGGTGCGGCGCGCATCCGCTTAAAGTCCCTGCTCTGCGCCGTGGATGAGAACGCCCGTAACCTGCACCGCAAGGAGATGGAAAAGAGCGTCACACGCCATCATCAGTCCTCGCTGCCAGATTCCCTGCGCACGCTCTATATCCCGCAGATGGCTCCCATCCACTTCCCCATCCTCACCAGGGCCCTCGAAAGCCTCGGCTTCAGGGTGCATTTACTGGAAAAGGTCTCGGATGACGCCATTGAGCTTGGCCTGAAGCATGTCAACAATGACGCCTGCTATCCGGCCATCGTGGTCATAGGACAGCTCCTTGATGCCCTTGAGAGCGGTGAAATTGAGCGCGACCGGGCGGCCCTGCTGCTCGCCCAGACCTGCGGTCCCTGCCGCGCCACCAATTACCCGGCGCTCCTGAAGTGGGCCCTGCACGATCTTAAGTACGATGACGTGCCTATCGTCACGCTCTCAAGCTACGATCTCAATACCGATGCCCTGAAGCTTAAACTGGGGCTGCGCGGTCTTTACACCATGATGAAGGGCATTCTGTTAGGCGATCTCATACAGAAACTCTATTTCAGGTGCAAGACCTATGAGGTCAATGCAGGCGAAAGCGACAGAGCTCTGGCCTACGCCACTTCCGTGGCCTGCGCCTTAATGGAGACCAGACGCAAAAAGCAGTTCCGCGTCGCCGTCACTAAGGTCATCGAGGCCTTCAGCGCCATTAAGCTTCGGGACGAAGTGCGCCCGCGGGTGGGTATCGTGGGAGAGATCCTGCTTAAGTACCACCCCAAAGCCAACCTTGATCTCATGAACCGCGTCATCGCCGAGGGCGCGGAGCCGGTCTTAGGCGATATCGCCTCCTTCGTGCTCTACTGTCTGAACGACAGTATCTATCAGGCGCGCTACATGAAGGGTTCGTGGGCCCGCGCCACCGGCTCGTGGCTCATCTCGGCACGCTTTAACCGTATGCGCGAGGTCATTTCCACGGCACTTGCGGGCACGCATTTTGAGCGTCTCACTCCCTTCTCGGATTACAAGAAGGCCATCGAAGGCCTCATTTCAGCCGGACAGCAGGCAGGTGAAGGCTGGTTGCTCACCGCTGAGATGATCGACTTCATCGAACATGGCGTGAACAACGTCCTGTGCGTGCAGCCCTTTGCCTGCCTGCCCAACCACGTCACGGGCAAAGGCGTGATGCGCGCCGTGCGCATGATGTACAGGGATGCTAATCTCTGCGCCATTGACTTTGAGGCAGGTACTGCCGAATCGAATGTCGCCAACCGCCTGAAGCTCTTTATCACTCAGGCCAAGGAGATTGAGTTTAACAAGAAGGCAGGCGCCATCCGCTTTGCCGTCAGCGGAAAAGAGAAACAGAGTGCCTGAAGCCCGGGATCCCCGCAGGGAGTTCTTACACTAAGAGCGCCGCCCATTACCGCTAAGGGGGCGCTTTTTGCTACAATGCCCACGGTTTTTAGCGATTTCAGCGTTGTTTAATTTATCGAGAATGGTTATGCAGAAGCGTTCCATGTTAGTCACCTCCGCCCTGCCCTATGCCAACGGTCCCCTGCACCTTGGTCATATGCTCGAGCACATTCAGTCGGACATTTTCGTGCGTTTTGAGCGCGCCATGGGTCATGAGGTGTATTACGTCTGTGCCGATGACTGCCACGGCACTCCCATCATGATCAAGGCCCACAACGAGGGCATGACCCCCGAACAGCTCATTGAGAAAATCGGAGAGGGTCACCGTGCCGACATGCAGGGTTTCCTGATTAACTACGACAATTACTATAAGACCCATTCCGAGGAAAACCGCGTTCTCTCCTCTAAAATGTTTGAAACCCTGAAAAAAGAGGGTCTCATCTTCACGCGCGAGATTTCGCAGCTCTACGATCCCGTCAAGGGCATGTTCCTTCCCGACCGTTTCGTCAAGGGCACCTGCCCGCGCTGCGGCGCTGCCGATCAGTACGGTGATAACTGCGAGGTGTGTTCGGCCACCTATGATCCCACGGAGTTAAAGAACCCCTACTCCACGGTCTCCGGTGCCACCCCCGTCCTTAAGAACTCGGTGCACTATTTCTTTGACCTGCCCAAGCTTAACGACTTCCTGCACGAGTACGTCAACCGCGAGGGCGTACTGCCCCCCGAGATGGCGCACAAGCTTGACGAGTGGTTTAAGCAGGGACTGAAGCCCTGGGATCTGTCGCGCGACGCCCCGTATTTCGGCTTTGAGATCCCCGGCACCTCCGACAAGTACTTCTACGTGTGGTTAGACGCGCCGATTGGCTACATGGCCTCGTTCAAGAATTTCTGTGACCGTCAGGGCATCGACTTTGACGCTTTCTGGAAAGAGGACAGCGATAAGGAGCTCTATCACTTTATCGGTAAGGATATTCTCTACTTCCATTCCCTGTTCTGGCCGGGCGAACTTCACGCCGCGCACTGCCGCGTGCCGACCTCCATCTTCGTACACGGCTATGTGACGGTGAACGGCGCCAAGATGTCCAAATCAAAAGGCACCTTTATTCAGGCCTCGACTTACCTTAAGCACTTAAAGCCCGAGTGCCTGCGCTACTACTTTGCCTCCAAGATGACCGCCGATCCGGTCGATCTCGATCTTTCCCTCGACGATTTCGTGGCACGCGTCAACTCCGATATCGTGGGCAAGACCGTCAACCTCGCCTCGCGCACCGCAGGCTTTATCACCAAGCGCTTTGAAGGCAGGCTCTCTGAGAGCGTCTACGATCATGAGCTGCAGGAGAGAGCGGCCTCCATCATGGACAAGGTCTGCAAAGCCTACGACAGCCGCAATTACGCCGAGGCCATCCGCGAGATCATGGCCTTAGCCGACGAGGCCAACCGCTTTATTGACCGTGAGGCCCCGTGGGTACTGGCCAAGCAGGAAGGCACTGAGGAAAAGCTGCAGGCCGTCTGCACCCAGGGCCTTAACCTCTATAAGGCTCTCATCACCTATTTAAGCCCCGTGCTTCCCGAGCTGTATGCAAAGAGTCAGGAGTTCTTAAATCATCCCCTGCCCTTTAATGAGGCCGGCAGTCCCTTATTAGGCCACACCATCAACTCCTTTAAGCCGCTCTTTGCGCGCATCGATCCCAAAGCCGTAGAGGCGATGCTCGAGGACAGCAAGCAGGATCTTAAGACCCAGGCGGCTAAGACCCCGGCAAAAGCTGAAGCAAAGAGCGCTCCAGGGGACTCCGCAGAGACGGAAGAGAACGGTTTTATCCCCCTTGCCCCCGAGATAACCATTGACGATTTCATGAAGCTTGATCTGCGCGTGGGCACCGTGCTCTCTGCCGAGGAAGTCGAGGGCGCGCGCAAGCTCTTAAAGCTTAAGGTGGATATCGGTCTTGGCGTCAGACAGGTCTTTGCCGGCATTAAGAGCGCCTATAAACCTGAGGAACTCGTGGGCCGTCAGGTCATCCTCGTGGCCAACTTAAAGCCCCGTCAGATGAAGTTCGGCCTATCCGAGGGCATGATCATGGCCGCCGGTGAAGGTGGTGCGGACATTTTCGTCCTAAGCCCCGATACGGGAGCTAAAAACGGCGACAAGGTGCATTAACCTCCTCCCGCTTTAGTTAAGGGGGCCCGGGTCCCCTTAACTTTGCGCCCCCGCCACTTTCCTTAATCGCTTTCCCAGAGGTTTTTCTGTCTTCTCGCAGCAAGGTTCCGGGAAAGAGGGCCTCTCATGCTAAAATAGGGCCGTTTCACTTAACATTCATCCAGCTTGCAGCGACTCCCGGGGTAAGTCCATGCAGATCCTGACGCCTTTGCTTGATAATTTACAGCAGCACGTGTTCGTGCTCGATCCAGCGACCGACAACGTCACCTACGTCAATGCCACCATGATGCGTGCCTATACTCAGGCAGGCTTTCCCCTGACCGCGGACTCACTGCCCCGTCCCTGTCACGAGCTTTTGTGCGGCAATACCCGCCGCTGCGCCACCTGTTCCCTCAAGCACTTAAAACACGGCGCTAACGTGACCCGTTTCCGTTTTAATCCGGTGCTCAACGAAGAACGCCACTGTCAGATCTACGCGCTCAATACCGACGAGGGCTTAAGATGCATCATCATCTCCGAGTCTCCGGAGGCCCGCTTTGAAGACCGGGAAATCCTTGAGCGTAAATACGCCAAGCGCATTATACAGAACTACATCACCGACACGGCCAATCAGGATCCCGAGAGCACGGACAGCGCCATGCGTCAGCTCGAGCACTTCCTGCGCCATTTTGCCTCCCTCTTTGAGGCCGAGCACGCCTCCATCGTCAGACTCTTTGCCGACGACTCCGTCAGTATCTACGATCAGTGGCCCTCCTACAGCGCAGATTCACTCAGCGAAGAGAGACAGCGCCTGCACAGCGCCCTGATCCCTAAACTCAAGGAGCGCTTTCATCAGGGCGAGGAGCTCATTTACTTTGACGATCCGGAGAGCTTTAAACGGGACTATCCCCTGCTTTACGGGATGATCGACGTCAGGCAGCTTAACAACATCGCGATCGCCCCCATTTTTCTGACCGAAGGGCTGTTTGGCTTTCTCACCATGGCCAATTTCGCGCCCGCGCAGCTTAACACCTTAAAAGGCACCCTCGCTCTCATTGCCAATTTCGTGATCATGCTGACCATGAACTCGCGGCTGCATGAGCGGCTGGAATTTCTAAGCTACCGCGATCAGCTCACGGGTCTTTACAACCGCCACGCCTTAAACCGCCTCTTAAACAGCCGCTTTAACGGCGAGGACGTCGCGGTCATTTACTGTGACATCACGGGACTTAAACCCGTCAACGATGCCATGGGCCATGAGGAAGGCGACAGGCTCATTGTCAAAACCGCCGACATCCTGCGTCAGACCTTCCTTGAAAAACAGATTTACCGTATCGGCGGTGACGAGTTCCTGCTCTGGACCACCTCCTTAAGCCGTGAAAAGCTTACGGCAGCCGTAGCGTCCCTCAAGGAAAATTTTATCTCCCGTCAGTGCAACGTGGCCGTGGGCTCGGCCTTTGGCGAAAACTGGCAGGACACCTTAACCCCGCTCATGGCCGAGGCTGATAAGAGCATGTACGTGGACAAGAAGCTCTACTACACTTCAAGCCTCTTTGCCAGGGACAAGCGCGAGAGCGAGATCTCCCAGGAAGCGCTCAAGGTCTTAGAGCATTTTTACGTCGAGAGTCTTGATAACACCGCCTTTGCGCAGTACATCAAGCACAATTACTACTCGGCCGCCACGCTTTTTAAGACCCTCTCCCACGGCTCCTTGCCTCTTTATCTCTGCTTTGGCGATCCTCAGCGCAACGTCTTTTACGTTTCAGACCGCTTCCGCGAGGACTTCGGCTTTGAATCCAATCTCGTGCCCGATCTCTTCACCTTCCTTGAGGACAAGCTGGTCTCGGCCTACGACCGGCGCGTGTTCCGCCGCACCGCGGAGACCATGTTACGCGAGAGGCAGGAAGAGAGCGATCTGCATCTGCGCTTCAGGGACGGCGAGGATCATCAGCAGTGGATACACTGGCACGGCTCCTTCCTCTGGGAAGAAGGAGAGGAACGGCCGGTCTTTTACGCAGGCTACCTCATCGCCGAGGAAGATTCACAGACCCTGGACAGCGTCACGGGGCTTCCTGGTCCCGAGGCAGCCCGCATGGAGCTTATCCGCCGCACCGAAGCTCACGAGCACTTTACCATGGTGGTCTTTGCCCCCGGTAACTTCCGCACTTTCAATGACGAGCGCGGACGTGAGTTTTCCAATCACCTCCTCTGCGAGATCGTGCAGCATCTTTCGGGTGTGCTCGACATTAACAGCGAGCTGTACCGTCTTGAAGGACTTACTTTCCTTGTCATCCTCAGCGAGGAAAGCGCCCGCGATCCCGTGCAGGCCATCCGCAACATCGTCACGGCCGTTAAGGACACCTACAGAGCACACACCCTCTCCACGGCCCGCGCCGTGAGCGCCGCGCTGCTCTCGAGTCCCGAAAACGGCACCGATGCCGACGTGCTCTTAAATCACGCCGCCTTCTGCTGCACGCGGGCGCAGAAAAACCCCGCTACCCAGCTCTATTTAAGTCCCGAGAACGAGGCAGTACGCGTAAGGCAGGATGAACTGCTGCATAAGGTGGAACAGGCCTTTGATAAAGACTACGCGGGTCTGAGCCTGCGCTTTAACCCTCTCGTGAGCGCTCTCACGCGTCAGATTGGCGCCATCGAGTGCCGTCTGGCCTTTACCGATCACCGTACCACTTACTCTGAAGCGGACTTTATGCTGCTGCTTGCCCAGTCCCCGCTCCTTGATAAGGCGGTGCAGTATTATTTAAGACATATCGCGCGCCTTTCCTATCACAGCGCCAATTACCGGAGCGGCTTTGGTATCTACACCTCACCGCTTTACTTTGAATACGCGCCCGATACCTTCCTTGAATATCTGCAGGCCTTAATTTCCTACAGGCACATCAATCCCTCCATCGTGCACATAGACGTACCGCTGCGCCTTGCCGTGCAGCCCCGTTACCGCACGGCGCTTAGGAATTTAAGAGAGAGCGGCTTTCCCATGAGCCTTGACGGCTGGGGACAGGACAGCCTGAACCTTAAGCTGCTGCGTGATTTTGACTGTGATGAGGTGCGTCTCACTCCCTCCCTGTCCCTCCACGCTCTTGATGACTCGGATATGCAGGCACTGCTGGATGCCACGGTTTACGCCTGCCGTACCTTTAAAAAACGCATCCGTCTCACCGGCATTCATAATCAGGCTCTTTTCAGACATTTTGCAGGACAGAGCGATCTGATCCTTGAAGGCGAATACTTTAAGGGTCCTTACGCTCTGCATGAGCTCTTCCTGCGCCTGGAGGTGACCTTACCGCTTTTAGAGAAGGATAGTTAAGCCTTGCGCTTTTAAGGGCGCTGTGCCACAATGCGCCCGCTTTCAGCAGGCACTGTTTTAACTGAAAGCCGCGAAATTCCCCATGTGTGAGCGTGGGGTAGTTCATAGCTTTTACCCTGTCGCTGTTCCGAGGTAGACATGGCCCCGTCCGCTCTTCCCCTAACCGAGATCACGCCCTCGCTCTTTATCGAGGTAAAGCGTCTCTTCCGTCTCTTCTGGCCCCTGGTGTTAGGTCAGTTAGCCCAGACCTCCATGGGCGTAGTGGACACCGTGATGGCCGGAGCGGCCGGCACCGTGGAATTAAGCGGCGTGGCTTTAGGAGGCTCCTTTTTCTGGCCGCCGCTCCTGTTTTTAATCGGGCTTACCATCGCCATTTCTCCCATTACCGCACAGCTGCGCGGGGCGGGGCAGCCTGAGAAAATTGCCCCGGAGCTGCATGTAGCCACGGTGATAAGCCTGTCCCTGTCCGTGGCGGTGGCAGGCCTCATGTGTCTTTTGCCCCGCCTGTACGGACTCATGCCCGATACCGATCCCGCGATGATTAGCGTCGCCTCGGGCTATCTCTATGCCGTCGCCGCGGGGATCCCCGGCTTCACGCTCTTTAATATCCTGCGTGCCTACTGGGAGGGCCTCGGCTATACCCTGCCCACGCTGCTTTTTGGCTGCGTGGCCCTGACGCTCAATATCCCCTTAAACTACATTTTCATTTTCGGCAAATGCGGAGCTCCTGCCTTAGGCGGTATCGGATGCGGCGTGGCGACCTCGCTTACCGTCTACATCACGGTGGGGCTGATGCTTATCTATATTCAGCGCTCCGGAAACTTCCGCACCTGCCGTCTGTTCAGAAAAACCTACCCCGTCACGCTTTCTGCAGTAAGCTCCTTTCTGCGTCTGGGTCTGCCCCTTGGCGTTTCCACCACCATCGAGGTCTCGAGTTTTGCTCTGGTGGCCTTCCTCTTAAGTCCCTTCGGCCCCACCATGGTAGCGGCCCACTCCATTGCCTTAAATCTCTCGGGACTGCTCTTTATCTGCCCCCTGTCCCTGGGTTCCGCGGCCACCATCCGCACCGGTGAGGCCATGGGCGCCCTGCACTGGGAGCGCGCCCGCCGTACCGCTGAAGGTACAGCCACCCTAGGGCTCATCATCTATTTAATCTCGCTTACTGCCGTACTCTTAAACCGCGAGCTCATCATTTCCCTCTACACCTCCGATCCGGCCGTATCTGCGATCGCCGCCGTGCTTATTCTCGTGTGCATGGCCTATCTTATCGCCGATTCCACTCAGGTGCTGAGCATCGGTATCCTGCGCGGCTTTAAGGATTCGCGCACCATTTTCATCGTCACCACGGTGGCCTACTGGTGCGTGGGCATGCCCGTGGGCGTGGTGCTCGCCTTCGGCTACGTAACCGGAGAACCCCTTGCGGCATTAGGTTTCTGGATTGGCTTTATGGCCGCCCTGACCTGCGCGGCCCTGATTTACATAGTAAGGATTATCCGGCTCTTTAAGACCCGCCGCCTGCCCGCGCTCATGCGCAGGGAGCAAAGCAGGGCCTAGGCGGGCTTTTTACAGCACTGCTCCACATATGTGGTGATGAGAGCGTGGTAGCGCTGCATAAAAGCAAGGAAATACGGGGAGTAAAGGCGCGGATCCACTGCGTAAATGCGTTTTAACAGCTCAGGAACCTGCTTTTGCTTTTTGATGACCGAGCCTATGGCGTAACGGAAGAGCGCTGCGGGTTCAAAGGGGATCTGCTTTGAGATAAGCTCCTCGGAATGTTTACCGAGAAGAGTGGTCACCTCAACGGCCACCTTGGAGGTACCCTTTACCGGCGAGCGTGACTGACGGATATAAAAGGGAATAAAGATATAGGAGGCAAAGATCTCCCCGCCTAATGCCGAGGAATACGCCATGGCCTCGTTTTCGTTTTTGCCGTAAATCCCCATCACCACCGCAATACTCATGGAGCTTAGGGTATAGAGCATCTCCACCGTCACGGGACTTTGCATCAGAAGCCGCGCGGCGTCGGCGCTGCCGGCCTTTAAAAAGGGCTTGTAGAGACCTAAGGCGAAATCTAAAAAGTTCACCGCCACCCCTGAGGCCACAGTGCGGTTACAGGTACTTCCGTCAGCTTCACGGCCTCTGTCAATCTCATCGAGGATAACGGTGCGCAGGGGTTCTTTTTCAGGTTCTGCGGCGTACTCATTACGCAGATCGAGAAAGGCGTTCTTTATGCCAAAAAGATAGAATTCATTAAACGGGGCGGTTATATCAGTCATAATCATCTCTCACTCACTGCGCACATTATAGAAGAAAAACCCCTGCAGGGTAACTGCACCTTCCCCCTGGGATTTCTGCACAAAATTTAGCGGCTGACTCTCCTTTACGGAGCAGGCTGTGGCATCATTAAGGCATGCTTTCACCGCTAAGGAGTTTAAGGTGGCGATTAAAAACCTCATTTTCGATTTTGGAGGCGTGCTCCTTGACTGGAACCCGCGCTATTTCTACAACGGTGTCTTCAAAGACGAGAAAAAAGCCGATGATTTCATCAAAAACATCTGCACCTCCGAGTGGAATGCGCAGATGGATCGCGGCGTACCCTTTGCCGAGGCCATAGCTCAGCTGCAGAAGGAACACCCTGAATACGAACGCGAAATCGGCCTTTACCGTATCGGTTGGGACACGATGCTCAAAGGAGAAATTGAGGAAGGCGTGCGCATGTTCAGAGACTGCGTCAAAGACGGACGCTACCCTCTCTACGGCCTTACTAACTGGTCGGCTGAAACCATTAACGTCGCCTACCGTCGTTTCTCGTTCCTTAAGGATCTGGAGGGTATCGTCGTCTCCGGTGAGGAGCGCATGATAAAGCCCGACAAGCGCATTTATCAGGTGCTGTTAGAGCGCTATCACCTAAAGCCCGAGGAATGCGTCTTTATTGACGACAATCCCGACAATGTCGCGGCGGCCGCGAAATTAGGCATTCACGCCCTGCGCTGCACCGGCGATTACACCGCCTTAAAACAGGAGCTGCATAAACTTACCGGAATTAACTTCTCCTGAAAAGAGCCGTGACGCACCTGACGCAGTAAGCAGGCATCCTTCAGGCCTGCTTTTTCTTTTGATGATTATAGACTAACTGTCTTAGCAAAAAAGTGGTAAATTCTGTGTAAGCCATATGTAAAACCATCACCCAGATCGCATTTTTAAGCGCTTGATCCACGGCGGGTAAGTAATATAATGCAGAAAAAAATTCAGTGACTCTTACTATTAAAGTATTTAATGGTGAAAAGCATGCGTCCTGTCTCCACGGATAGTTCTTGCGATGCGTTCTCCCTGCACGCAGTGCAGGAAAGTATCGAGAGCCGCAATCTGCCCGGTTTCTGGCTCTACAGCGCCGAACAGAACGCCTTTTTATTAGACGCAGCCTGTGCCTCCATTCTGGAGATAGGTCCTGGAGGTATCTGGTATCCCACGGAGGAAGTTTTCCGTCACTACAGCGCTGAGGATAACGATATCTTCCAGCGCTTTGCCGCTGATACCTCGAGCGGGGACGTGCTCTCCGAAGAATTAAACGTGCGCTATGCCGATGGCAGAACCCGCCCCGTGCTGATAAGCGGCAGCGTGCTTAAGCGAGATGCAGACGGCAGGGCCCAGCTCGTTACCGGTTATCTGTCCCGTACCACTTTCCACGGCTCGCAGTTTGCCTATGAAGTGGGATCGGACGGGGCATGGGACTGGGACGGCACTTCCGATCGCGTGCGCTTTTCAGCAAGTTACGTATCCATGCTGGGCTATGCTTCCTCGGCAGACATCGCCTCCACCTTTGAGGAATGGGCCGACAGGATTGTCCATCCCGAGGATCGTGCCACCACGGCCAGCCAGCAGCGCCAGATCCTCTCCTGCCCCGATTATGGAGACTATTTTGAGTGCTGCGTGCGCTTAAAGCACGCCGGCGGTCACTATCTGTGGACGCTGGGCCGCGGCCTTGTCACCGATCGCAACAGGGAAGGAAAAGCCATCCGCATCATTGGCACCAATACCAATCTCTCGGTTATCGAGGACAGTTTCATCCATGTCCGTTCGCGTCTCTTTACCGACTCCCTGACGGGACTCTTAAACCGCGACTGCCTCCTTGATCGCATTCCCGACTACGAGAAACCTGAGTATCAGCCCCTGAGCATCATTTACGCTGATGTCGCGGGGCTTAAGATCATCAACGACTTTCTCGGGCACAGCGCCGGAGATCAGCTCTTAATTGACGCAGGATCCGTGCTCAAGCACTCAATTCACAAGGAGCATGAAAGCTATCACATTGCCGGCGACGAATTTCTCGTGGTACTGCCCCACTGTTCCCTGTTGCAGTGTCAGATGATCATCTCCTCGGTCTCCGTCATTCTGCGTGAACGTATGAAGAATTATCCCGATAAGCTGCCAGTCATGATCGACATGGGCGGTGCCACCTTAGGTGAAGCAGAAAGGGATAACTTTAAAAAGATGCTCGACAGGGCCGATCTGCGCATGCAGGAGCTCAAAACCTCGCACCGCTCGCAGAGCCTTGCTCTGCTCAAAGAGTGGATTGAAAACGCCCGTGGCGAGAAGATCGTCATCCGCGACGAGCGCAAATTAGGCTAGACACGGATAAGGCTCACGTCATGCCTGCAGACCAGTGCCTTAAACACTGACAGCGGCATACGTCACAGCCGGGAGAAGCCGCTGCAGCGCCGTTGTCCGTGCCGTTTCTTAGCAGGAACTCCTCTCAGGGAGAGCTTCTCTGTTCTCCATGAACGGCCTGCGCACTTACTAGCCAGGATCTGCTAACTGTCCGGCTTTCAGTATGTCCCCCTTACCCGGAATTCACGGGGCTGTCACAATGCAGGCCTCAAGCCGGAGCTTCAGGCCCGTTCCTGAGTTCAGGGTTCTGTTTTACCGCCTGCTTCGTAACCTGAGCTCTTTCATCCCCAGGCTCAGCACGGTGAAGTGCACTAAAGCAAGCTAAACAGTAAAACCCCGCCTGATGCGGGGTTGACTTAGAGATTGCTATGAAAGTCTAGAACAGGAAGGTCGCGCCTTCTTCAGCCGAGGAGACCTTCTCGCGGCACACCTTAAAGAGGTAACGGCCGTAAGTCTGCTCTCCCTTCTCGGTATCGGGATACTCAGGAGTGCGGCCCTCCAGGGAGGTCAGGCAGTTGATGGTGCCGGCGTCGGCGTCAAAATCGATGAGATCGCCGTCGCGCAGTAAGGCCAGCGGACCGCCGCGTAAGGCTTCAGGGCTGACATGCAGGGCCGAGGGGATCTTGCCCGAGGCTCCGGAGAGGCGGCCGTCGGTTAAAAGCGCCACGTGGTAGCCTGCCTTCTGCAGATTGCCTAATACCGGCATCAGCTTATGGAGCTCGGGCATGCCCGAGGCAGCGGGACCTGCGTAACGCACCACGATGACGGCATCCTGATTGAGCTCGCCTGCCTTATAGGCCTTCTCAACGTCATGCTGATCGTTAAAGACGCGGGCCGGAGCCTTGACGTGATGATGCTCGGGGGCCACGGCGGAGATCTTGATGACCGAGCGGCCTAAATTGCCGTTTAAGACCTTGATACCGCCCTGGGGCTTGAAGCAGCCCTCCCCGGAGATGAGTACGTTAGGATCGCGCGTGGCAGGGGCGCTTTCAAATTTCACCTCACCGTTATCGAGAACCGGCACGGTAAGCTGCGAGGAAAAATCACCGAGGGCGGTCTTGACGTCCTCGTGGACTAAGCCGCGCTCATGCAGGGCCTTCATGAGCACCGGCACGCCGCCTGCGTTCTGGAAGGCGTTGATATCGGCCTTGGCGTTGGGGTAGATGTTAACGAGTAACGGCACCACCTCGGAGAGATCGCTCACGTCCTGCCACGTGATGATAAGGCCGGCGGCACGGGCCATGGAGAGGATGTGCAGGGTGTGATTGGTGGAGCCGCCCGAGGACAGCCACGCCACCATGCCGTTGACGAAGTTCTTGGCTGTGAGCACGTCATAGAGCGGACGGTAGTTATCCCCGTTATGCCCCATCTTCACGATGTCGCGGGCCACGCGCTCGGTTAAGGCCTTGCGTAAGGGCACGTAGGGCGGCACGAAGGCGGAACCGGGCAGCATGAGGCCCATGGCCTCTAACACTAACTGATTGGTGTTGGCCGTACCGTAGAAAGTGCAGGTACCCTGATTGTGATAGGAGCTGCACTCCATCTTCTGCAGAGCGTCCTTGTCTAATTCACCGGCGGCGTACTTCTGGCGGATGGCGGTCTTTTCCTCATTGGAAATGCCCGTGCTCATGGGGCCTGCCGGCACGAAGGCGGTGGGCAGGTGACCGAAGGCAGCCGCGCCCATGACAAGGCCGGGGGCAATCTTGTCGCAGATACCTAAGAGGAGCACCGCATCGAAGATATTGTGAGAAAGTCCCACCGCCACAGACTGGGCGACCAGATCGCGCGAGAACAGCGACATGTCCATGCCGGGCATACCCTGGGTAACGCCGTCGCACATGGCGGGCGTGGCACCGGCCACCTGGGCTGAGTGACCTAAGCTGCGCAGCACGGCCTTGATCTCGTCCGGATAGAGCTTATAGGGGCAGTGAGCCGAAAGCATGTCGTTATAGGCAGAAATGATGCCCACGTTAAGGCCTTTGCCGAAAATGACGTTTTCCTTGTCTTCTTTATCTGTGCCGGCTGCGGCATGGGCGATATTGGAGCAGGTGAGAATGACGCGGTCCCGCCCTAATTTCTCCTGGGCGCGCATCATTTCCATATAGCGTTCACGGCTTTGCACAGAGCGCGCCTCAATACGGGCGGTAACTTCCTGCACGGTCTTGTTCATAAGGTGTTCCTTCAGTTAAGTTAATGCATACTTACTATCATAAACCTAATCGCGCATAGCCGCTTCCACTGCTGACACGGCACGGGCAATCACCACGTCAAGCGGCGGAGTGATGTCAATGGCGATGACATCCTTCTCGTCAGCTCCCGGCATCTCCAGGGTATCGAACTGGCTTTTGACCATGTTTTCCTTCATGTAATGCCCCTGGCGCTTTTTCATGCGGTTAAGGATGGTGTCGTAATCGCCTACGAGGTGCACAAAGATGAGATCATTACCGTTTCTTAAGACATCGCGGTATTTTTTCTTTAAGGCCGAGCACACGATGACGGCGTTCTCGCTTCTTCTCGATAAAGAGAAGAACACGTCGCTGATGCGCTCCAGCCACGGCTGACGGTCCTCGTCATTCAGGGGATGTCCCTCGCCCATCTTGATGATGTTGGCGCGGGGATGCAGATCGTCGCCGTCAAGGAAGCGGCAGCCTAACTTCTCGGCTATGGCCAGTCCCACGGAGGTCTTGCCCGAGCCGCACACGCCCATGATCACAATGTTCTTTTTGCTCATCTTTATCGCACCTCTGCGTAAATTGATCTCAGTCACAAATTTTACATTTGGTTCAAATGACGGGTTTATCTTAGCAGATGTTACCCGTATCATGTTATGCGTAACATGGAACTTGCGACTAAGGTCACATGTTTCGTATCACTTCCCAACTTGAGGTTATGTTTATGGATCACGCTGTTGCAGTTGAGCAGTCCACTTACCTGCTCACCGTGGCGGTCATTGCCATCGCGGCGCTGTTAGTGCTCATCATGAAGCTGAAGGTGCACGCCTTCGCCTCGTTAATTCTGGTGAGCTTCGGCACGGCCGTGGCGACCGGCATCGAATTAGGCAAAATCGTTCCCGCCTTGTTAGGCGGTTTTGGCGGTACCCTGGCTTCCGTGGCCGTGTTAGTCGGTCTCGGTGCCATGATTGGTAAAATCCTGGAGCTCTCGGGCGGTGCCCAGACCCTCGCTGATACCTTAATCCGCGTCTTAGGCGAAAAGCGCGCCCCCATGGCCTTGGGCTGCGCCTCGCTCCTCTTTGGCTTCCCCATTTTCTTTGACGCAGGTCTCGTGGTGATGCTGCCCGTGATCCTCACCGTAGCCAAGCGCATGGGCGGCTCACTTCTCAGGTACGCCCTGCCGGCCACCGGTGCCTTCTCGGTGATGCACGTCTTCCTTCCCCCGCACCCCGGCCCCGTCGCAGCCTCCGAGATCATCGGCACCAATATCGGCTACATGGTCTTCTTCGGCCTCATCACCGCCCTGCCCACGTGGTATCTCTCCTCCTACCTCTTCGGCCACTGGTGCGCTAAGCGCTGGAACATCTCCGTGCCCGATCTCTTTAAGGGAGGCAAGGAAGAGCGTCTGGACATCACTCCGCCTAAGTTCTCGACCGTGATCTGCGTCCTGCTCACCCCGATGCTGCTCATTTTCATCAACACCGGCGTGGCTACCTTACAGTCCATGGACGTGCTGCCCCGTGAAAGCGCGGTGTGCGATTTCTTAAAGTTAATCGGCCAGACCCCCATTGCTCTGCTTATCACCCTGCTTTTATGCCTGACCATCTTCGTCAAGCCCTTTGGCGGCAAGAGATTAAATCAGCTCTGCGAAACCTCCTTAGGACCCATCTGCTCGGTGGTGCTCGTCACCGGCGCGGGCGGCATGTTCGGCGGAATCCTGCGCACCTCGGGGATCGGTGACGCCCTGGCAGGTGCCCTGTCTGACCTCGGTATTCCCATCATCCTCGCTGCCTTCATCATCTCCTCGTGCCTGCGCATTGCCCAGGGCTCCGCGACCGTGGCCCTGACCACCACCGCAGCCCTGATTGCCCCCATCGTGCATACCACCTCAGGCCTCTCGATCATCGATCTCTGCGCCATCACCACCGCCGCTTCGGCAGGTTCCGTGATCTGCTCGCACTTCAATGACTCCGGCTTCTGGTTAGTCAAGGGCCTCTTCGGTCTTGACGAGAAGATGACCTTACGTACCTGGACGGTACTGGAGACGCTCATCGCCGTAATTGGCTTTGCCATCTCCTGCGTCTTCTACGTGATTTTCTAACTTCCACACAAAAAACTCCTATAAGGGCCCGTCAGGGCCCTTTGTTACCTGAACTGAAAAGCCTTATACAGCTGTTTTCTTGAGAGACATGACGCTTTGCGCTAAGATTTGTAACATTTAACATTGTGCAAACCGTTGCCGTCTGAGAGCATACTAAAGGAAGGATATGAAAAACCGCTACACCATGCAGGATATTGCCTCACGTCTGGGGATTACCAAGATGACGGTGTCGCGCTATTTAAAGGATCCCTCCAAGGTGGCCGAAAGCACCGGCAGCCGCATTGCCGCGGCCATTGAGGAATTAGGCTATATTCCCAACCGCGCTCCGGCGATGCTCGCTAAGTCCTCGTCGCAGGCCATCGGACTTGTCATTCCCTCCTTTTCCAACATGGTCTTTTCCGATCTCATCCGCGGAGTCAGCGAAAAGGCCTCACAGGCCGGCTATTCGGTACTCATCACGCACATGGGCTACAACATGGAGGAAGAGGAAAAGCAGGTCGCCTCCCTGCTCTCCTATCAGATGGACGCGCTCATCCTCACTGAGCCCCGGCATTCCCCGCTTACCGTCAAGCGCATTAAGGACACCCATCTTCCTACCGTGGAAGTAATGTCCCTTCCCTACCGGCCCCTTGACATGGCCATCGGCCTTGATCATGAGGCTATTGCCTACCAGGCGGTCAAAGCCCTCATTGCCTGCAGCCGCCGTCAGATAGTCTATTTAAGCGTGCGCCTTGACACGCGCAATATGATCCGTCAGGAAGGCTACAGCCGTGCCATGAACGAGGCAGGTCTCGTGCCTAAAGTCTACAGCTCCCCGGAGCGCTCCACCTTTACCCTCGCCGGCAAGCTGATGCGTGAGGCCCTGGATGACTGTCCGCAGCTTGACGCCATTCTCTGCACCAACGACGATGTGGCGGTGGGAGCGATGCTGTACTGTCAGAGCGTAGGCGTGAAGATCCCGGAGGACATCGCCATCCTCGGCTACAACGGACTGAATATCGGGGACGCCACCATCCCGCGTCTGTGCAGTATCGCCACGCCGCGCTATGAAATGGGCTCCATGGCGATGGATCTCATCTTAAAGCGCCTTGCCGGCGAGAAGATAACGCGCCGCAAGATAAAACTGCATCACACCGTGACCAACGGCGCTACCGTCACCCCCGCCGAGCTTAAGGCCCTGCTTGCGACCGTGCCTGACGGCCGCCCCTCTCCCGCCCACCGCGGAGATTACTGATCTTTAACCTCTTTTTTACCTGCCTCACATCTTTGTGCGCGGCCTTTTTGCTATGATGAACGGGATGTTTACACAGTGTTAATACAGACGAGGGGGTATCATGACCGTCAAGGCAGTATGGCCTAAAGGTTCCATGGCTCTGCTGACCCAGCTTGAGGCTGACAGTATCTCTCACTCCTCCCAGGGTGAGCTTTACGATCTTTACCGCAACTGTTCCTTAGCCGTCCTGAACAGCGGCAATCTTACCGACAATTCCAAGGAACTTTTAGACAATTACCAGAACTTTGAAATTGACGTGGTACGCACCGAGCGCGGCCTCAAGATCGAGCTTTTAAACCCGCCCAAATCCTCGATGGTGGACGGGGAGATCATCGAATCCCTGCAGCGCCACCTCTACTCGGTGCTGCGCGATATCGTGCAAATTAGCGCCTCGCGCGCCGAGTTAGAAAAGCTCTTAGGCGATCGCGTCAGCGCTCTTGAGGAGCAGACCAGTCACGATCTCACCACCAATATCATCTTTCATATCCTGAGAAACGCCGGCGCACTCATTCCCAATGAAAAACCCAATATCGCCGTGTGCTGGGGCGGACACTCCATCTCGCAGAGAGAATACGATTACGCCTACAAGGTGGGTTACGCCTTAGGCCTTCGGCGCATCAACGTCTGCACCGGCTGCGGCCCCGGTATCATGGAAGCGCCCATGAAAGGTGCCGTTTACGGACACGTGGTGCAGAGAGCCGGGCAGTGCCGCTGCATCGGTCTGACCGAGCCCTCCATCATCGCCGCCGAGCCGCCCAATCCCATGGTCTCCGAGCTCATCATCATGCCCGATATCGAAAAGCGCCTCGAGGCCTTCGTGCGCTTAGGTCACGCCCTCATCGCCTTCCCGGGAGGCCCCGGCACGGCCGAGGAGCTTCTGTATATCCTCGGTATCAAGCTCTGCCGCGAGAACCGTCACAACCCGCTACCGCTCATTCTCACCGGCGACGAGGACGCCCGTCCCTATTTCGAGACCCTCGATCGCTTCTTCAAGTCCTGCTTCGGCGATGAAATCGCCCGCCATTACCGCATCATCATCAACGATCCCGATGCCGTGGCCGAGGAAGTGAAATTAGGCCTTGAAAACGCCCTCGAGCACCGCACCCTCATCCATGACTCCTACTGCTACAACTGGTCTTTATACGTCCCTGACGAGCTGCAGCATCCATTTGACGTCACACACGAGAACATGGCCGCGCTCAACCTGCGCCACTCCGAGGAACCGCAGCTTTTAGCCGCGTGGTTGCGCCGCGCCTTCTCCGGTATCGTCACGGGCAACGTCAAGGAGCACGGTATCGCCCTCGTTGCCAAACACGGTCCCTTCACCCTGCACGGCGATAAGGACATTATCGAAAGCATGGATCACCTGATGCGCGACTTCATCGCCCAGGGACGCATCCTCCTCTCCAACCGCGACTACATCCCCTGCTATACCTTCGAGCCCGATTAATCAGGGCTTCGTGTTCTGACGCCTCTAGCGTCAGAACACCCCCTCACAGCTGCCGCCCATTAAGGAGCAGGTTTCCGCCATCAGGGTGTTGGCCAGCTGCGTGAAATTGCCCATAAAGGCGTTTAACGAATACCACAGCACGAACAGTCCCACCACCATCGACACCGCAAAGCCCATCGAGAAGACGTTAAGCTGCGGGGCCGCGCGCGTCATCACGCCGAAGGTGAAATTGACCACGAGCATGGTGCAGATGGCGCTCATGGACATGGCCAGCGCGGTCTGAAACATGGTCGCGCCGAAGAAGATGAGATAGGTCAGTCCCTCCTCGGATAAAAACTGCGGTCCGATGGGCACGAGAGAGAAGCTCAGCAGCATGAGACGGATAAAGATGAGATGCCCGTCCACGGCAAAGAACACCAGCGTGCAGAGCACGGTGAAAAACTGGCCTACCACAGGGGTATTGGTGCCTGACACGGGATCGACCAGCGAAGCAAAGCCAAGACCCGTCTGCATGGCCACGGCCTGGCCTGCAATGATAAAGGCCTGGGAGAGATAGATGGTCATAAAGCCTAAGGCCGCCCCGATGAGCACCTGCATGATGGTGGTGAGAATGCCCTCCCCTGAAAAGAGCTGCGGGCTCTCCGGAAGCTCGGGGATCCCCGGGAGCACGCACACCGTGAGGGCGAGACAGAACAGCGCCCGCACCACGGTCGGCACCGTCGAGCCGCTGATAATGAACATGGTCATTAAAAAACCGCTCACGCGGCACAGCGGCCAGAGGATGGAAGCAAGGCCATTGAGAAGCAGGGGCTCTGAAAAATCCACCCGCGCCTCCCTAGCCTATGACCTCGGGGATCATGCTTACCATCTGCTGAAAGAAGGACATGAGTTTCTCAAGTCCCCAGTGCGCGCCGGCCATTAAGGCGAAGACGGTAATGATAAGACGGGGCAGAAAGGATAAAGTCTGCTCGTTAATCGAGGTCGCCGCCTGGAAAATGGACACGCATAAGCCCACGACAAGCGAAGGCAGAATGGTCGCGCACACCAGCACGGCCACTAAACCCAGGGCCGAGCGCACCACGTCAACGAAAACTTCCGGTTCCATACTCCCTCCTACGTGGGCACACCGATACCGTAACTGGACATGAGCGTTCCCATAATAAGCGTCCATCCGTCCACAAGCACGAAGAGCATCAGTTTAAAGGGTAGCGACACGATCATGGGCGAGAGCATCATCATACCCATGGCCATGAGGATGGAGGCCACGACCAGATCGATGATAAGGAAGGGCAGGAAGAGCATGAAGCCTATCTGGAAGGCGGTCTTTAACTCCGAAATCATGAACGCGGGAATGAGTACCCGCATGGGCACGTTCTCGGGACTGTCCACCTCGATGCCGGCAAACTGCACAAAGGCGTTGAGATCGGTAAGCCGCGTCTGCTCTAACATGAAGCGGTGCAGCGGCCGCTGCCCGATAACTAAGGCCTCGCGCGCCTGGATCTCGTCATTTAAATACGGTTCAATGGCCTCACTGTAAATATCGTCAAAGACCGGCGTCATGATAAAGAGCGTCAGGAAGAGAGCAAGACCGATGATGATCTGATTGGAGGGGCTGGTCTGCAGACCCATGGCCTGACGCAGAATGGCGAGCACAATGACGATGCGCGTAAAGGAGGTCATCATGATGACGATGGACGGCAGGAAGGTGAGGATGGTCATCAAGATGACCACCTGCAGCGACAGCGAATAATCCTGCGTTCCGTCGGGGTTGGTGCGCACCGTGAAGGCGGTCATGTCCAGATCCGCCGCCCACGCGGTATTTACGGAACAGTAAAGGACGGTAAGACAGACTAAAACCGCCACGGCGCTTAGAATAAAGCGCCGTGTATAGTGTTTTAGTTCCGAAACGCGCGCTGCGTCCCTCATCCGATAAAGCTCCTGCCGGAGAAGTGACTGCCGATGATCTGCCGCTTAAAGGGCGCGCGGTAATAATGCGGTCTCGGGATGGGATTGCCCTCCTCGTCCACGTAATCCTCGGGCCTGGGCGCAGTCTCGGCTTCAAGACGCTTCATCTCCTCGACATCCACCTTAAAGCTCATCTGCGAGGGCTTGCGCTCATCCTCGGTGGGCTCAGGCTCAAAATCCTTTTCCGAAGGCAGCGGCTTAAATTCATAGGGTTTGACCTTATGCACGGCGGGAGCGTGCGGATCGACGATGGTATAGCCGGTCGGCGCATTGGGCAGGGTCGAGAACTCATAGTGCTCGGTCGAGGTGTCGGCCTGCATTCTGCCGATTTCCTCGTTTTCCTTAATCTCCGTGAGTCTCTCGTGCACGGCCTTCTCGAGGGCCACGCTCTGCTCCACGGACCTATCCGGCCCACCCGCTCTTTTATCTTCAAGGGCGGCAAGACTGGCCTTAACCTCGGCCTTAAGATCCGCGGTAGCCGCTTCCACGGCTTGGGTAACGCTCTTTGCAATGAGCGCATCCAGATCCTGAACGGCACGGGCCTTATTTAAATCCTGATTAAAGGCGTTATCCGTGAGATCGCAGATGAAGCTGACCGCTCCGGCTCCCACGCCCACGAGGATCTGCCGCTCTCCTATCTTCACCTGTACGAGGCGTTCCTTAGGTCCTAAGGCTAACTGCCCCACCACACTCATCTCACCTGCTGTCCTGTTCACGAAACGGCTCCTTTTGAGAAAATATGCCAGCACCAAGATCAACGCCAGCACTCCGAGCATGGATAAAAACCACTGCCCGAGTCCCGAGGCGCTCAGGGGCCCTGTGGAGGCTTTGCTCTCAGCCTCGGCACACAGCACCTCGTTACATGATAATCCCAAAATCAACAACGTTGTGAAACTCAATTGCCAATGTTTGAGCATGGTCAGACTCATCCTTAACTAATGCAGCTTCTTGATGCGCTCCACCTGACTTATCACGTCAGTTAAGCGGATACCGAATTTATCATTCACCACCACGACCTCGCCGTGCGCGATGAGCGTGCCGTTAACGAGCACGTCGAGGGGCTCACCTGCCAGGCGCTCAAGTTCAATCACCGAGCCCTGATTTAACTGCAGCAGATTGCGGATGGAGATCTTGGCGTGTCCCACTTCCATGGTAATGGTCACGGGGATGTCAAGGATGGCGTCTAATTTCTTGCGCTCCTCGCGCGATAAGGGCGCACGGGCATTGTCAGGTCCGGTCGTGAACTCATCAAGCGTGGCAACGCCGGCTTCGGAAAGATCATCGTTCTGTGTCGTATCCGTCATGGCTTTTTCCTCTGAGATGACTTTAAATTCCGTGTCCTAAACTAAGGCTTCCTCCTTTAGGAGGCAGGCCTTAGTCATCATCAAACTCTTCGAGATCATCGTCATCGTCAAGACTGATGCCACTGCCCTTAAGCAGAGAGAGATCGTTCTTGATCGAAGGCGGCCTCTTTAAGATATCGCTGATCTGAATGGCCAGCTTTTCGCGGGTACGCCCGAGTTTCGCCCGGTAGCTGGGCAAATCCTCAATATAAACCAGGAGATCATCGGGCATGTCCACGCGCAGCACGTCCCCTGCCTTTAAATCCAGCACCTGGCCTAAGGAGAGTTCGGTGTCGAGGAGTTTCACCCGCATATCCACGAGCACATCGAGCACTTCCTCGCGCAGCGCCTTGTTCCAGCGCACGTCGGTGTCTCCCTTGTCGCTCTGCACGCCCGCGTCAAGCAGCTCACGGATAGGCTCAATCATCGAGTACGGGAAGGCGATATGCATGTCACCGCCGCCACCGTCGAGATCGATGTGGAACTGATTGACCACCAGAACCTCGGAGGGACTCACGATATTGGCCATGGCGGGATTGACCTCGGAGTCTAAATACTCAAACTCCACGTCCATCACCGGGGCCCACGCCTCCTTGTAGTCCTCGAAAATCATGCGCAGCAGTTTCTGAATGATGCGCCTTTCGGTTGGCGTGAACTCGCGGCCCTCAATCTTGGCCCTGAAGCGTCCCTCGCCGCCGAAGAAATTCTCCACGAGGATGAACACGAGACGGGCCTCGAGCGTGATGAGCGCCGTGCCCTTTAAGGGGCGGAAACGCACCATGTTAAGCGAGGTCGGCACGTACAGCGTCTGCACGTATTCACCGAACTTCATCATCTTGACGCCGATCCACGTCACCTCGGCGCTGTGGCGCATCATGTTGAAGAGACTGATGCGCATGTGGCGGGCGAAACGCTCGTCCACGAGCTCCAGTGTAGGCATGCGCCCGCGGACGATACGTTCCTGCGAGCCGAAGTCGAAAACCTTTATGCCACCGTCATCCTCGGGGACCTCGGGTTCCACCTCGTCGGCCCCGTGCAGGAGGGCGTCAATCTCGTCCTGGGTTAGAAACTCGGTCACGGCTTACATCCTACTGAATGACAAATGAGGTAAAGAGCACCTGCTCCACCACCGGCTCATGCGCCACGCCCGAAAGCCTGGAGCGAATGGCCTCTAAAAGCACTCTCTTTAAGCGCTGTCTTCCTGTCTGCGCGATCAGCGCCTCATAGTTCTGCTGCGCGGTGATTTCCGAGATCACCGCTCCGATAAGCGGCAGATGTGCGCGGGCTAAGGACTCGTTGCTCTCGCCTATCACCATCAGCACCACCTCCATCTGCATCATGTGCGGCTTGCCTCCCGCCGAGAGATTGAAGGTAAAGGCGTGATCAAAGGTGACAAAGCGCTCCGTAAGCTCGGCCTGACGGGCCTCTTCGGCAGCGGCCTTCTGTGCCGCGATTTCCTCAGGGGTGGGGCCTGCCGGCTCAAAGGGCGGCAGCTGCCGCATCCATGCGTAGCCTAAATAACCGCCTCCACCTATCAGGCTTAACAGCAGCAGGATCAGAACGAGGATAATGATCTTCTTCTTTTTGCTCTTTTTAGGGGCCGTGTTGGCTTCGTTAATGTCATCTGCCATAACGCTTGTCCTTAGTTTTTTCTGCATTATCGCACACTTAGCCACGCTTACGGGTCAGTGCACGGGCTTTGCGCGTTATCAGGGTGCCGGAAAATGAGCACTCTGCATCTGAAAACTGCAAGATAGGTGCCAGCTTTCGGTAAATTTAGTGATCAAGCTTACATTTTCACAATCTGGCTGACAGATTTTAAAAAAAATTTAATCCCCTCTAAAAGCGCTTATCTATCGCATCCGTGAGGCGGTTTTACATCTCCTTAACGGGGGCTTTTTTTAAAATTCCGTAAAAAAAGCTTTACAAAGCAAAGATCTTTCCCTATCATACGCATCCGTTGGAACGCTCAGGTGGTGGAATTGGTAGACACGCTACTTTGAGGGGGTAGTTCGCGAGAGTGTGGGTTCGAGTCCCATCCTGAGCACCAGCGCATAAGAGGCACCGTGAGGTGCTTTTTTTGTTTCCGGAGCTGTCTTTTCTTAATCTGGAGCTGTAACTTCGCGGATTTTCAGGCCGGTTTCGTTGCATGCGGTCCGGCCCGGCATCACGGTCACTCATCACGGTCACTGCCCGCTCAGGGGCATGTCCGGTGCCTGAAGCGGTCCTCCTTCCTCAAGCCGCATGTCCTTAAGTTCCCTCAGCTTCAGACCGCAGGCCGCATAGAGCTTTTCGTGCCGCTTTGAGATATCTGACGTCGGAATGAGCGTTTTCCCTTCCCACAATGCCTCGGGATTTTCGAGACTCATCAGCGTCGAGTGCACCGAGTTGTGCTTAAGATCCAGACTCTCATCACGAGGAAGCTTAAAGCAGGTGGGTTTAACAGGGTTATTCTCGCTCTGCGCCCAAAGTGCATGCCCCCTATCATTACTAGATTAAGGATCATTACCCGGCCTGTAGACTATGTCTTCCGGATCCATCGCCTTTTAAGCGGTACCGAATCAGTTTTTAAATTCTTCTGCATCGCCCTCTTACCCGGATCTCCGGCGATAGCGCGGTCACTGCCTTACGCATAAAAACGCACGCAAATGCAATCGTAAAATTTTGCGATTGCATTTGCACCCGTTCACGGGTATAAAATAAGTGTTACCTCTAAGGACGGGCCTTTATGCGTGAAACTAAAAACACCGAATTTAAGGAAACGCTTACCAACACATTTTTAAAAACCGTGAGTGCCTTTGCCAACTATAACGGAGGAGTAATCTATTTCGGAGTTGACGATCAAGGTAACATCAAAGGGCTCCCGGAAATCAGACAGGCCTGCCTCGCTATTGAAAATAAAATTAACGACAGCATTACGCCTCAGCCTGATTACACTCTGGAAATACTCAATGACGAACGTGTCATCAGACTGACTGTAAAAAGCGGTCCCCTGAAACCTTATCTTTACAAGGCGAAAGCTTATAAGCGTAATGATACAGCCACTATAGAGGCAGATACTCTTGAGCTGACGCGACTCATTCTTGAAGGTAAAAACCTCAGCTTTGAGGAACTGCCCTGCAAAGTTCAGGAACTGACCTTTAATGTTTTAGGTCAGAAATTTAAGGAACATGTACACATTGATTCCTTTAACCTTGATACCCTGAAAACTCTCAATCTCTATAATAACGACAGCGGGTACAATAATGCTGCCGGTATTCTCGCCGATCACAGTCCCTTCCCCGGCATCGATATGGTGAAGTTTGGCGCGGACATCAGCATTATTCAAAAACGTGCCACTTTTTCTCACGTCTCTGCTCTTACCGCATTTGCTCAGGCCCTCAGCATCTACAGAGATTACTATCAGTACGAAGAGGTAACAGGAAGCAACAGAATAAAGGTAAACCGAATACCTGAAGAGTCCTTTAGAGAGGCTATTGCTAACGCCCTCATACACAGAACGTGGGATGTAGATGCACCTGTCAAAGTAGCACTCTTTGATGACCGAATTGAGATCACCTCTCCAGGCGGTCTGCCCTCAGGGATAAGTGAGGAAGAGTATTTAGCCGGAAATCTTTCCATTCTCAGAAACAGAAACCTTGCCAATGTCTTTTACAGACTTGGATTTGTGGAAATCTTTGGTACCGGCATTCCACGCATCAGACAGGTATACGCAGAGAGCCTTAAACAGCCGCTGTTTAAAGTATCAGAAAACAGCCTGCAGATTGTCCTTCCGGTAGTGGAGAAAAACCTGAACCTAAGTGACGATGAGAGAAAAATTTACGGACTCTTAAGCCGGCAGACACTTAAATCCATCAGTGACATTGAACCTAATACTGCTTTTGGCAAAACCAAAATCACGCAGCTGCTTAAAAAGCTGATGAACAGAGGACTGGTCATAACGGAAGGCAACGGACGTGGGACTAAGTACCGTTTAAAGTAAGATCGCATTCATCAAGAAAATAACGGAGGACTTTATATGACCCGTGTGCTTTTTCTCTGTCACGGCAATATCTGCCGTTCCCCCATGGCCGAATACATGCTTAAAAAAATCATAACGGAGCGGCACCTTGAGGATCGCCTCTCCGTTGCCTCGGCCGCGGTTTCTGAAGAGGAAACCGGTAACGGTGTCTATCCTCCCGCCCGCCGCGTCCTGAACCGCATGGGCATTGACTGCAGAGCCCACAGAGCAAGGCGCGTCAGCGCGCAGGATTTTAAGGACTACGATCTCATTATCGCCATGGACCGCTCCAACCTGCGCTGGCTTGACTATATAGAGGGGACGGATAAAAGCCGCGTACGCCTCCTGATGAGTTTCACGGGTTCGGACGCGGATGTGGCCGATCCCTGGTATACGGGAGACTTTGAGACCACGCGCCGTGATATCAGCGCAGGACTTGAGGGGATTTTAAAGGAGCTTGAGGTAACAGGGCGGATTTAATTTGCGCTAAGGGCCCCGGCATCGCTAAAAGGGGCGCGGTTTTTGCTAAAATTCAGGCAGCTTATTGCTTAAGATTTTGCCAGCGCCGCTTTGGCGGCAGTGAGACATATATGCTTGAATCGATGTTCACGGTACTGGTGGTGTTTTTAGTAATGCTCGCCTGTATCGATCTCTTCGTGGGTGTCAGTAATGACGCCGTCAACTTCCTCAATTCCGCGGTAGGCTGCCGCATCGCTCCCCTGCAGATTATTCTCATCGTCGCCTCGGCAGGCGTGCTCTTCGGAGCCACTTTCTCCTCGGGCATGATGGAAGTGGCGCGCTCGGGCGTGTTCCATCCGGAGCTCTTTAATTTCCACGAGATAATGCTCATCTTCTTTGGCGTCATGGTAGGTGACGTACTGCTTTTAAACCTCTTCAATGCTCTCGGACTGCCCACCTCCACTACCGTATCCATCATTTTTGATCTCTTAGGCGCTGCGGTCTGTGCCTCACTCTTCAAGCTCCACTACATGGGCTTAAGCTTTGGCGAGGTCTTTGAATACATCAAGACCGACCGTGCTGCGACCATCGTTTCAGCCATTCTCGTCTCGGTGGTGGTGGCATTTATCGCCGGCATGGTGGTGCAGTTCATCTGCCGTCTGCTCTTTACCTTCCGCTTCGAGCGCACCGTAAAGTACTTCGGCGGTCTGTACTGCGGTTTCTCGATTACCTCCATCATTTACTTTCTCGTGATGAAAGGCGCCAAGGGTGCTTCCTTCATGAAGCCCGAGTACATCGCCTTTATGGAAGAGAACACCACGACCATCCTCGTAACGCTTTTTATCGTCATCAGCATCCTGTCGCAGGTGCTGGTACTGATGAAGGTCAATATCTTCCGCATCATCATTCTGGCCGGAACCTTCGCCCTGGCCTTCTCCTTTGCCGGTAACGATCTCGTGAACTTCATCGGCGTGCCCTTAGCCGCCCTGGATTCCTTTGAAACGTGGATCGCCTCGGGACTTAGCGCCGACAACCTGCTCATGGGTTCCTTAAATGAGAACTCCCATGTCTCGACCTGGTACCTGTTCGCCGCCGGTGCCATCATGGTGGTGACCTTATGGACCTCCAAGAAAGCTCACCGCGTCATTCAGACCTCGATTAATCTGTCAAGTTCCACCCGCGGTGAGCACGAGCAGTTCGGTGCCTCCACCCCGGGCCGCGTCGTGACCCGTTTTGGACTGGGGATCTCGCGCGCCACCTATCACCTCATGCCGCGTACGGTGCTGGGCTTCATCGCCCTGCGCTACCGCAAGGCCCCCGTTATCAAAGGTCAGGTACAGCTGCCCTTTGACTATGTGCGCGCCTCGATTAACCTTGTAATCGCCGCCATTCTTATTTCCTCGGCCACGGCCTTAAAGCTCCCCCTGTCCACCACCTACGTGACCTTCATGGTGGCGATGGGCTCGAGCTTTGCCGACGGCGCGTGGGACAGAGAAAGCGCCGTATACCGTATCTCGGGCGTCATCACGGTGATCGCGGGCTGGTTCATGACCGGTATCTGCGCCTTTACCTGCAGCGGTTTAGTGACCTTCCTGCTCTTTGCCTTCGGTACCCCCGCCGTCATCATCCTGATGCTGCTCGTGGTGGCCATCATTATCAAGACCAACTTCACCAGGACAAAGGCCTCCGAGACCGTGTCCTCCCTTATTGAGGCCGGCAGCGATAACAACAAGATCCTGCACGCCGTCTCCAACGCCGTTCCCAACGGTTTTGACAATAACGTGGAATGTCTGCGCCGCTGCTTTGACGCCTTCTTCGGGGATAACGAGATGCAGCTGCGCCGCGCCCGTAACAAGGCCTCGAATATCGTGGACGCCATCTCCCGCGAGCGTGCCGAGTACTATACCCTAGCCCTTGAGAAGAACCGCGGCACGTCTAAGGAAGCCGGCGGCATCGACGCGCGTCACTTCTTCTACCTCGCCTTCTCCAATATGCGCGAGGCCTCCAAGTCTATCCGCTACGCCATCGATCAGGCCGTGGTGCACGTCGCCAACCGCCATACCATCTTTGAAGGCGAGATGCGGCAGTCGCTCTATGATCTGCTCGAGCGTATCGGCAAGATGAGCCAGGATCTGCGCAATATCGCCGCCGATCCCTCCACCGTCAACGTCGAGGCCATCATCCGCCACGGCAAGAAGCTCAACCGTGATGTAGACCGCTGCCAGATCAACTTAGTCGATCTCATCGGCCGTCAGCACGTCTCGATGCACTCCTCGGAGATGTATCTGACCTTCCTGCAGACCATGCGAGATCTGGCCAACCGCTACGTCGCCGTAGCCATGCAGAACCGTGCCCTCTCGCAGATCGTGGCCGGCGCTCCCGTGGACAGCCAGGTGCAGAGCGCGCAGATGCAGACCACGGTGACTTCCGCAGCAATCACCACCGGAACCGAGGAAACCCTGCAGAACACTCCTGCCGCTGAGGACGAGGAACATAGCGCAGAGTCAGCCCCTCAGCCGGTTTCTGAGCCTGCAGCTGTGGCAGAAGAGACTTCCGTCTCTGAGAATAAGCCTCAGGCCTAATCTTTGCTCCTGACCATGAAGGCCGCCGCCTTCATGGTCTTTTTCTTCCCGTTACCTGACTCTACTCCCCCTCTTGCGCACGCCGTGACTTTCAGGTAAGATCTTTTCCGCTTTATGGGGCTTTATGGGCCACTTCGCACTTGCCTTACGGAGAATTGGTCAGGACCGGAAGGTAGCAGCCAGGCCGGAAGCGCAGGGTGCAGAAGAGAGGTCGGTAAAGTCCCACCCGCAAGGAGTGCCATGGACAGCACGCTTTTTCTCAATGAACCGGCGCATTTTGCCGAAACCTTCTATCTCAAAAGCGATCGCCTGCGTGATCTCGTCGAGTTGTTAGATTCCACGCCCCGTCTTCTTGCTCCCAATATTTTCCTTATCACCCGCCCGCGCGGTTTTGGACTGACTCTGGCCGCAGAGGCCATCGAAAAACAGCTGATGCAGGGCGAAGGCGCCCCCGCCCAGGTGTCACGCTTTCACGCCCGCCCCCTGCTCGGCACCCTGCCGCGTCTGCCACCTGAAAAGACCGAGAACGTAACGGAAAGGATCGCGGCGAATAAGGTCTCTGCGCCCCTTGAGGGAGTGTCCCGCGAGGCCTACAGCGCCTTTTCCTTTAAAGGACCAAGCCCCGGGGTAAAAACCCGTGCGGAGAAAACTGTCCCCGAGGCCGCCTCCGATCCGCAGGCCGTAACAGGTGCTGTGGGAGACGCTGCCGGGGATGCGCAGGAAACGGATAAGAAAGCTCCTCCGTCAGACGCTCCTGAAAAGGGAAACGTGAAGGAAAGCCCTGAAGGACTGTCCTTCAAAGAGCGGCTCACGGCCTTTTTCTCTCTCGAATCCGATCCTCCCTATCCTCACGTTGAAGTGAAAGTCGCGCCCCCCGTAAGGGAGAACAGTAAGCCTGTCCCAGCCACTGAAACTGATACCAATGTGAGCTCTGAGATAGCTGACCGTCCCGCAGCAGACGCACTCCCGCCTAAGCCCCCTGAAGAGAGTGACGGCAAGGCCCCTGCAGAGCCCCATAAAACCCTGACTGAGGCCCTGACCCAGGGTATTACCTCCTCGCTTTCGGCTGTAAGCGACTTTTTAGCGCTCGGCGATGGAGCGCCCATTACCGGCACCTTTGCAGGCAAAAGCGCCCCTCCGCTTAATGAAACCCCGGAAGCTGCCACGACTGCC
>DVOQ01000050.1 GCA_018713485.1 Candidatus Avisuccinivibrio pullicola
AGCCGTGACCGCAATGCCGCACTCAATATAGCAGATGAAGCAAAGAATATGTTAAACCGCCGGGCGTGCGGGGATAGCCTGTTGATACTGGCCCCGTCAGGGGTCTTGAGCAGGAAGCCCCACCCTCTGTAAGGTGGGGAGAACGTCACTAAGCTCTCTGCAGGGGACAGGGAAAAAGCGCAGGAATTTTTGTCGTCTGAGAGTGTCTTCTGTCTAAGTACAGGGTGATTAACCGTATGTTAAGGTTAGTAGAGGCGTCCCGGGGGCCTTTGCTAAACAGTGGAGGATGCGGTTGCCTGCCTTAATTCAAGGCCTCAGTCACTTAAAAGACGGTGAGCGCCTCCGTATGAGTAGCTATGAAGGAGAGGGCAGTTTAGCCTGCCCGGGTGCGGTGCGCCTTCAATAAGGCGGGGCGGTTGGATCTATAATGCGCCGGCGTTAAGGATTAAATAGAGACAGTTGCTTATGAATGTGGGCGCAGTTAAAGGTCATCTGGCCATGGGAGTGGCCAATTCTATCTGGGGACTGATGTCACCGGTGGCGAAAATCGTCATGGCGGGGGGCGTGGTCTCGCCGCTTGTGGTCACTGATCTGCGTATTGCCGGGGCGATGGTGCTCTTCTGGGCTCTTTCCCTGTGTTTTCCGCACGAGCACGTGCCGCACCGCGATCTGTTCCGTTTCTTTTTCGCAGCTCTCTTTGCCGTGATCCTCAATCAGGGCACCTATCTTTTCGGTGTGCGTCTCACCTCTCCTGCCGACGCCTCGATCCTCACGACCTCGATGCCGCTGTGGGCGATGATCCTGGCGGCCATTCTCTTAAAGGATCCTATAACGGGACGGAAGGTGATAGGGATCGCGGCCGGTGCCGGCGGCGCGCTGCTGCTTATTCTCAGTTCGGGTCAGAACGTTTCCACCGTCCAGGGGGACTTTCACATCCTGGGTGATTTACTCGTGACCTGCGCGCAGCTCTCCTTTGCCTTTTATATTGTGAAATTCCGCGATCTCATCACCCGCTACAGCCTCGTGACGGTGATGAAGTGGATGTTCACTTACGCCTTTATCTGCGTCATTCCCTTTTCGGCACACTCTCTCATTCATACGCAGTGGCTGGCGCTCGGTATGCCGGAGATCCTCGCCCTGCTCTTCATCGTGGTCTGCGCTACCTTCTTGTCGTATTTACTGGCCGTAACCGGGCAGCGTCTGCTCCGTCCCACGGTGTGCGCCATGTATAACTATGTGCAGCCGGTAGTGGCCTGCATCGTCGCCATCTACATGGGCCTTGATTCCTTCTCTTTATTAAAACTCTGCGCAGTGGCGCTCATTTTCTTTGGCGTCTTTGAAGTGACTCATGCCAGAACGCGCGAGGAGATTGCGGCCCATCATGCCGCTAAGGCAAGGAAAAGGGCGTCTGAAAGCGCAACTGAGGAGACTGCCTCACAGGAGCGGAACGTTTAGAAAAGCCCGGGAGGAGGAAGAGCAGGGGCCGTGGCCGGGGGGAGTCCTTTAGCTGCCGTGCAACGCTGTGCCTCTCTTAAGGAGGCAGCAGAGTCTGCGTGCAGAATAAGGAAGAGAGCGTACCGCCCCCGCAGGGGCGGGAAGGGCTTTAGTCGATGGAGGAGTCGTCAGACTGCGAACCGCTGAAATCGCCGCTCATATCCTCATCGCCCACAGAGCACAGACGGTGCAGATGACGGGGCTGAATGACCTTTAAGTACTTGGCAAAGACCTTGGCGAAGGGATCGGTGATGATATCCGTGCCGTGGATCTGGGTTAAGAAGGTTTTCTCAGTGTCATCGGCCGGTTCCCTAAGACCCTTGTACAGCTCCATCATGGCGCAGCCGCAGGTTTCAAGCATTGCCGATTCGCGGATGGAAAACTCACCGCTTCTGCGGATCCCGCGGGCAAAATGCTGATAATCGTTGAACTGCTTGTCGGACTCAAAGCTCATCTTAAATAATCCTCTAAAAGATCCTGTCGCCTGAATTCAGTATTGCTCTTGGCGATCGGGGCATTATAAAGAGGACAGGGACTGTTGGCAAGAAAAAGCGGGCATTGTGAACGGGATGCAGGGGCTTTCATTGAGAGAGCAGGGCATCTTTGGTATGATGAGCGCGGTTTTTTAAAGGTTTGAACCCGTTTTACCGGGAATTTGGCTAAAGGGAGCCTGAAGGCGATGGCTAGTCCTGAAGCGGAGAAAATTCCGCGTAATTTCATTACCGACATCATTGACGAGGATTTAAAGAACGGTACCGTGACTCAGGTAGCCACGCGTTTTCCGCCCGAACCTAACGGTTATCTGCATATTGGACACGCTAAATCCATCTGCCTCAATTTCGGTTTAGCCCGCGATTATCACGGTACCTGCAATCTGCGCTTTGATGATACCAATCCCGTCAAGGAGGATATGGAGTACATCAATTCCATCCAGCGCGACGTCAAGTGGTTAGGTTTTGAGTGGAACGGCGAGGTCCGCCATTCCTCGGATTATTTCGACCGCCTCTTCAATTACGCTCTGGAGCTTATTGACAAGGGACTTGCCTACGTCGATGAGCTAAGCCCCGACGAGATCCGCGAATACCGCGGTACCTTAAAGGAGCCCGGTAAGGAAAGTCCTTACCGTAACCGCAGCATTGAGGAAAACCGCACTCTCTTTTTAAAGATGCGCGATGGCGGCTATAAGGAAGGTGAGGCCTGTCTGAGAGCGAAGATTGACATGGCATCGCCCTTTATCTGCATGCGCGATCCCGTGATTTACCGTGTGCGCTACGCCACGCATGCCCTAACCGGCGATAAGTGGTGCATCTACCCCATGTATGATTTCACGCACTGCATCTCGGACGCCATTGAGCACATCACGCATTCCATCTGCACCCTGGAGTTCCAGGATAACCGCCGTCTTTACGACTGGGTTTTAGAGCATATTTCCATTGATGCCCGTCCGCATCAGTATGAGATGAGCCGTCTCAATCTCGAGTATTCGATCACCTCGAAGAGAAAGCTCAATCTGCTCGTGACAGAAGGCTACGTGGACGGCTGGGACGATCCGCGTCTGACCACCCTTTCAGGTCTGCGCCGCCGCGGTTACACGCCTGAGTCCATCCGTGAGTTCTGCCGCCGTATCGGTGTCACCAAGCAGGAAAACACCGTGGAGATGAGCGCCCTGGAGTCCTGCGTGCGCGAGGATTTAAACGCCCGCGCCCCGCGCGCCATGGCCGTGCTCCATCCCCTGCGCCTTGTCATTGACAACTACGGGGAAGAGGGCGTCACGGAAACTTCCTTTAAAGTGCCCAATCACGCCGATCAGCCCGAGATGGGAGAGCGTGAGGTCTCCTTCTCCGGCGAGCTTTTCATTGACGAGGCCGATTTCCGCGAGGAGGCCAATAAGCAATATAAACGCTTAAAGTTAGGCTCCGAGGTGCGCCTGCGTCATTCCTACATCATTAAGGCCGTGTCCTGCGAAAAGGACGAGACGGGTAAGGTTACCTGCGTGCACGCTGAGGCCGTGCCGTTCTCGGCCGGCCGCGATGTCGATGGCCACAAGCCTAAGGGAGTGATTCATTACGTGGATGCAAAGAACTGCTACCGCGGCGAGGTGCGTCTTTACGGCAGACTGTTTAAGGTCGCCAACCCGGGGGCCGAGGAGGACTTCCTCTCCACCGTGGACCGTGACAGCCTGACCGTGATTAAGGATGCGGCCCTTGAGAAGTCGCTGCAGAGTGCGGTGGCCCCGGCGCATTATCAGTTTGAGCGCGAGGGCTATTTCTGCGTGGACTCCAAAGACTCGAAGGAAGGCGCGCCGGTGTTCAATCTCACCGTGGCCCTGCGCGAGGCGAAGAAGGCCGCGGTCTGACAGTGGGCCCGAACTCACATTCCTGTGGCTTAGGGGTGGAGGGAGGGGCCTTTGTTGCGTATAATCAAAGATATAACGATTTTGCCAGGTCTTCAGGACCTAAGAACGACAGGAGCCGTAGATGAGCGAGATAGATGACGGACTTGACGATAAGAATGAGGTCAGCATGGCCCCGCCGCCCGGGAGTGATTACGAGGTGGCTTTTTCCCATCACTCCGAAGGTCCTTTAGAGAGTCCCTTTGAGAAGGCGGCTCACTGGATGAGCGTCGGCGTGCGTCCTGATCAGGTGTTTCTCACCGACGAACGTATGGGTGTCATCAATTTCCGCAAGGTCATGCGCGATCCGCTGTTAATTCAGGCCGGCGTGGAGCGTTTTATCGACTTCCGCTGCTCGCTGACGCTCTCGGATACGGACGTGGATGCGGTGTTCTCCTCGGTCTGCTATTACGAGAAGGACGGGGAACCGGCCTACATCAATGCCTACGATCCGGAGTTAAGCTCCATCCGCGACGTGCTGAGCATGGTGAGCAATAATCTTTTTGAGTATCTGCAAAAGCCGCTCCTGCACCGTCATAACGAAGATTAACCTCATACGGGATCCGCCTCAGAGCGGATCCTTTTCTTTAGGAGTCCTCCCCCATGGCAAGTCTCCTTGTCACCGGCGGTGCCGGTTTTATCGGTTCCAATTTCGTCTATCACCATCATGCCGTTAAGCCCTCAGATACCATCGTGGTGCTTGATGCGCTCACCTATGCAGGCTGCCGTGAGACCCTGGATGCGGTGGTGGATGATAAATCCGTCATCTTTGTTAAGGGCTCGATTCTGGATGCTGATCTTGTAAGGGAGCTCATGGAGCGTTACAGCATCGACACGGTGGTGCATTTTGCCGCCGAGTCGCATGTTGACCGTTCCATCGTGGGCCCTGACGCCTTTATCAAGACCAATATCGAGGGCACCTATACGCTTTTAAAGGCAGCCCGCGAGCGCTTTACTGAAAAGAAACTGGGCGGTCATTTCCACCATATTTCCACGGACGAGGTCTTCGGCACGTTAAGCCCTGACGATCATCCCTTTACCGAGGAAAATCCCTACAGACCCAATTCCCCGTATGCCGCCTCCAAGGCCTCCTCGGACTGCCTCGTGCGCGCCTTTGTGCACACCTACGGTCTGAAGGCCACCGTGACGAACTGCTCAAACAATTACGGCCCGAGGCAGTTCCCCGAAAAGCTGATGCCTCTTGCCATCACCAATCTCCTTGAGGGTAAGAGCGTACCCATCTACGGGGACGGCGCGCAGATCCGCGACTGGCTCTACGTGGAGGATCACTGCCGCGCCATCGAGATGTGCCTTGAAAGAGGCGAGAGCGGGCGTACCTATAACATTGGCGGCAGGGCCGAAAAGACTAATTTAGAGGTGGTGAGAACCTTATGCAGGGCCGTGGATGCAGCTTTCGCCGCTGACCCTTCCCTAAAGGAGCGCTATCCGGACTGCCCAGCCGCCCGCGGCGTATCCACCCTTGAAAGTCTCGTTCATGTGCAGGACAGACCCGGTCACGATCGCCGTTATGCCATCGATCCCTCCTTTGCCGAGGGAGCGCTGGGCTTTAAACCCGCACAGAGCTTTGAGTCGGGAATGGCGGACACCGTGCACTGGTATCTTGAGAACGAGGCCTGGTGGCGCATGCTCAAGGGACGGCGCATTGATTTTACAGGGGGATGGTCTACAATTAAGGCACAGACTGGACTGGAGAAAGATTCTCGATGAGAGCACGTAATTACGCGCTGACGGGCGCTGTTGCCGCCCTGACCCTAAGCCTTGGCGGCTGCGGTACTTTAAATTACTGGTGGCAGTATTATGACGGCGAGGTGGATACCTCGCTGCGTGAGCCTACCGGCTACTATGAACACACTGAGGCGCGTGAAAGCGCCGATCCGCTGACCGTTCCTCAGGGACTTGAGGAACCGCAGAAGGACGAGTCCCTCGCTCTGCCTCCTTACCCGCAGAACGCGGCGCAGGGTTCGCTCGGTGAGGACATGGACGTGCGTCCGCCGTTAGTGCCCATCCGCTCCTCCTCAGGAGTGCAGGCGCAGTGGGTGGACGGTGAGGCCATTGTGTGGCTGACCGGTTACGGCACCCCGAAGGTGTCCTCCGAGGCTGAGGCGTGGCAGCTTTTGCAGCGCGTTTTAGCCCGTCTGCGCATCGAAGTAGGTCAGGTGACGCCGGGCGCCTACGAGCTCACTACCATGGCCGCGGATTTCAATGAGTTCGGCACGCCTTTTGATCATGTCAACGCTCAGTACGACAATCTGCGTTACCGTCAGATCTACCGTCTGCGCATCGGCCGTGACGGCGCGGGCAATATCGGTGTCGCCACCTCTTTAGTGGGCTCCATGACGTTGCTCGACTACGGCCGCTCCTTAGACGACATTCTCACTCCCACGGAACTGCAGCGTTTTGCCATGGGCTTTGCCAATGAGATCATCAAGGAAGTGGATCGCGTGGGCGAAATCGCCGAGACGATGCCCGATACCGTGACCGTGACCCTTGATCGCGACAACAACGATCAGGATGCCCTGGCGGTCAATGCTCCGTACAGCGCCACCTTCGACGCGCTGCGCTCCATGCTGCCTAAGTACAGCTTTGAGATAACCGAGTACTCGGTGTCGCATTCGCTCGTGAAGGTGACCTACAGCGAGCAGGATCCGGAGTTCTTCCACGAGTTAGGCGTCGAGGACTTCGGTCTTGAGGACGGCGATTACATCTTCCGCGTGGGCGTGGATGGCGACCGTACCGTCATCACCTTCTACGATGAGGATGACAAGCCACTGAATACCAGGATCGTGGCACGGCTCTATCAGGGCTTCTCCGAGGCCTTAGTCAAGGAATTCGGGCTCTACTAAGCGTAAAAAAAACGTAAGAAAGATCACATTTTGTGATGCTTTAAGTGACGTTTCGGGTACAATAGGCGCGTGATTTCTATCACGCGCTTTTGTTTGGTTTAAAAGCCACCCAGGGCCCCGGTGACGGGACCGCAGCTTAGGATTTACAGCATATGGAAAAGAAAAGAGAGCTCTATCGCGGTAAGGCCAAGTCAGTGTACGAGACGGATGATCCGAAGCACTACATCATGCTCTACCGTGATGATACCTCCGCTTTTGACGGTCTTAAGGTCGAGCAGTTAGAGCGCAAGGGCAAGACCAACAACCACTTTAACTTCTTCATCATGAAGAAGCTCGAGGCTGCCGGTATTCCCGTTCACGTTGAGGAGCTGTTAAACGATCGCGAGTGCCTCGTTAAGAAGCTCGACATGGTTCCCGTGGAGTGCGTGGTGCGTAACGTGTCGGCCGGTTCCATCTGCAAGCGCCTCGGTGTCGAGGAAGGTCTTGATCTCAATCCCCCGACCTTTGAGTTCTTCTTAAAGAACGATGCCCTGCACGATCCCATGGTCAATGACAGCCACATCATCTCCTTCAAGTGGGGCACCCAGGAGCAGATCGACGAGATGCGTTCCCTCTCCTTACGCATCAACGAGGTCTTAAAGGATCTCTTCGACAAGGCAGGTCTCATCCTCGTCGATTACAAGTTAGAGTTCGGCCTTTATGAGGGCAAGCTCATGTTAGGTGACGAGTTCTCTCCGGACGGCTGCCGTTTATGGGACAAGGAAACCCGCAAGAAGCTCGACAAGGATCGTTTCCGTCAGGGCTTAGGCGGCGTGATTGAGGCTTACGAGGAAGTAGCCCGCCGTATCGGCTGCCCGCTCGACTAAGTCTTCAGCATAAATAACTCCTTTCAAAGAAGGCGGCCCTGTGCCGCCTTCCGTCTCTCTTAAGGAAGCCCGTCCGTAACCTGACGGAGCCTTAAGCCCTGCCTCTCTCCTCTCCGTTCTGTCTTCTGCTGTGCATGCTTTTAGGCCGTGCACCTGCAATTCATGATTCCCCGGCTTTAGTTCGTCAGGCTTTTATAGCGATCTCGCTTACACTTTTGCAATGCGTTCCCTTGCACCTGCACAGGGCCCTTTTATAATTTCAAGGTCAGAGATCCGTGTGATCGTTTCGCGAAATTTGACGTAAGTTTAGGAAAAAGCATTATGGCTCAGAAACGCAGAACCAAGATCGTCACCACCTTAGGACCGGCCACCGACCGTCCCGGAGTTATCGAAGGCATTATCAAGGCCGGAGCTAACGTAGTGAGACTGAATTTCTCCCACGGCAAGCCCGAGGATCATGAGCGCCGCGTCAACGCCGTTCGCGAGGCCTCGGCTAAACTCGACATGCCGGTGGCGATCATGGGCGATTTACAGGGCCCCAAGATCCGTATCGGTTCCTTTAAGGACGGTCCCATTCTCCTCAAGATGGGAGCGCAGTTTGTCCTGGACGCGGAGCTGCCGCTTGATGCCGGAAATGAAAACGAGGTGGGTTTAACCTATAAGGAGCTGCCCCATGACCTGAAACCGGGCGATATCCTCCTGCTTGATGACGGGCGCATTCAGCTTGCCGTGACGCGCGTGGAGGGACAGAAGGTCTTTACCACGGTGATCGTGGCCGGTCCCTTATCGAACTCCAAGGGCATTAACAAGCAGGGCGGCGGTCTCTCGGCTCCGGCCCTTACTGCCAAGGATAAGGAAGACATCAAGACCGCGGCCCACCTCGGGGTTGATTACGTGGCGGTGTCTTTCCCGCGCTGCGGCGATGACTTAAAGGAAGCGCGCCGTCTCCTCGAGGAGGCGGGCTCTAAGGCCCGTATCGTCGCCAAGGTGGAGCGTGCCGAGGCCGTGGAGAGCGAGGACGCGATGTACGATATCGTGATGGCCGCGGATGCGGTCATGGTGGCCCGCGGTGATCTCGGTGTGGAGATCGGGGACGCGCGGCTCATGAGCGTGCAGAAGAAGCTCATTAATTTCTCGCGCGGCCTTGATCGCGTGGTGATCACGGCCACGCAGATGATGGAATCGATGATTAAGGCTCCCATGCCGACGCGTGCCGAGGTGATGGACGTCTCCAACGCCGTGTTAGACGGTACCGATGCGGTGATGCTTTCGGCGGAGACGGCAGCCGGTGACTATCCGGTGGAAACGGTGCGGGCCATGTCGCAGGTGTGCGCCGGTGCCGAGCACTCCATTCAGCGCTCCGGGTACCGCGCCGAGCGTACCTTTAACACCCCCGAGGAGACCATCGCCATCTCCGCGATGTTCGCGGCCAATCATCTGCGCGGCATTCACGGCCTGGTGGCCTTAACCGACAGCGGCCGTCTGCCCTTACTGATGTCCCGTATCCGTTCGGGTCTGCCCATCTACGCCTTCTCGCGCAATCCTCAGGCGGTGCGCTGGATGAGCATGTACCGCGGCGTGTTCCCCTTCCTCTTTGACTACACGCAGTATGACTCCCGCGACGCGGCTCTTGAGGCGGCGGTGAAGATCCTCTCGGACAAGGGGATGGTGCAGACCGGAGACAAGGTGGTGCTCACCTATGGCGTGACCATGGGCAAGAGCGGACACACCGACAGCATGCGCGTCTATACCGTCTAAAGAGCGCCTGTTTCCCAGACGTTTTTTCCTTAAGGCAGCCCCATGGCTGCCTTAATTGTAAGGAGGGAATGCCGATAATAAGAAAAGGTCCTTTAGAGCCTTAAATTACTAAAAGTATAAGCGGAGAGAAAAGTGGCGCTGTATCTTACCAACATCGCGCAGATGAGCGCGATGCGCAGCTTCAATAATGCCACCGCGTCGTTAAATACCACGATGCGGCGCCTTGCCACGGGCTATCGCATCAACTCCGCTAAGGATGACGCGGCGGGGCTGCAGATCTCCAATCGGTTTACCGCGCAGATCGACGGCTATAAGCAGGGCAGCCGCAATGCCTCCGACGGGCAGGCGGTACTCAATGTCGCGGAAGGGGCGATAGAGGAAATCACCACCATGCTGCAGAGGATCCGCGTTTTAGCCAATCAGTCTGCCACTGGCACCTACACGGATAGAGACCGGCAGTCCTTAAGCGACGAGGTGGAGCAGCTCTCCCTGGAAATTAACCGCATCGCCGACAAAACCACCTTTGGAGGAGCCAAAATCCTTAACGGACTTAAGGGCGTTAAGGAGGGCAATTCGCTTTTAAATGCCGAGGGTAAGTTAAGCCTGCAGGTGGGAGCGGACGCTTATGACACCATTGAGGTGGATTTGTCGGCGGGCATGAGCCTTACGCAGATGACGGAGGCCCTGGAGCTTAACGCGAACGGAGCCGATGTTGAGGATCTCTACGGCCTTGTCACGGGCGAGGACGGGGAGCTGGGCTTTGACATTTCCACGCAGGAGGGTGCGCAGAAGGTGCTCGCCGTGGTGGATAAGTTCATCAATTACACCTCCTCACGGCGCGGCTACATGGGAGCCGTCTCCAACCGCCTTGACAGCGTACTGCGCCTCAATGACACCATGCGTACCAACTTAGCCGACGCACGCGCCCGGATCCGCGATACCGACTACGCCGAGGAAGCCTCGAATCTGGCGCAGCAGATGGTTCAGCAGCAGGTGGCGCTCATGGTGATGCAGCGCGCCGCCTCGCAGAGCAGTCTCATCCTGCAGCTCCTGCAGGGCTAGACAGGTCTGTGCTCACGGGCGAATTAGGTTATACTAGAAGCTCTTTCTGACATGAGGACTATCTATAACATGACCTTCCGTACCACTTTCTTACGTACCTTACTGTTAACGGCCGTGCTGACGCTGGCATTTGCCTCGTTAAAACCGGCACAGGCACAGCCTCTGAATCTTTCTCTTACTTCCGTGATAAGCGAGATCCTCAAAGCTCCAGCGCCTTTAATGGATGAGGAAGTGCGCGGCTTTGGCCGCCGCGGCGGCGGGTTTGGCATGAATTTCGGCGGCTCGGGCCGCTCGGCCGGCAAGAGCACGGCCAATACTGCCGCCTCTAAGAATCAGACTAATGCCACGAATAACACGCAAAACCGCACCCAGAACGCCACCGCGGCCAATACCGCGCGCCGTTCGGGCCTTTTGGGCTTTTTAGGCGGTATGGGACTTATGGGCATGATGATGTTAGGTGTGGGAGTGTTAGGTGGCGGCTTTTTAATCTACATGCTCATCATGTTCCTGCTGCCCTCGATCCTCGCCGCTTTCGCCGGGCGTAAGGCAGCCTCTCAGGAGGGCATTCCCACCTCACAGTATTCAAGTCAGGACCTCTTTAAAAACCGGCCCGATCTTAAGTCTCAGGACGAGGACAGGGAGAAGGACGCCACCTTCCGCCGTTTCTAAATCAAGGCTAATGCGGGGCAATGCCCATTAAAGAGAGCTCCTGAGGGGCTCTTTTTTATGCCGGGGTCTCAGAAGAGAACGGCATTTTCCCTAAAGGATGCCGCTTTGTCTAAAGTACGCGGTCTTTTAGAACTTACGGATCGCCGGGAAACTCAACCTTACAGGCACCATTGCTTTAGCTCTCCTGGCAATTGGGTTACAATGACCTCAGTTTGTAAGGAAAAGAGATGATCCCCGCACGCACGTTCTTATCACTCACCGTATCGGCCCTGCTTGCAGGCACGTTTGTGACCGGCACGGTACTGCTTGGCGGCTGCTCTTCCGATGAGACCATCATTGAGAAGCGGGAAAGCGTGGTCACCGATCCCGTTTCCTTTGACGTGCAGGGGCTGTCAGGTGCCTTGCAGGAGAACGTGCAGGCCCATTTAAACGCCATTCCGCCCATCTCCAAAAGGCGGGTGTTCATTTTCCGCCGCGAGCTGCGCGAGAGCGTGGAGACGGCGCTGCGCGCCTACGGCTACTATCACCCCGTCATTGACATCACCCTGCCCGAGCGTGAGAAAGAGGACGACAGGCGCGTGCGGATCAGTGTCGATCACGGAAAACCCATTTACGTGCGCTACTGTAACGTGGAAATTCTGGGTGAAGGCGCCGACTACCGCGTGTTCAAGACTTTACTGGATGACGCGGGACTGAATTCCTACAGCGTCCTCAATCATCAGGCATATGAAAAGCTCAAAAGCGATCTCAACGCCACGGCGCTGTCTTTAGGTTTCTTTGACGCGCAGTATATTTCCTCGAGGATCATGGTCTATGCCGATCAGAACGTGGCGGATATCGAATTAGTCTATGACACGGGAAAGCGCTATCATTTCGGGGAGATCATCGCCGATGATAGTACGCGGGAGCTCATGCAGCCGGTAAGCTCACTCATGACCTTAAATGAGGGGCGCAAGTTCTCCACCCGCGTCATCAACGATTACTCCAACAGCTTAAATCAGACAGGCTTTTACCGCTCGGTGGACGTAAGGCCGCTTCTTGATGAGGTAAAGGATTACTCCGTGCCCGTGGAGATCAGCCTTGAGCGCAAGAGTAACAACATCATGCGCCTGGGTGCCGGCTATTCGACGGACGAGGGACCGCGCGTGCTCTTTGAGTGGGAAAAACCGCTCTTAAACGCTGCAGGTCACTCCCTGACCACCAAGGCGCAGATCTCGGCCATCACCCAGGACGCCTCGATTGTCTATAAGATCCCGCGCAATGATCCCAATTTAGACTATTACTATATCAATGCCTCGCAGACGCATACCGATCTTAATGACACGGTATCGGACCGCTCGCATCTGTCCTTCCACTACGTGGCCAATGACACGGGACGCTGGAGACGCGATTACGCCTTAAAGGCAGAGTATGAAGATTACGAGCAGGGCGCGGACGTGGGCTATGGCTGGAATTTAATGCCCTCGCTGCTCTTATCGAGGCGTGAGACCACGGGCGGCTTTGACCCGCGCTTTGGCTACAGTCTAAATCTCGATTTCTCGGGAGCCTCGGACGTTATCTCCGATTATTCCTTCGTGCGCTTTTTAGGCACCTTCCGCTCGGTTCTGTCTCCTTCGGAGAACACACGCCTTGTCACCCGCGTGCAGCAGGGTGCCATCTTCGGACCGGATTCAACCAATCTGCCGCCCTCGCTGCGCTTCTTTGCCGGCGGCGATAATTCCATCCGCGGTTACGGTTATCTAGACGAATCCCCGCGTAACTCAGGGGGATTAAACGGTGCCCGTTACCTCACCACGGGCTCGGTGGAATTTCAGTTCCCCTGCGGCATCGACAGCTCGCGCCTGGCGCTTTTCCTCGATGGCGGTACCGCCACCGACGATTACCGCGACGATATTCTGTGGGGCCCGGGCTTCGGTTACCGCTATATTTCGCAGTATGGCACGGTGCGCGTCGATTTAGGTTTTGCCATGGATCACGATCCCGTGGACGTGCATCTGCATGTGGCCTTTGGACCGGAGTTTTAAATATGCGGCCGTGGCTTAGGAAAACTCTCAAAATCACAGGCGGCGTGCTGCTTGGCCTGCTTCTGGTCATGGCGGGCACGCTTACCTGGCTTTTAGGATCTACCTCAGGGGCGCGCTTTGCTGCCTCCACGGCCTCCGATCTCTTAAAGGGTACGCTGACTCTCAGTCTCGACATTCAGGGCGGCACGCTGTGGTCGGGACTTGATACGGGCAAGGTCGAGGTGACGGTGCCTGACGTGGTTTCCGTGACCGCCGACTCGCTCAGTCTGCATTACGCCTTAGAGGAACTTATCTTAAGGAATGTCTTTGAGGTCGCGAAACTTCACAGTGAGAAACTCAGGGTCACGCTCCTTGTAAAGGATGACGGCAGCGACGCGGAACCTGATGCTCCGGCCACTGAGGATAATGCCCCGCCGTTTCGTTTAAATTTCCCCGTGGATATCCGTATCCATGACTTTAAGGTGCACGACTTTGCCTATCTTTCGGAGATCGTGGATGTCACGGTTGAGGATTTTGGCGCTTACTTACAGGCAGCTGCCGATACCACCTTAATGCGTGAGGGCAGGGCGGTGCGTCCCCTGGTGCACCTGAAACTGCACAGCGACGCCGTGGAAGCACAGGAGGCCTATGCCGGCGCAGCTGCAGACAGCGTCCCCGCCCCGCAGACGGACGCTGTGGCCTCAGAGAGTGCTGCAGCTCACAGTGCGGAAAATGCCCTTAATACGGTGACGGATTTTGACGACGGCGGAGGGATTATCGCGCTCATGCCGGTGGTGGATCTGCCCCTAGACATCACGGTGTTAGGCCTTGATCTTCAGGAGGCGCGCTATTACATGGACGGCTTTGACACGGGGAGAGCCGATCTCTTCCTGGCCGCCTCGTGGCAGCATACGCGCCTAAGCGTCCTGAAGCTCTCCGCCGCCCACGAGATGGGCAGCTTTGAAATCGCCGGGACCATGGATTTTACGGGCCACTTCGGCATGGACTTTAAGGTCCGCGGCGAGGGGGCTTTAAATGAGTTTAACCGCAGCCATTACGAGGGTCTGCTCTACGGACTCAAAGGTGAGGCGCAGGTGAAGGGCGATCTGGTGGATTTAAGGGCCGACGCGACCTTTATTAATCCCGATAAGACTACGCTCATGGCGCGCATTAACTGCCTCTCCCCCTCCGTGCCCCTTGAGGTGCACTTAAATTCCGATTATCTGCGCTGGCCTCTGTTTACGGATACGGCCTTAGCGGAGGTCAGCGGCCTGCGCTTTGACAGCGTGGGCACCATCTTCGGTGCCCTTAAGACCTCCTTTGACGGCACTTTCTCAGGCTATGGCTTTGAGAACTATAACGCAGGCTTCAAGGGCGCGGTGAGCCTTGATAAGACCGAGATTGAGGAGCTGACCCTCTCGGGGCGTTACGCAGGTGAAGATGTCGATCTCTCAGCTCAGGGTGAGGTGACATACGCACAACAGCTCGGTTATACGGGCTCCCTGAGGGCCCGTACCTCGGATGCCCTCTTTGTAAGTCAGGCCTTAAGGGGGCCTCTGAGCCTCAACGTGCCTTACCTTAAAGTGGCGCTTTTCCCTGACGTGAGCACGGAGCTCTCTCCCGTTAATGTGGACTTTGACGTGCCGGCCTTAAACGCCGCTCTCTATCTTAACGGTATTCCCTCCACGTTCTCTTTACAGGAGGCCAGGGGCTCCCTTAAAGACGGTTTTGATGTCGGGGAGCTTGCCTTCGTGCAGGGAGAGAACAGCGTCCGGGGCGGGGGCAGGGTCGTGCCTCATGATTCCTCACTGACGCTTACCGCCACTCTGCCAAGGCTGGAGAGCCTCGTTACCGGCCTTCAGGGTGAGGTAAGTGCCGAGCTCAAGGTCCTCGGGGCTCTTAAGGATCTCGATGTTACGCTGTCCGGGCGCGTCAACCGCCTGCGCTCCGGTGAGTTACGCGTGCGTGAGCTCATCCTCGATGCCCGAACCCATACGGGAGAGCAGAATTTCGAGGTAACTGCCATCGCCTCCAATTTCAGGCCTTCAGCCTCACTGCCCATGGCCCGTCAGTGTATTCTCGATTTCTCAGGCGATCTGGCACATCATAGCCTCAACGCCAACTGCGACGGCTCGACCCGCGGCTTTATCGCCCTTTCAGGAGGACTTAACGATAATCAGGAATGGCAGGGGACCCTTGAGGAGTTTTTCGCCTCCTCCCCCTTATCGGGTTCTATCTCGCTTGAAGAGTCTCTGCCTTTAAGCTATGCCCTCTCCACGGGAGAGGGGCAGGCGGGAGCCTTTTCCCTGCGCGGCGATAACGGCAGGCTGAACGTGGATGCCACCTCCTTTGGACCCGGTACCCTCATCACGGGCCTTAACTTTAAGGACTATGACTTAAAGTCCCTAAGCGATCTCCTGCCTGAGGACGTGAATATGCGCGGCCCCTTAAGCATGGATCTCAAAGTCCGCATTACGGAGGGGGTGCCCGATATCACGCTTAATATGGACTCCTCAGACACGCGCATCATGGCCTATGGCGTGCCCCTGATGTTTGATGCCGTCAGGGTTAAGGGTAAGGTGACCGAGAGATCGCTTGATCTTAACTCGCAGCTGCATTTAAGAAGGGAACAGGGTGCGGTGAACCTCAACCTCACAGTGAGTGAGCCTCTGACGGCGCGCCGGCTTGGCGGCTCCCTGAAGCTTGAGAATTTCAATCTCGCGCTTTTAACCGGCGTCGGTTCGCAGTTTAACGATCTGCAGGGCAAGGCCACGCTCGACAGCACCCTTAGCGGCACCCTAAGCGCCCCGCTCCTTCACGGTACCTTTAAGGCCACGGGCAGCGCCGAGCCGCGCTTTGACGTAGGTCAGGTGGATAACTTTGACGTGGCGCTGAATTTAAACGGCACCTCAGGCGATCTCCTCGGTACCATCACCTTAAACGGCGGGGAGGTGCTTTTGGACGGCCTGCTTAATTTCGCGACGGGAGCTAAGGGCGAACTTGACGTCACGGCCGAAAAACTGCCGGTGTTTCTCATGGGTTTTGGTCAGGCGCACGCAAGCGTGGACACGCACGTGAGCTTTGCTGACGGTTTTGCCGTGACCGGAGAGGTTTCCGTGCCGGACGCGCGTATCCGCGTTAACAATATCATCGACTCGGGAGCGCAGCCCTCGGGGGATGAGATTTTAGTCCCCGAAGGCGGTACCCAGGAACTGATCTCTAATATCTCCCCGCCCGTACCGGCCACGGTCGATCTCAAAGTCGCCTTAGGCGAGGACGTGCAGCTCTCGGCCATGGGCCTTGATGCGCGCCTCGTGGGCGGTCTTGACGTGAAGAAAGCCCGCAGCGAGCACGATATCAAGGGTTACGGTGAGGTGCGCATTGTGGACGGCAGGGCCGATCTCTTTGGGCACCATTTCATCGTCAACCGTGCCCGTACCGCCTTTGACGGACCGATTGCCGATCCGCGCCTTGATGTGGAAATCGTAGCCGATCCCGAGGATATGGAAGATGAGGTGACAGCAGGCGTGCGCGTCACGGGTACGGCCTCCGATCCGCGTATCGCGCTCTTTTCCGAGCCCGCCATGTCCGATAACGAGGTGCTTTCCTATATTCTCTACGGACATGGTCTGGATAAGAATACCTCGCTCAATCAGAGCAGCACTAACAGCTCGCAGATGCTGTTGGGTTTGGGTTTAGGCTCTACCACGGGGCTCGTCAATGCCCTCGTGGGGGCCTTTGGGGTGCAGGACGTGTCCTTTAATGCCACGGGTTCCGGTGATGAGACGCAGGTGGCCGTGCAAGGTTATCTCACCCGTAAAATCAGGATTTCCTACGGCTATGGCGTGTTCAATGCCGTAGGAGAGTTTAAGCTTCGCTATGAGTTCATGCGCCGCCTGTACGCTGAGTTCGTCTCCTCGGTCGATCAGGCAGCCGATCTCATTTACAGTTTCGAGTTTGACTAAGATGCAGATAAAAGCTTTAAAAACTCTGTATACGCGCGGGCAGATAGCAGAGCGCGTCAGGGAAATGGGAAAGGAAATTTCTAAGGATTACGCCGATAAAGAAGTGACCGCCGTCTGCGTCATGAAGGGCGCGCTCTTTTTCTGCGCTGATCTGCTGCGCGAGGTTTCGGTTAAGCATTTAACTCTCGATTTCGTGCAGGCCTCCTCCTATAGCGGAACGGAGTCCACGGGCACGGTGCAGTTCCGCGTGCCCTTATCCTCTCCCGTGAAAGGCCGTCATATCCTCCTCGTGGAGGATGTGGTGGACACGGGCCGTACCCTGAAGGCCCTGAAGGAGCTCCTTATGGAAGAGGGGGCACTGTCCGTGAAAATTGCCGCCATGGTGGATAAGCACGAGCGGCGCGAGGTGGAGCTTACCACCGACTACGCGGGCTTTGTCCTCGATAAGGGCTTTATCGTAGGCTACGGCCTCGATCTCGATCAGTCTTACCGTGAGCTTCCCTATATCGCGGAGGTCATCTGTGAGGAAGACTAAGCTCAGGGAAGTTCAGGTTCCCGAAAGGCAGGGTTATACCGAGCTTAAGGACACGGAACTCTATCCTTCCTTCGTCACGGAAGGGCTTGAAGAGGTAGCCCCGCGCTCCTATGCCGCATTGCAGCATCGCGCCCTCAAGGCCGTGCGTACCCTCCTCGTGTCGCCCGTGCACCGGATGCTCTGTATCTGCGCCTCGCGCGATACTGACGCCTTAAGTGACATGGAGGAGATCGCCCACAGGGTGGCGCCCGCGCTTAAGGTGCGTTTAAGCCGCGCTCCCACGCGCCGCGAGCTTTTTGGTACGGATGGACTGAAAGATAAGGCACAGCCGCTCTCCTCTGCCCCTCTGGTGGCGGATACTGAGCTTCTCATCCTGCCTGCCGCGCTCTTTCTGGAGCACCCCCGCTACGTAAGTCTCATGCAGCGGGCCATGGAGAGCCATCATGCGCTGAAGCTCATTCTCTGCGCGGACGCAGGCGAGGCCTCTCAGCTGCCTTTATTCTGGCCGGAGACCGATCTCGCGCTGCATACCGATTTTGTCTCCGAGTTCCCGGCCTTAGGCGGTATGGAACTCATGGCAGGGCTCTTAGAGTCCTTTAGGCACCGGCTTAACCTTAAGCCCTTCAGTCCTGAAGCGGTGCGTCTCTTTGCCATCTGGTCCTGCAGGCAGAGCGGGGACCGGCGCTGGATGGGGCTGCCCCGTCTGCGCCTTGAGTCCTTAGCCGCCGAGGCCTCTTCTTATGCCCGGGGGGAGCGCGTTACCTTACGGGACGCCCTGAAGGCCCTTGCAGCCGAGGATTTCCGCCTTAACTTCCTTGCCGAGGCCGAGCTGCGCGATCACCGTGACCGGCAGCTGCTCATCGCCACGAAGGGCGCGGTTACGGGACAGATCAACGGCCTGTCGGTCATCGAGATGTCCGCCTCGGCCTATGAGTTCGGTGAACCGGTGCGCATTACCGCCACGCTCCGGGCAGGAGGAGAGGGCGATATCATCGACATCGAGCGCAAGGCGGAGCTGGCAGGTCAGATCCACGCCAAGGCCATGATGATCATCAACGGCTATATCACGCGGGAGTTCGGTGCCGACGCGCCCCTGCCGGTTTCAGCCAGCCTCGTCTTTGAGCAGTCCTACAGCGAGATTGACGGTGACAGCGCCTCTTTAACCGGTCTGTGCGCCGTGATTTCCTGCCTTGCCGGTATTCCCGTGCGTCAGGATTTAGCTGTGACGGGAGCTGTCGATCAGTTTGGTGACGTGCAGCCCGTGGGCGGGGTCAACGAGAAGATCGAGGGCTTTTTCCGCGTCTGCCGTCTCCACGGACTTACCGGTACCCAGGGCGTGATCATTCCCGCCTCCTGCGTGCAGCAGCTGGTACTGCGTCCCGCCGTGGTCCGTGCCGTTAAGGCAGGACGTTTTCACATCTATACCGTAAATCACGTCACCGAGGCCGTGAAACTGCTGACCACCGTGGACTGGGGAGATGCCTCCCGCGAAGGGTCGGTGGTCAACCGCATCGTCAACCGCCTCTATGAGGTGGCCGCGGGCCGTGACGCCACGCCGTGGTGGAAGTTCTGGGTTCGTCAGTAGGACGCTCTGAGTGAGACAGAAGGCGGCCTTAGCCGCCTTCCTTAATCTAGAGCAGCAGATCGGCCATGAGGCGATAGCTTAAGGTGTGGCTGTCACCGGGTTTAAGGACGGTAAGTCCCACTCCGGAGTTAAAGGCATTAGCCGGGCAGGACATCGGCTCCACGGCAAGGCCCTTGCGGTCTAATTTCTCGGCCGTAAAGAGCTGCACGTAGGGCGCGGTGGTTAACAGGCTCACGCTCATTTCCTGCGATTTTAAGGTGACGCTCATGGGGCCTCCGCCGTTTAAAAAGGCGTGATCGATCTTCACCCCGTTCAGGCTTCTTTCCTGAGTGAAATCAAGGTGCATCGAGGAAGCGGGCACTAACTGCGTGGGGCAGAGCTTATCATCCACGTCCCAGACCTCGGTACAGGGGAAGGTCAAGGTGCACTTATCGAGTACCTTGCAGTTGCAGGTGATGTAGGGATGCTGACCTGCCCCGTAGGGGGCGTCCTGTCTGCCGATATTCGTGGAGGTGAGAGTAACGGACAGCCCCTGATCGTCTACGCTGTAGATGGCTTTACTCTCAATGAGGAAGGGATAGCCTGTGGTGGGGATGACATAGGCCTTTAAGGTCACGGAGGTGGTGCTTAATTCCTCAATCTGCCATTCCTTCCACGCTAAAAAGCCGTGATTGGCGCAGCCGGTGCGCTGCTCGGTGGTATTGAGCTGATAGGTAACGCCTTTGAAAGTGTACTGCGAGTTTTTGATGCGGTTGGGCCAGGGAATGAGCACTTTACCTAAGTGCGCTAAGGGGACAGCGTCCGGATCGTGGGGCAGGGAAATATAGCGTCCCTGATAGCGCACCGCGCACATGCCCGCTCCCACCGTGACGATGGTCGCCTCATAATCACCTTTTCTTAACAGTATGCACTGACCGCCTGCAAGCATAGCTCACTCCTTAATGTTAACTGCAAACATATGCACTATAGCAAAAGCGCCCCCCTGCGTAACGTGAGATAGGGCACGTAATTTAAGCCCCGCGCACTCTTAAGACGATCTGTCTCGCTTTCAGGAAGACGCTTTTCTTAAAGTTTTCCCTGCCTCAGGGTAAGGGAAAGATTTGTCTAGAGGGTATAGCTGGTGAACTCCTCCCATGAGCTGAAGCTCATGGGCTTCCGGCTGAGCGGTTTTCAGGCCGCTCTCCGGCAGGTTCCGGGTGACAGCTCATTACTGAGCCTGCAGCCCCGGCTATCCGGGCAGTTCCTGCCCT
>DVOQ01000051.1 GCA_018713485.1 Candidatus Avisuccinivibrio pullicola
CGATCTGTACCCTGCCTTTAAAATTACGCACCTTATCAAGAAGACGCGGGTACATCTCCCGTGCCTCTGAAGTGCCCAGAGATCCGTCCACGAAATCCTTCTGCACGTCAACGACGATTAAAAAAGCGCTCTTAGTCATCTACCGTTCCTTATGAACTCAGTTACAGATTGCCCTAAACTAACACAGACGGAAGCGGCGGACAAACCGAGCGGCTTTACCTAAAGCCCGTGCCTCCAAAAAGACTGTTTCCTTCCCAGGCTGCACCGGTATGGGGTCCGTGCAGCCTGACCACTGCATGCAGCTTTAATCCTGACGGTTTTCAGATCGCGGAACTCTGAATCAGTGGTGTAGGTTTTTATGATCGTCACCGTCTGATTTTATGCAAATTTGGCCGGCAGGCAACTTTGCCGCCTGCATTAGAGACAAAAGCCGCAGCGCAGCCTTAATGCACGGGCCGTGCTGCCATATGCTCAGAGACGACACGCCGAAGAGGAAAAGTACAGCCGTGGGAGATCCCTTAGGGATCAGGGATTTTTGACCTCAGGGAGGCTTTCATATAGAAAGATCAGAGGCCGTTCAGCCTTCGCTCTCAGCTCTTTCACCGGGAGCTGAAAAGGCCTCCCCTCAGGGAAGCCTTAACAACACATAGAGGTCACACGCTGTTAATCACAGCATTATTTGACGAGATAGCCGCCGTCCACGGGGATGATGGCTCCGCCTAAATAGTCGGAGGCATGAGAGGAGAGGAAGATCACCGCGCCCTTCATGTCATCGCCGGTGCCCCAGCGGTTGGCCGGAATGCGCTCGGTGATCTGCGCATAGCGGGGATTGTTCTTATCAAGGAGAGCGGCATTCATCTCAGTGGCCATGTAGCCCGGGGCAATGGAGTTGACGTTGATGCCGCGGGCAATCCAGTCATTGGAGAGTTCCTTGGTTAACTGGGTGACACCCCCCTTGGCGGCGGTGTAGGCGGGAACGGTCTGTCCTCCGAACCACGAGACCATGGAGGCGATGGTGATGATCTTGCCGTAGCCTTTCTTGAGCATCTCCTGACCGGCTCTCTGGCAGAGCAGGAAAACGGAATTGAGGTTGACGTTAATCACCTCATCCCACTCGTTTAAGGGGAAGACCTCCGCGGAGTGACGGCGCTGAATGCCGTGGGCGGTGACGAGAATGTCAAGGGTGCCGCCAAGCTTAGAGAGGCACTCATCAAAGCAGCGCAGCGTCTCCTCACGCAGGGCCAGATTGGCCTTAACGCCGTGGCACTTAAAGCCGCGGTCGCAGAAACCTTTAGCGACGTCGTAAACCTTGTCAGAGGTGCCGACGATCACTACCTCGCAGCCTGCCTCCATCAGGCCCTCGGCCATGCCGTAACCCAGACCGCGGGTACCGCCGGTAACGATAGCCTTACGGCCTTCAATATCAAATAAGGGATGCACCATGATTAACTCCTGTACTAAGGCCCCTCCGGGGGCACTCATCCTTAGTTTAAAAACTGCTGTTTCTGTAAGCCCCCCTCAAAGACAGGGGAGCTTTTAAAGTTCCAAGGTTATGGAAGCACTAAAGCACCGTCACGGCCCCGGGTCTGCGTCCAGGTAGTGACGTCGGCGCTGCAGGGATACTTGGCCGCTTCCTTTTCGTTTATGGTAACGCCAAGGCCCGGACGGTCATTGGGATAAACGTAACCGTCCTTAAACTCGGGAAGTCCGTCAAAGACCTCGAGAAGCGCGCCTTTCTTTTCATTGAGTTTCTGAATGACGAAATTGGGCGGTTCAATTCCCGACCATTCCTGCACGCCGAAATTGGGAGAGGCCAGATCAAGGTGGATATTGGCCGCGTGAGCCACCGGAGACATGTCACCGGGGCCGTGCCAGGCGGTGCGCACCCCGAACTCGCCTGCCAGAATGGCTATCTTGCGCGCGGGAGTGAGACCACCCACCTGGGTTAGATGCACGCGGATAAAATCAATGAGATGATTGACGATAAGCTGGCGCCACTCCGCAGGATTGTTAAAGAGTTCTCCCTCGGCTAAGGGGATGGCGCACTGATTGCGGAAATGCTGAAACCAGGCAGTCTGATCTAAAGGCAGCGCATCCTCAAGGAAGAAGAGCTGATAGGGCTCCAGGGCCTTGCCCAGAGTCAGGGCCTCAGCGGGGGTAATGCGCTCATGCACGTCATGCACGAAATCCATCTCAAAACCAAGGCGCTCACGCAGTTTGTCAAAGAGGGCCACGGTCTTGCGGATGTACTCGCGCGAATTTAAATAAATACCGTCAAGGGCTCCCCGGGGGGCGCTTGCGGGAGCGCGCATATCAAGACCGCCGCCGTAGCCTCCTGACTGCACGCGCAGATGACGCACGCCTAGGGACTGATAATACTGAACCTGATCGACAATCTCCTCAACCGAGGCCCCGTCCACGTGACGGTAGACAGGAACGGCCTTACGTACCGCGCCGCCCAGGAGATCATAGACGGGCATGTCAGCCATCTTGCCCTTGATGTCCCATAAGGCAAGGTCAATGCCGGAGATGGCGTTGTTCTCCACACCGCCGTTGCGCCAGTAGGCGTTCTGATGCATTAAAGCCCAGTTCTCCTCGATGGCACTGACGTCACGGCCTATCATCAGGGGCTTCAGGTATTTAAGAATATAGGTGGTGACCGCCTCGTGGCGATAGGCGAAGGTAGCGCAGCCTAAACCGTACAGACCATCCTCGGAGGTGAGTACCTTGACCACGGTGAGGTTAATGCCCTCGGGGGCGGTATTAATCACCTCAATATCACGGATGGTGACCTTACGTGTCATGAAAAATCTCCCTAAAAAAGCCTAACTCCTGCCTTCAGGCAGTGCTTATGAGCTTTTTATAAGACGGAAACGCCGGATCTCCTCCGTAAGGGGGCTAAAATCACGGTCAGGTTCTGATCCGGATCACAACTTTGGCACACTTGTAAAGTTATGCCTCTAACATTAGCAGACAGCTTTCCCGTCCTGAGGGTACGTTATTCTGAAGCCGGGGAAATTAAGTGAACTGGCACAGATCCCCGGTATAGACATAAGACAGCCGTACGCCTCAGCAGGTACGGGCCCCGTCCTGTAAAGCCGCCAGGGCCTGCTGTATATGATGACGCATCTCACGCTCTGCTTTGCCTGAAGCCCCCTCGCGGACGGCATCTAAGATCCGTCTGTGGCAGCGCAGTCCGTCCTGAAAGCCAAACAGTGAGTTTATCTGCCGGTGCTGCAGCAGCGTTTTTTCAAAAAGCACCCGCATGCTTTCGGCAAAAACGCGGTTGCCCGATCCCTCCGCAATCAGGATATGAAAGGCGATATCGGCGGCAATAAAGGGATTGGCCTTCCCTACGTTCTCCTCCATGCGGGCATTGCACTTTTCCATCTCCGCAATGAACTGTCTGCGGATAAGCTCCTCACGTTCCATAAACATCGCCACGCACCGTGGCTCTACTAAGAGTCTGAACTCGAGCACATCTTCCACGGCTGAGGCAATCTCATCGCGATCCCTGCTGCCATGACTGACATTGCCCGTAAGCAGATCGATGGCATTAGAGATGACATAGGTTCCCCTGCCCTGATAGGAGGCGAGAATACCCAGGGCAATGTACTGTTTTAAAACCTCCCTCAGTGTCGAGCGCGAAATGTTAAGCTCGCCTGTCAGCGTGTTTTCGGAGGGAAGCTTATCCCCTACCGCCCACACACCCGAACGGATCTTATCGCGCACGTACTCAAAGACGCTTTCCGTGACGGCCGGAGTCCTCGCCATAATTACCCCCTCTCAAGGCTATGCGCTAAAATTGTAACACCAGCTCCAGCTTTCAGGCTTTTTCACGGATCCTGCAGAGCCCTGCCCTAAGAGACTTAGTTCCCCTAAGGGACATGACCTCTGCCTTACTCTGATTTAACTTCCTGTTTTTTAAGAAATTACTGTCAGAGCCTGCGTAAACGCGCAAGCACTCCCCGCTCTCTTACGGCGCCCTTCTTTAAGGCTTAAAGCTCACTTGTCTTAAGTTTGCGCTGTATAAGCGTACAGGTTTCCACTAAAGTCTATATCAGCTGCCCCTCGCTTACGCATGGGGAATTGCGC
>DVOQ01000052.1 GCA_018713485.1 Candidatus Avisuccinivibrio pullicola
TGAGCTAAAGGCGCAAAGCGGATCCTCTGGTGCGCCCTAGTGGACTCGAACCACCGACCCCCACCATGTCAAGGTGATGCTCTAACCAGCTGAGCTAAGGGCGCGTCGCAGAAAGCGTGTGCATTATAGCAAGTAAATTTCCCCTGACAAGCCCTCCCCTCGGATTTTTTACAAAAACTTTAATTTTTAATTTAAAATCAATACGATATTCTGACGAAATTTTTACTCCCCCTAAGCTTAGCCGATCCGTTCCCGCCCTCTGTCTGAGCTTATGTCTTACATCTTTGCCTGGCACCTGATCTAAACCCCTTCCGCGGGGGCATAAACTGCCATTAAGGGGACAAATTTCCGCTCCAGGGCAAGACACGTAATCTTCAGGGCAGGACGGGGGTTAAGGCTAAGGCGCGCTTTAGCAGGAGGAGAGAGTCAGACGAAAGAGAACAGGAGGCCCCGGGGGAGCCCCGGGCTTTACAGGCGGTGGGCCCTCAGGGCCCCCGCCTTACTTCTCATTTAGATATTGTAGAGCTCGAGATCGCCGTTAGCGCCGTTCCAGGCACGATCGGCCTTGGCGTCGTCGCTGCGCTGCCGGTCAAGATAGCTGAAGTATTCCTCATCCACACCGGGCGTGATGTACTCACCGCTGAAGACCGAGGTCTCAAAGGTGGTCAGGGCGGGATTTTCCTCCCGCACCGCGGCCTCTAAATCCTCAAGGGTCTGATAGATGAGCGCGTCGGCATGGATCATGCGGCACACCTCGCTCGCGTCGTGTCCGGAGGCGATAAGCTCCTTCGCGGTCGGCATGTCGATGCCGTAGACGTTGGGATAGCGCACCTCGGGGGCAGCGGAAGCGAAATAGACGGCACGGGCTCCCGACTCTAAGGCCATTTCCACGATCTGCTCGGAGGTGGTGCCGCGCACGATGGAATCGTCCACGAGCAGCACGCGCTTGCCTGCGAACTCAGCGGGAATGGGATTGAGCTTATTGCGCACCGACTTCTTGCGCATCTTCTGACCCGGCATAATGAAGGTACGTCCGATATAGCGGTTCTTCACGAAGCCCTGACGGTAGGGAACGCCTAAGGTACGGGCGATTTCGACGGCGATATCGCAGGAGGTCTCGGGAATGGGAATGACCACGTCGATATCGAGGTGCGAAAAGTCACGGCGGATCCGCGCGGCTAGCTTGGTACCCATGCGCACGCGGGCGGCATAGACCGAGACGCCGTTCATGATGGAGTCGGGACGGGCAAAATACACGTACTCGAAGATGCAGGGCTGCAGGCGGGCGTTTTTGGCGCAGATGGCCGAGTGCAGCTCACCCTCGGGAGTGATGAAGAGCGCCTCCCCTGGGGCCACGTCACGCTCCAGCTTAAAGCCGCCGACATCGAGGGCCACGCTCTCGGAGGCGACCATGTACTCCTTTTTGCCGCTCTCGCTGACGCGCGAGCCGAGCACCAGGGGACGGATACCTAAAGGATCGCGGAAGGCCACTAAACCGCCTCCGATGATCAGGGCGACCACGGCGTAGGCGCCGACGATTTCCTCATTGACCCCGCGGATGGCCTCAAAGACTTCCTCGGCCGTCACCTCGGGGGCGTTGATGAGGGAAAGCTTCCAGGCGAAGATGTTTAAGAGGATTTCCGAATCCGAGGAGGTATTGACGTGACGGTGCGCCTCCTCGCAGCGGATCTTGAGCTCGCGGCTGTTGGTGAGATTGCCGTTATGCGCGAGGGCGATGCCGTAAGGCGAATTGACGTAAAACGGCTGGGCCTCGGCGGCCGAGGAGGAACCGGCCGTGGGATAGCGCACGTGGCCGATACCGATCTGGCCCTGCAGACGGCGCATGTGCTTTTGTTCAAAGACGTCCCGGACAAGACCGTTGGCCTTGCGCTGGCGGAAACAGTTACCCTCGTCGATGGTAACGATTCCGGCCGCATCCTGACCGCGGTGCTGTAACACCGTCAGGGCGTCATAAAGCTCCAGATTCACGGGGCTCTGGCTCACAATGCCCACTACTCCGCACATGTCATACTCCTATCGAGGGCGTGCCTACGTAGACGAAAAACCAACTAACGATGCGCATGAGCTCGGGAATGAAAAGCGAATCCTTCCACCACAGCTCATCCGCGATAAAGGTAAGAATGTGAAACTTAAACAGGATTTGCAGCAGCGCGAGGACCGCGCAGACCACGAGAACGCCCCTTAAGACGCCGAAGACGACGCCCAAAAGCCGGTCCGTGCCGGAAAGCCCCGCCTTAGTGATGAGAGCTCTCAGGATATTGCCGCATAAACCTGCCACGATGAGGGTCAGCGTAAAGAGGAGCGCACTCGCTACGGCGATACGCACCATGGCGTCATTGAAATACGTGAGGCGCACGGCGAGGCGATCATAAAAATGTCCCGTTACCGCGAAGGCCAGCACCCAGGCCGCAAGCGAGACGGCCTCCTTGACAAAGCCCCTCAGGAGGGACAGCAGTGAGGAAGCCCCCACCACTGCCAGAATGACGTAATCGGCTAAAGAAAGCATCCGCTTACTTTATGACCTCAAGACCGTTTAAGTAAGGTCTTAACACCTCGGGCACGGTAATGGAGCCGTCGGCGTTCTGATAGTTCTCCATCACGGCCACCAGGGTGCGGCCAACGGCCAGTCCCGAACCGTTTAAGGTGTGCAGAAGCTCGATGCGGCCGTCCTTGCGGCGCACGCGCGCCTGCATGCGGCGGGCCTGGAAGTCGGTGCAGTTCGAGCACGAGGAGATCTCGCGGTAGGTGTTCTGCGCGGGGATCCAGACCTCCAGATCGTAGGTCTTAGCCGCCGAGAAGCCCATATCGCCGGTGGAAAGGGCCACCACGCGGTAAGGCAGATTTAAGGCCTGCAGCACTGCCTCGGCGTCATGGGTTAAGGTCTCCAGGGCCGGCCACGAATCCTCGGGCTTTTCGATGCGCACCATCTCGACCTTGTCGAACTGATGCATGCGGATTAAGCCGCGGGTGTCACGGCCGGCCGAGCCCGCCTCGGAGCGGAAGCACGGGGTATGGGCAGTGACGAGCAGAGGCAGCTTGTCCTCATCGACGATCTCATTGCGCACGAGATTGGTTAAGGGCACCTCGGCGGTGGGGATGAGGCAGAAGTGACGGTTGACGTCATCGCCGTCAGCGTTGCCGTTTAAGGAGGTGTGGAAGAGATCCTCACCGAACTTGGGCAGCTGACCGGTGCCGTAGAGACTGTCGGTGTTGACTAAATAAGGAACGTACACCTCGGTGTAGCCCTGCCTGGCGTGCAGATCGAGCATGAGGTGCACCAGGGCGCGGTGTAAGGCGCACAGCGGGCCCTTCATGATGGCGAAGCGGGCGCCGGAAATCTTGCGGGCATTTTCAAAATCGAGCTGGGAGAGGCCCTCGCCTAAGGCGACGTGATCCTTAATCTCAAAGTCAAAGACCCGCGGCGTTCCCCAGCGGCGGACCTCGACGTTCTCGCTGTCATCCTTGCCCACGGGGACGGAGGCGTCCGGCAGGTTGGGGATGGTATAGGAGAGAGTCTTAATTTCCTCTAGGACGGCGTCCTGCTCGCGCTTTACGGTGTCTAACTCCTGACCGACAGCGGTCACCTCGGCCTTGATGGCGCTCACGTCACGCTTTTCGCGGACGGCCTGACCGATGGATTTGGACAGGGCATTGCGTTTGGCCTGCAAATCCTGAGTCCTGACCATGAGATCCTTGCGCTTTGCCTCTAAAGCGGTGAGCTTTTCGACATCTAAAGTGAAATTACGGGTAGCAAGACGGGCGGCGGCTTCTTCTATGTCACCGCGGAGATATCTGGAGTCAAGCATCGAAATACGCCATTTAACTGATGAATTACGTAATACGCCCCCAAGAGACGGGCGCGGCGATTTTACCACATTTAGGCCCCTCTGCCCTAAGGGGATCAAAAAGGCGTGCTCTCGCCGTTGCGCCCGTGCCGGTCCCGGGGATGAAAGTTCTCCCCGGGATCGCCCGTGAGGCGCTTTTGCATACGCGTGGCATGGGTGGCGTCATAGCGGTGCCAGCTGCTGTCCCTATCCCGCTCTCTAAGGAACTTAAGCTTGTCGCCAAGCTTGATTTCAAGGCCGCGATCGTTAGGCTTATAGTACTCACGGCCGTCTAATTCCTCAGGCAGGAAACATTCGCCTGCCGCGTAGGCCCCCTCGTAATCGTGAGCGTAGCGGTAGCCCTCGTGAAAGCCCAGATCCTCCATAAGCTTCGTGGGCGCGTTGCGCAGATACAGCGGCACCTCAAAGGAGGGCAGCGCGACGGCGTCGTGGCGGGCCTGATGGAAGGCCATATAGAGGGCGTTGCTCTTGGGGGCGAGAGCTAAATAGACCGCCGCCTCGGCGATGGCCCTGAGGCCCTCGGCGTCTCCCACGCGCTCATAGATATCCCAGGCGTTTAAGGCCACCTGCATGGCATGCGGATCGGCAAGGCCCACGTCCTCGGTGGCGATGGCTAAGAGACGGCGCGCCACGTAGAGCGGATCGCCGCCGGCCTCAATGATGCGGGCGTACCAGTACAGAGCGGCATCGGGAGATGAGCCGCGCACCGACTTGTGGAAGGCGGAAATGAGATCGTAATACGCGTCCCCGCCCTTGTCATAGGTGATAAGCCGCCGTCCCGCGACCGCGGAGACCATGTCGTAGGTGATCTCGCGGGTACCGTCTTCTGCGGGGGTGGCCAAATCGGAGAGCATCTCCAGGGTGTTCAGAAGATGCCGCGCATCCCCGCCTGAAAGCGAGATGAGAGCGCGGCGCACGCGTTCCCCGAGTTTGAGGTGATAGTCACCCAGACCGCGTTTTTCCGTGAGCACGCGATCAAGAAGCTGCTCCAGGTCACTGTCCCCGAGTTTTTTGAGAACATAGACGCGCGAGCGCGAGAGCAGCGCGGAATTGAGCTCAAAGGAGGGATTTTCGGTAGTGGCGCCGATAAAGATGATGGTGCCGTCCTCGATATGAGGTAAGAAGGCGTCCTGCTGACTTTTATTAAAGCGGTGCACCTCATCGACAAAGAGCAGCGTGCGCACGCCCGCGGCCTTGCGCTCCTTTGCGCGGTCAATGGCGGCGCGGATCTCCTTAATGCCGGCGGTGACGGCGGAGATCTGCTCCAGATAGGCACCGGTGTGCCTTGCGATGATGAGGGCAAGCGTGGTCTTGCCGACGCCGGGCGGCCCCCAGAAGACCATGGAATAACACTGCCCTTTCTCCAGGGCCACGCGCAGGGGACGCCCCTCCCCCACCAGATGGCTCTGTCCGATGTAATCGTCAAGGGAACGGGGGCGCATCCTGGCGGCCAGAGGCGCAAAGCTGTCCTCATCCCCGCCTGCGCTCTGTGCCTGCTCCTTCAGGGCGCGGTTTAAAAGGCCGCTGCTGCGTCCCTTCTCCTCATCAAGGGCCCTTTCACGCATCTGCGCCTCAAAGGCGGCGAACAGATCGCCCTCACCTGCCATCATCGACCTCGACATCAGGGGGCAGCACTACCTCAAAATCCTCAGCTCTGATCTCCGTCGTAACCCCAGAGAAGGTATAGGAATTGACCGTGCCATCCTGCATAAAGAGACTTAAGGAGGAGAGGCTCTCCCCGTCAAAGGTAAGGGTAAGCTTATTTAAGGCCCCGCTGCCCTCTGAGGGCGCGCGCACCGTCAGGGTATAGCTCCCGTCCTCACCTGCAATGGCATAGCGCTCCCAGAGTGAGGGATCGCTGCTTATCAGGAGGGCAAAGGGCGAAGTATCGAGCACCCCGGAGTCCATGATGGTAACCTGATTGATAAAGGGATCGTAAAAATAGAGGCCGTCAGCGCGCGTAAAGAGAAAGGTCTCATCCGGCTCCATGGTATGCACCAGAATACGCTTCGGCTTTTGCAGCTGCAAAAGCCCCTGCGCCTCGTTTAAAAGCGTGCCCTGCTCATCCGTGACGGTCTGCGTAAAGGCGGCGCGCAGCGCGTCAAAAGAAGCAAGACGCGTCCTGAGTTCCTCCGCGGGAGAGGCCAGGGACAGCGCCGGCAGCAGCAGGCAGGACAGGATCAGCGTCTTCAGACAGCGCCCTGATGTGATACGTCTCATCCCAAAAGCACTCCTTCACGCTCTAACTGCGCGAAAATCTTCTTGGCCCGCGGATAGCCCACCCCCAGGGTGGACTGGAAATCGCTGATAGCCGGGTTCTTACTCTTACGGTCAATATAGTCGCGGGCAAACTGCGCGGCCAGATCAAAGAGGGCATCGAGCTGCTGCGAGCCGCCGCGGCTGTCGATTTCCACCTCTTCCTGCGGACTGTCGGTAACGCCCTCGATGAACTCGGCGTCCCCTGCCTTTTCATGCCACGCGGCGACCACGCGGGCCACCTCGGAATTGTCCACGAATCCGCAGTGGGCGCGCGTGGTGCGCCCGCCCATGAACTTAAAGAGCATGTCACCGTTGCCTAACAGCTTCTCGGCGCCGTTCTCGTCGAGAATGACGCGCGAGTCAAGGCCCGACTGCACGGTAAAGGCAAGGCGCGAGGGCACGTTGGCCTTAATCGACGAGGTCACCACGTCGGTGCGCGGCGTCTGCGTGGCGAGGATCATGTGAATGCCCGCCGCGCGCGACTTGGCCGCTAAACGGTTGATGCAGTTTTCAGGCGAGAACTCGTTCTTCTTGTTCTTGGTCTGACTCATGAGATCGGCGTACTCCTCGACGCAGACCACGATAAAGGGCAGCGGCTTTAACACCGGAGGCTGTCCGCCCATGGAGGCGTTCCACGCCGGGTCGTAAACGACGCGCCCTGCCGCGTTCTCCGCTCTTATCTTCTCGTTGTACTCCTTTAAGTTGCGCACGTTAAGGCCCTCAAGGAGACGGTAACGCCGCTCCATCTCCTCCACGCACCACTTGAGAGCCGGTCCCGTCTTCTCCTCCACGTCCGAGATGATGGGCGTGATAAGGTGCGGCAAGTTGCTGTAGAAGCCTAATTCCACGCGCTTGGGGTCGACCATGATAAAGCGCAGTTCCGCCGGGCTCAGCTTCATGACCAGGGACATGATGAGCGCGTGCAGGCCCACCGACTTGCCCGAGCCCGTGGTGCCGCAGATAAGAAGATGCGGGGATTTGGCCAGATCCTGCACGATGGGCTCCCCCGACACGCCCACGCCCAGGATGACGGGCAGGGAGGCCCTGCTTTCCTGATATTCAGGACGGAGCATGATGGAACCCAGGGTAATGAGCTTGCGGTGACGGTTCGGCACCTCCACGCCCACGTAATCGGTGCCGGGGACGGCGTCGATGACGCGCAGGGTCTCCACCTTCAGCTTGCGGCTGATGTCGGTGGAGAGCGAGGAGACGGCCGAGGAGCGGATCCCGGGGTCAAGGGCCAGTTCATAGCGCGTGATGACGGGCCCCGGCACACAGCGCACCACGTGGGCGCGCACGTTAAACTCGGTTAAGGCGCGGTTTAAGGTCTCGGCGGTATCCCGAAGCTCCTCCTCGGGCATGGCCGCCGTGTCCTCGGCCGTGGAGAGCAGGTGCACGTCGGGGCGCCAGCTGTCATAAACCCGCTGCGGGGCGCTGATATTGGCCATCACCGGAGCGGGATCGGTAAAGGTCGTCACCTCCTCAGAAGGATTGAGGTAGCCTGGCAGATTCGAGGACGAGCTGTTGTGCGGACGGTTCAGGAAGCTGGAATTATCGAGACTGCCCACGCGGTTATCGTACTGCGGCTGCGCCTGTACGCTCTCCTGCAGACTGCCGCTGTGCTGCTGTACAGCGCTTCCCTGACGCTCACTGTCAGGTACGTACGCGGGGGCGGTCTGCGTATAGGAAGAATCAGGACCGTAAGACTCCGGTAAGGACACCGCGCCCGCCGGGGCGGGCAGGGCGTTACGCTCCGGCCTTGCGCTTTCCGGAGCCGTACTCACCGTCACCTCCGGCATGCCCGGCCTTGCGATGGTGAAACTCTGCGCCGCCGGAGCGGTACTCCCGCGGCTCAGGCCATCAGGACGCAGGCTCAGGGTCTTCATCCGCGCGGCATTCTTCTGCGCTTCCTCGACCTCACGGGCGACACTCTCCAGGCCCTCGCGCAGTCTGCGATCGGCCTCCTCGGAACTCATTTCCGGGTCCGGCTGCTCCTCCCCGCTGCCAAACACGCCGCGGGTGGCGTTAAGGTATACCGCCTCCCGGGGCTCCTCAGACTTACTTTCGGCAAAGACCCCGCGGCTGGCACTTAAATACGAGCGGGGCAGATCCTTTTCCGAAAGGGGCGGAGTGCTTTCCTGTAAGGGCGCATCCGTGCCGTAATCACCGCCCGTGGGCAGGGCCTGCGCCTCCCTCGTATCGCCATGGGAGCTTTCAGGCGGCAGCGCGGGAGGCACGCTCTCCACCTCGCCCACCTCAAAGCTGGGCGCCGGCGTGTTTTCAAAATCACTGAAATTGAGGATACGGCCCGCGCCCTGCTGTCCGCCCACGGGCAGGGGACGGGCCTCCTGCAGGGCAGGGTCCTCCTGAGAGGCTGCTATCTCCTGAGGCTTAGGCTCAGTGCGGAAAATATAGGAATGTACCTCATTGTCAGGCTCCCCGGCGCTCTCAGGGGCCGGCGTACTCTGAGGCTCCGGCACGTGATGGGTAATGAGCGTGCTCACTCCCTCCTCCCTGGTGTCCTGACTTTCGGGCTCCGGAGACTTAGGCACCTGAGGCGTCGTCATGATAATCGTTGCCGGACCCTGCGTCTCAGTCTCAGGCTTAGCGGGGCTTTCCTCACCGTAAGCGGCCGCCTTATCTTCCAAGGCTACGCCGCCTCTCTCTGCAGCGTACGCATCAGAAGCCCCCTCTTCATTGCGCGAGATAATCGTGGCCGGCCCCTGTTCCGTTTCATGCACGGAGGCCATGCGCTCTGCCCCCACGGGAGCGACATAGGGCGGTTCGGGAGCCTTAACTTCCGCAGCGGGCTCCTCCTCACGGTAATCCTCGATAATGGTGGTGCGCTCGGCGCGGCTTTCGCTGTAAGCCTCAAAGCCCGCCGCTTCGGCGGCAAGGGCGCTGTCCTCCGTGGCGGATCGGCCCTCCTCCTGCAGGGGAGCTTCTGCACCGGACTGAGCGCCGCTCTCCTTTACGTAAGGCCCGCCAAATTCAGGCTCCTTACGCTCAAAGACCGAGCTGTGTTCCGCCCGTCCTCTCACCGTCTGCCTCTCAGCGGTATCCGGCGCTGTCTCAAAGCGCGGCTCGACACCCTCTAAGTGCAGGGGAGTGCCGCCTCTCCCGCGGCCCTGCGGGACCTTATTCTTCTCAGAGGCCGTATCAGGTTCGGGGATCTTTGAGGCATCCTTTTTACCTAAAAGCCGGAACACCAGGGCCCCCAGGGCCTCGCAGATGGCCAGAGGCGAACGGCCAATCATCAGGGTAAGGCCGGTCAGGGTAAGGAGCAGGGCGATAAGCACGATCCCGAGACGGGTTGCCACCGCCGCGCCGTAAATGAGGAAGAAATCTCCGAGGATCCCGCCTCCTCCGGTACGGGTCAGCGTAAAGGCGGCCGAAAAGAGCGCCGTAAGCCCCAGAATGGAAAGATCCACGCCAAGAATATAGAGTCCGACACGGAAGAGATTGAGATCCCGCAGTCTGAAGGGAGCCCTGTATAAAAGAAAGCCCGCGTGCACCGGCACTAAGGGCAGTAAAAAGAGCAGCGCGCCGAAATAGTCAAAGAGCGCCGCCGTAAACCCCGTTCTCTCCCCCTCGCTTAACGTTCCCTCAGTTAAGGACAGCGATCCCTGAGCGGCCGGTGCAGGAGTGCTCAGAGCCGTGATAAAGGTGTAATAGCACAGGATCGCCATGAGAAGGGCGCAGGCGGGAAAGACGAGTTTAAAACGGCTCATTTTAGCCTGCGGACGTAAACGCGGGGGGCGGGAAGCCATGGGATCCTCCGGAAATCCTTATCTTGATGCACAGTCACGGAAAAACGGGCACCTCAGGCACCCTCGGCGGCCTATCTTAGCACTAAAATGGCTTTTCCTGTGCCCTGTGTCTTACTGAGACTTCCCGTACTCACTCCGGGTCCTGACTTGCAAAAAGCCGCCCCGCTTTTAAAATACAGCGACACTGTCTTAGGAGCTCTCCATGTTTGAAATTGCCCTTTACCGCCCGCAGATGCCCTCGAACGCGGGCAATATCATCCGTCTCTCGGCCAATGTCGGGGCTAAACTGCATTTAATCGGCCCCCTCGATTTCTATCTTGACGATCGCAAAATGCTGCGCGCCGGCCTTGACTATCACGAGATAGCCAATGTCACCTATCACACCTCCTTTGAGCACTTCATGGAAGAGGTACAGCCCCGCCGCCTCATCGCCGCCACCATTCACGGCACGGTGCGGCCCACCGCCTTCCGTTTTGAGGACGGGGACATGCTGCTCTTTGGCCGCGAAACCTCGGGACTTCCCGACGAGGTTATGGCCCTCATCCCCGGGGATGCCAGGCTGCGCATTCCCATGGTGCCCCACAGCCGCTGCCTGAACGTCTCCAACGCCGTGGCGGTTTTAGCCTACGAGGCGTGGCGGCAGCTTGACTTTACAGGCGCTCTTTAGCCTGAGCGCCGGGACTTGCGCCGCATGAGAGAAAAGGGCCTAAAATTGCGTGTGCAAATCCTGCCTCTGCCCCTATAATAAAGGGGATGGATGACTTAAGGCTGTGTAAGGAACCTACTTAGTGCTTGATTTTCTGATTCAGTTTTTTACCGATTACGGTTACGCGGCCGTCTTCGCCATTCTGGTAATGTGCGGCTTTGGACTCCCTATTCCTGAGGACATCACCCTCGTCTCCGGCGGCGTCATCTCGGGCCTCGGGCTTACCAATCCCCACTGGATGCTGGTGGTCGGTCTTGCCGGCGTGCTCTTTGGTGACAGCACCATGTTTATCCTCGGGCGCGTCTTTGGCTACCGCGTGCAGAAGATCCGCACTTTCCGCAAAGTGCTCTCCCCCCGCCGTTTCTCGCAGATTCAGAGAAAATTCAAAAAGTACGGTCTTGGCCTGCTCTTTGTGGCCCGTTTCCTGCCCGGCCTCCGTTCTCCGATCTTCCTCGTCGCCGGCATGAGCCGCCGCATTTCCTATCTCACCTTCATCATCATGGACGGCTTAGCCGCTCTCATTTCGGTGCCGGTATGGGTGTATTTAGGCTATTTCTTTGCCGACAATCTCGATCTGCTCATGGAATACGTAGGCGACGTGCAGAAGGTCATTTACCTCATCTTAGGTCTCATCGTCCTCATAGTGCTCGCCATCTATCTTAAAAAGAAATTCCACGCCCGCATGCACAGCGTCATGGGCGAGGAAAGCTCCGCCGCCTCTGAAGGCCCTGCAGCATCTAAGCCGCAGACTGACCGTAAGACCGCCCCTCTGACCCACTTAAGCCGTCTTGCCCACGCGCAGCCCGAGCCTGACACCGCTCCTGAGGAAAAGGCCCCTGCCGGGGACACTGCCCCCGCGGATACCGGGGAGCGCTCCTCTTCCTCACAGTCTTAGCCCCGTCCCTTACGGTAAGGCCCCGGCATGGGGCTTTAGGGGACTTTAGCCGCTCCTTATTGCTTTCTTTTGGTGCAAAACGCACCAAAAGAGCAGTGCGGTTTTACCTTACCGCCTCTTTAATGCCACAATGAGGGCGGATGCACCGTTAACGGGCGGTGCGCAGTTTGAATAAAGAAAAGCACAACATGGATCAGTTAACTTACATTGTCCGGGAGATTAACTCCATTCTCTGGGGTCCCTGGTGTCTTATTCCCATTCTCGTCGGCACGGGTATCTTTTACACCTTTCAGTTAAGGTTTGTGCAAATCCGCCAGTTCGGACGGGCCTTTAAGCATGTCTTCGGCGCGCTCTCCTTCCACGGTGAGCGAGCCGGCAAACATGGCATGACCTCCTTCCAGTCCCTGGCCACCGCCGTCGCAGCCCAGGTGGGTACCGGTAATTTAGCCGGTGTCGCCACCGCCATCGCCATGGGCGGCCCCGGTGCCATTTTCTGGATGTGGTTAGCCGCCTTCTTCGGCATGGCGACCATCTTCGCCGAGGCCGTCTTAGGTCAGCTCTACCGCTCCCATGATTCTGAAGGTCACATCGGCGGCGGTCCTGCCTACTACATTTCCAAAGGTATCGGCTCCAGATCCCTTGCCGTCATCTTCTCGGTGATCCTCATCATCGCCCTGGGATTTGTCGGCAACATGGTACAGGCCAATTCCATCTCCACGGCCTTTGAGAGCGCCTTCCACATTCCCACGTGGGTATCCGGGCTCTTCATCATCACTCTCGCCGGCTTCATCTTTATCGGCGGTATCAGCCGCATCGCTTCCTTCGCCGAGAAATTAGTGCCCTTCATGGCCTCGGTGTACGTCTTAGGCTCCCTTTACATCGTCATCTCCTGCTATGACGCGATCATCCCTGCCCTTGAATCCATCTTCATCGGCGCTTTCGATCCGTCGGCGGCTACGGGCGGCGTCATCGGAGCCTCGGTCAAGGAGGCCATCCGCTACGGCGTGGCCCGCGGACTCTTCTCCAATGAAGCAGGTATGGGCTCCACCCCGCACGCCCATGCCCAGGCCCGCGTCCGCCACCCTGCCGAGCAGGGTCTTGCCGCCATCATCGGCCTCTTCATTGATACCTTCGTAGTCTTAACCTGCACCGCCATCGTCATACTCGTGACCGGCGTCCTGGACGGCAAGACCACCGGCATCATTCTCACGCAGAATGCCTTCGTCACCGGAATGGGCGATGCGGGCCCCGGTTTTGTCGCCGTGTGCCTCTTCTTTGCCGCCTTCACCACCATCGTGGGCTGGTACTTCTTCGCCGTGCAGAACGTCAAGTACCTCTTCGGCACCAAACCCGTGAACGCCTTCTCGGTCATCGTGCTGGCCTTCCTCATGATGGGCTCCTTCCTCCACGTCGATCTGGTCTGGGAGTTAGCCGACATGTTCAACGGCCTTATGGTCATCCCCAACATCATTGCCGTCGTCGGTCTCTTCCGCCTCGTGGTCAGAGCCGTCAACGACTATGAGAACAAGTTCCTCAAGGGGGAGAAGCCCATGTTCGGACCTTCCGAGACCTTAACCGATCGCTTCGCGCAGCTGCAGAACGCCATCCGTCGCGGCCGCCGCAAGCATCAGGTTAAGGAGTAAGGCTCCTTAACCTTTAAGCTAGCTGAGGGCAGCGTGTCTGCCCTCAGTAACGTGCCTCACGACGCGTTGATACGCGTCCCTCTTTCGGTACCACTCGCCGCGGCTTCTTTGGGTAAGCAAAAGGTGACGGCCTCGAAAAAAGCTTGCATTTAGCCCTGATGCCCGATAAAATTTGCCCGTTTTCAGAGCGCCGAAATGGCGGAATCGGTAGACGCAGCGGATTCAAAATCCGCCGGTGGCAACACTGTGAGGGTTCGAGTCCCTCTTTCGGCACCAGGCCTCTGAACCTCACCCTGTTTCATCCCGGTATCGCATTCACTGCGTTTTTAAACTGTTTAGCATTTGCAATGATCCGAGCGGCACAACCCCATGATCTGCCCGTGCTCAGCGCATTGTGGCTTGACACGAATCTCGAGGCCCATGCCTTCATCGACGCGGCCTTCTTTACTGACCGGCTGTCCCTGGTAACCATGGCTTTCTCAAGGGCCGAAATCTATATCTGCACGGACACCGACTCCCTGGTCCGCGGTTTTATCGGCCTTGACGGGGAGAAGGTAGCGGGACTTTTCGTAAGACAGGGCTGCCGTGGCGCAGGCGTGGGTAAGGCACTTTTAGACACGGCCAAAAGTCTCAGAGCGAGGCTTACCCTCAGCGTTTACGATTTGAACCCGCGGGCGCTTCAATTCTATCTGCGCGAGGGTTTTAAAACCGTCGGTCACGGGTATGATGAAGACAGTCAGGCCTACTTTACGGAGCTTGTATGGAGACGCTGAAAGCTGAAGATTTACCGGAGAGCGTGGCAGCGCTCCTTGACGAGGATGATCTGTATACCGGCAGGGCACGTTATCTGGGCACCTACCTATAAGGGTCTTGATGTCTATGAGTCCGAGGAAGTGATCGGTGAAGGGATCCCCTGCACGGGCTATCCGCTCTATATTCTTGACGACAGGGAAACGCAGGTGGCGCGCTACGCCGATCCTGACGAGGCTCTGGAACTTATGACGCTCTCAGAGAACTTTACTGCCGCGTCCTCTCCCGAAGACTGAACTACGCAAGGGTACGCACAAAATCCTTAAAACACGCCTCGGATCTCCGCATACCCTGCGCAAAAGTCTCAAAACCGGACGCGTCCTGCGGAACGCTGAAAGGATAGAAGAAAAGCGCGCTCTGCTTTTCCTCACCAAGGCCTAAGAGCTCATAGCGCTGAGCCCTGCTCTCCGTAAGGCTGCCTTGCGAGGGGTACACGAGAAGGCCATAACGTGCCCTGAGGCGGTAGAGATAGGTCATCATCTGATTGACGTCAAGGATCGCATCCGGCGCGTACTTGTACTTGGCATCAATGACCTGGCTATTACCTGCGTGATAGAAGTCAGGATAACGCCTGAAAGCGGCATAATTTCCCGTGGGCAGCATGTGGCGCGCGAGATACAACGCGCCGCTGCCCTCACGGTTGCGCGGATGGGTAAAGCCAAGGGGCTTTAAAAGCGTGTTTAAGTACTCTTCCCACAAAAAGGCGACATCAAAAAGAAGGCCCCACGCCTTAGTCTTTGAGGATGCATAAGCAAGTTTCTCATGGCTAAGCAGGGCCAGACAGAGTTTCTGCAAAGGCGCGTAAGCTGTGTAGTAAGGGTGAGTGACGGGACGCATATTGCGCTTTAGGATCTCCTGACGCTGTCCGTGGCGGTAACCTGGCGTGGCGGCAATGAGAAGCTGCACGTTCTGACGGTTTTCGGAACTGGCGGTAAGTACGCGTCTTCCCGGAGCGGTGGTGTTGAGATACTCCACGGTGTGCCGGATGAGCTCGGTAAGCGGGTTGTCATAGTTAAGGGATCGCGACGTATAGGTAAGCGTGCCCTTAAAGGGCAGGTTTTCCCTTAAATGGCGTGCTATAGCCACGGGACCGTGAGGCCGGCTGTCATTGTGCTCCTCACGGCAGTAAGCGCGGAACAGCCCCTGCGCGAGAGCGCTTTTTAAAAAAGCCGGAAAGAGCAGGCACAGATAGTCAAACACCCGCTCTTTAAGCGTACCTGCAGAGAGGCTTAAAAGCTGCATGTCCCCCGTGCGATAAAGCAGATAGTGGAGAAAATACTCCGCTCCGTCTGCACTCTCAGGCTCAAAGCGAGAGCGGATGATAAGCTCAGAGTCATTCAGCCCGAGAAAGCCCGCGAGGTTATAGGTGGTAAGGAGAGCCCGCCCTCCTTCCGCGTAACAGTCAAAGAGATGCTCCTCTCCGCTTAGGGACGCGCTTTCCTTAAAGGAATGCGGATACACCAGAAGTCCTTCCTTCAGCTCTTTATCAAGTGAGGACAGCGGGCGGTTGGCAAGACACTGTAATCCCTTAAGATCGGGGTTAGAGGCGTCTTCCTCTAGGCGCGCATTGTCCCTGAGGCTAAGCATCCTGACTCTCTGCGTCAGCACTTAAAAACGCGCTGCGAAGACGTTCCAAAAGCTGACGGGATTCCGGCATGCCCCTTAAATACTCAAAAATAAGTCCCTGCAGATGGTAATTCCACAAATCCTGCAGAGCCTCATCTAAATTTCTCTCCGCATTCAGGTAGAGACTTAGCTTACGGAAATAAGCGCCCCCGATCTGATAGGCAGGACTCAGTCCCTCAATGCCGGTATTGGTCTCCTCGTCCCAGATCGCGCGGTTAAGACCGTTCATTCGCTCAAGTACTTTATCTTTAAGATCGCCTAAAACATCAAGCATAGCGGTATTGTCTGAGGCGCGGATCTCGCGGAAGGCAAAGCGGCGGCGCAGCGCGAAGTCCATACTCTCCACCGAGCGGTCAATATCGTTCATGGTGCCGAGAATAAGCACGTTCTCAGGGATATAGAAGCCTTCTTTAAAGGGATCGCTCTCATCCGTAATCAGGTTCTGATACTGTGTCTGCACGCGGCACTCAGGTCCGCGGTAATCCGGCTCAAGGCAGTAAAAGAGCTCGCCGAAGATCCGCGACAGCTCTCCGCGGTTCAGTTCATCAATGATAAAGACGTATGTCTCCAGAGGCTTCTTAAGCGCTTCCCTGCAGAAACGCTTGAAGATCCCGTCCTGACGTGCAAAGCCCAACTGTCCCCTGCTGTCACTCTGCGCAGGGCGCAGCCCCTCCACGAAATCCGTATAGTCGTAGGAAGGATGGAACTGCACGAAGCCGGTATGCGCCTCAAGGTGACCGGCAAGCCTGCGCGCTAAATAAGTCTTGCCGGTACCGGGCGCTCCCGTGAAAATAACGTTTTTATTGGCTTTAAAAAATGCCGCCAGCTTTTCAAGACTCACGTCGCGGCGCTCCTCATCACTGTTAAGCTGCTGTAAATACACTTTACTCTGCCATGGGTAGTCAATATAGGCAAGGGTATCCCAGCCTGGCAGAACGCTTTTATAGAGCTGCGTCATGGCGTAACTGCGTGCGTACCACCCACAGTCCTTATGATCGGCAGGTAAAAACTGCCAGGGATCAGCCGTTGTAAACTTTTTAAGCCCTTCAGCCAGTATCTCTAAATCTATGTCAGACAAAACGGTACAGAAGATCCGGGGCTGCAGACTGACAGCGAGGCGATGTGCTTCAGCCCAGTGCTTACGATCAGTAAGACCGTTAAGGAACTGTTCAATGCGCGGATAAACCTCAAAACAGGGTTCGTCCTGATGTTCAGCCAGCTGTTTTAGCAGAGGAGAAAGTTCTGACCAGTGCGCCCTGATGCGGGCCTTTTCATCATGACTGAAAGCGCCCTGGCCCGTGTTGGCTACATGGTTATCACGGCATATAAGGTCATCAATAATTTCCTCGCGCCAGCCTTCCGGCCGCAGCGCTTCAGCAATATACTTCCCCGTACTCACCAGGAAAAGCTGCGTCCATACCTCATTCTGCTTAATGCGCTGCAGGAGATCGGAAAGCGTAATTTTCTGCTCAGTCATAAACCCCGCCCTGATACCGCCACGTGAAAAAGTATCCCGTTACAGGAAAGTAACGTCTCCGGAGTCAGATAGTCTCTTACGCGTAACTGCATGGCTTTACAACACTGTGAGCACGGGGGAACGTTCTCCCCCGCGTTTTTCAACTCCGGGGCTTAATAAGCTATACCCTAGTTCGCCATCATCTCCTCAATGCCGCGGATCATAATGTGGATGATCATGGTGTGAACTTCCTGAATACGATCCGCGTAGCCGGTGTGCGGCACGATAAGCGGCAGATCACAGAGCTCCCTGAGCTTTCCGCCGTCTTTGCCTAAAAGACAGATACTCTTAAGGCCCTTGTCTTTGCAGACCTCACAGGCGCGGATGATGTTCCTCGAATTACCGGAGGTGGAAATGCCCAGGAAAACGTCCCCTTCAAACCCGACTCCCTCGATAAAGCGGGAGAAAACCTCGTCAAAGCCGTAATCATTGCCGGCACAGGTAAGATGGCTCGGATCGGCGATGGCGATGGCGGCGTAGGAAGGGCGGTGATCGCGGTAGCGTCCGCTTAACTCCTCGGCAAAATGGAGGGCGTCGCACATGGAACCGCCATTACCGGCAGAGATGATCTTGCCGCGCTGTTTCAGGGAAGTGGCCATGATGGATATGGCCTCCTCAATGGAAGAGCGGGTGCCAGGGAGGGACAGATAGTTGTCGAGGACCTGACGGGCTTCCCTAAGATCATCAAGGACGTTAAATGAGAGCATGGAAATCTCCTAGGCGCTGATACCGTTTTTGACGCGCTCCTCCCAGGCGAGCTGGGCGGCCTTGTCATGGTCAAGATAAGACTGTAACTGGGTTAATTCGCTGTCAGAGAGCAGAGCGTGAAGTTTCTCCTCGCGTTCGGCCTTCTGACGGGCGGCAAATTCCTTTTTACCCTCTTCTTTGGCTTTTTCAAGAAAGGGCATGTCAAACTGCGGGCCGAAGTGGGAACCTGACAAAATGGTACCGTCCTCGAGAGTCCGGAATTTGACCTTCTGGGAAAGCTCGATGACTTTCATGACATGGACGGCGTGACGCGCGGGCTCGACGGACATCAGAGGCAGCTTCGCGCCCTGAGGGCGCTGCCAGCGGCGGGTGGAAACGGCCGCGCTCTCCTCACCGAAATCAAAGGAGCTCTGACCGCCCGTCATGGCAAGGTAGACCTCGGCTAAAAGCTCGGCGTCTAAAAGAGCGCCGTGGAGGGTACGGCGGGAGGTGTCAATGTCGTAGAGGTGACAGAGATTGTCGAGGTTGGCCTGATTGTTGGGGTTGATCTTGCGCGAGAGTGCCACCGTGTCGGTAATGGTGCAGAGATCGGCGGTACGCTCGGGGAGGTTTAAAAGCTGCCACTCCTTGTCAAGGAAGGAAGTATCGAACCTGGCGTTGTGAATGAGGAGCTCACTGCCGCGGATGAAGCTGATAAGTTCTCCTGCGACCTCGGAGAAAACCGGCTTGTCGGCCAGAAACTCATCCGTGATACCGTGCACGCCGACGGCTTCCTCGTCGACGGGACGCCCGGGATTGATATAGAGCTGCAGGGTGCGGCCGGTGATTTTGCGGTCAACGATTTCGACGCAGCCCACTTCGATGATGCGGTGATCGCCGGGCGTGCCGTCATCGCTCTTGCCGGTGGTTTCTGTATCGAGGGCTATCTGACGCATGGTCACTCCAAAAAAGCGCGGAACGTAATCACCTAATCTTAGCAGAAAACGGGGCGTCAGGGGCTAAAAGCACAGGGCCCGTTAGGTGTATAATCACGGGGCTTTAATTTGACCTATCACTATCCTTTCTAGGAACATGTATGCTGTTTGACGATCCCGCCCTCCTGAAGCTTAAGGAAAAGTTTGAAAGCGCCAAGGTGCGCAAGGAAGGCATGGTACGCGCCTCCGAGCGCGGGTTTGGCTTTCTGGAAACTCCTGATCGCGAGTCCTATTTCATTACGCCCGTGCATATGAAAAACCTGCTGCACGGGGACAGAGTCACCTGCGTGATTGAAACCGAGGCTGACGGCAAGACCAAGGCCGTGCCCGAGACCCTGACGGAAAGCGCGTTAAAGCGCTTTACGGGGAGACTTACTCTCTCCACGGATCATAAGGGCAAAAGACGCCTGAGCGTCGTGCCGGATACGCCGACGATTAAGACGGCGATCACGGTCGATGACAAGCGTGCTGACCGGAGCACGGAGTTAAAGAACGGCGACTTTGTCATCTGCAATTTAAAGAAGCACGCCTTAAAGGACGGGGCGTTCCGGGCGACCCTCGATGAGTTCGTGTGCCGCGGAGACGATCCGGTGGCACCGTGGACGGTGTCGCTTAGGGATCTCGATCTGCCACTGACCTGCCCTCAGGCCCCCGCCGATCTCACTTTCCACGGCGATGAGAGCACTTACACCGATCTGACGGCGCTGCCCTTCGTGACCATTGACGCGGAAAAGACCGAGGATATGGACGACGCGCTGTACCTTGAAAAGGAGGGGGAGAATTTCATTCTCTACGTGGCCATTGCCGATCCGACCTCCTATATTCCAGAGGACAGTGAATTAGATAAGGAGGCGGCTAAGCGGGCGTTCTCGATTTATCTGCCGGGGCGCAACATCCCCATGCTGCCCCGCGAGCTGTCCGATGATATCTGCTCGCTGCGCGAGGGGGAAAAGAGACCTGCGCTGGTGAGTAAGGTGTTCGTGAGCGCGGACGGCGCGATTGACACGGAAAGAACCGAGTTCTGCCTCGCGCATATCGTCTCCCGCGGCAAGCTCATCTATAACGAGGTGTCGGATTTCCTCGAAAGGGGCAGCAGTGAAAACTTTAAGCCCGACGCGACCATAGCTGAGGTGCTCAGCCGTCTCGTGGAGTTTACTAAGGCGCGCGATCACTACCGCTGCACCCATGCCGCGCCCTTCCGCAACCGTCCTGACTACGAGTTCGTGCTCAATGAGGCAGGTGCACTCGATCATATCGAGGTGGAATACCGCCGCATCGCCAATCAGATCGTCGAGGAGTCGATGATCGCGGCCAACCTCGCATGCGGCGCGATGCTCGCCAGACACTTTAAGGCCGGCGTGTTCAATATCCATAAGGGTTTTGACCTCAAGGAAAGTAAGGAAATCCTGGAGCTGCTGGAGAACGAAGGCTATACGGGAGCGACGGCCGAATCCATCGCGACGCTGGAAGGCTTTAGCGCAGTGCGCCGCTACGCGGCGGGGCTTGAGTCATCCTACCTTGATAACCGGATGCGCAGGCTGCAGGAATACTCGCAGATCTCGATTGTGCCGGGCGCGCATTTTGCCTTAGGCGTTGAAAATTACGCGACGTGGACCTCGCCCATCCGCAAGTACGGGGATATGGTCAATCACCGCCTGTTAAAGGCTCTGGTGCGCCATCCTGAAGTGGCGGGAGCTCCCTCCGGCGTCAAGCTGCCTGATGAAAACACCCTGGCGACCATGAATCTGGCGCGACGCACCAACCGCATGGCCGAAAGGGATGTGCGCGACTGGCTCTACGTGGATTATCTTGAGCCCGAGATCGCAAAGAAAACCGTGTTTAACGGGGAAGTCTTTGACGTAGTACGCGGGGGACTTCGAGTGATGCTCACCGAGAACGGGGCGATGCTCTTCGTGCCCTTATCGCTCATCAGCGCGGATAAGACGGCCGCGGAGACATCCAACGCCACGGGAGAGCTGCTCGTGAACGGTCAGTGCGCGCTGCGCTTAGGCGATCCCCTGAAGGTGCGCGTGGTGGAAGTCAACAAGACCACCCGCTCCCTCGTGGGAGCTCCGGCCGAGAGCGTGGGCGGTCTCATCCTGCCCGATCCGGAAAAGCAGCTGCGCGAGAGGCACTAGAAAAGGAGGGGGCAACCCCTCTTTTTTCAGAGGATTAAGGAAACGACATGTTAAAAGACTGGTTATCGGAAGCCCGTCCCCGCACCCTGCTCTTAGGCGGCAGCAACTGCGCGGCAGGCTGCGCGCTCGGCTTTTACTACGGGGCGTTCAATCTCTATACCCTGACGATGGCGGTGCTCATCGTGCTTACGGGCGTGTTTTTGCAGATCCTCTCCAATTTCGCCAATGACTACGGCGATGCCTTCCGCGGGGCGGACCGGGATACGCGCCTAGGTCCCATACGCGCCGTGATGGAAGGGGGGATCACCTTAAACGATCTGCGCCGCGGCATGGCCATCGTCGTCCTGCTGGCGACGCTTACGGGAGGACTTTCCGTCAGCATGGCCTTTTACGGCAATCTGGACGCCATCGCGGTGTTTTTATTCCTCGGGGTGGTTTCGATCGTGGCGGCGCTGCTCTATACCATGGGCGTAGCCTATGGCTACCGTGGCCTTGGCGACGTGGCGGTATTCCTCTTCTTCGGGCTGCTCGCGGTGATGGGACCGCAGCTCATGCTCACCTCGGCCGCGGGCGGGGGTGTAGAGCTCTATCCGGACGCGGTGGCCTTAGGCGTGAGCGTGGGCACCTCCTCTGTGATGGTGCTGCACGTGGCGAATATGCGCGATATCGCGGAAGACCGCCTAAGCGGGAAGCATACCATTGCCTCACGCCTTGGGGCCCGTCTCTCCTCCATCTACCATGCGGTGCTGTTCGCGGTGACGGTACTCGCCTCCTTTGCCGCCTGCTTTATGTCACATAAGGGCTGGGAAATAGCCATTCTGGCCGTGGCCTTAATGCCACTCATGGCCTCGATGCTGCGCGTGGTGAAAAACGCCTCTGACGCCCGCCTTATCGGGGCGGAGCTTAAGTTCACGGTGATGGGCTGCGCGCTGCACAATATCGGATGGATGGTGGTGCTCATCATCGACTTCTGGTATTACTTCACCTAAAGCCACTCCCATGAAAAAGGCGGCCTGATGCCGCCTTTTTCATGTCTGAGGCAAGTGCCTGAGCGCTTAACCTACGAGGTTCTCGCAGTCAAAATCCGCGACGGGGCTTACGTCGGCGGCATAGTCCACGCCGTCCATCTCAAAGCCGAAGAGCTGCAGGAACTGATGCTTGTAATCGGCGTAGTCGGTGAGTTCCTTAAGATTTTCGGTGGTAACGGTGGGCCAGATCTCCTTGCACGCGCCCTGGCAGGCATCGCTTAATTCCCATGTATCCATGCGCACGCGGCCCTCGGCGTCTAACTCAGTCTTATCGCCGTAAAGGGAGGTCTTAAACATGCGGTAGATGTGGGCGATCACCGACTCGTAGGTGCCTAACTTACGCATCACCTTAAAGCAGATGGAGATGTACAGCGGCATCACGGGAATGGCCGAGGAAGCCTGGGTGACCACGGACTTCAGGACGGCGACGCGGGCGTCACCCTTAATGTCGGCTAAGAGCGTACGGTTGGCCTTAGCGGCACGGTCTAAATCCTCCTTGGCCTTGCCTAAGGAGCCGTGCCAGTAAATGGGCCACGTGATCTCGGTGCCGATATAGCTGTAGGCGACGGTCTTGCAGCCCTCGGCTAAAACGCCGGCCTCATGCAGGGCCTTAATCCACAGCTCCCAGTCCTGACCGCCCATGACCTTGACGGTGTTCTCCACCTCTTCGGGGGTGGCGGGATCGATGGAGGCCTCGATAATGGTGTCCTTATTGGTGTCGATGGCGGTGGAGGTATAGACCTGACCGATAGGCTTTAAGGAGGAGCGCACCACCTCGCCCGTCTCCGGCATCTTGCGCACGGGAGCAGCTAAAGAGTACACCACCATGTCCACCTGACCTAAATCCGCCTTGATGATGTCAATGACCTTGTCACGGGTAGCGTCGGCGAAAGCGTCGGCGTTGACGTTCTTCACGTAGAGGCCTTCGGCTTTGGCAAACTCGGTGAAAGCGGCGGTGTTATACCAGCCGGCACTGCCGGGGCGCTTTTCGGTACCGGGCTTTTCAAAGAACACGCCGATGGTGGCCGCGCCGCTGCCAAAGGCAGCGGAGATACGCGAGGCAAGGCCGTAACCGGTGGAGGCACCGATGACTAAGACCTTTTTGGGGCCGTTCTCGACCCTGCCCTGAGCCTTAACGTATTCAATCTGCTCACGCACGTTGGCCCTGCAGCCGGTGGGATGGGTAGTGACGCAGATAAAGCCGCGCACCTTGGGTTCAATGACCATCTAATCCGTCTCCTTAATTAAGCGGCCCCGGGCCGCGTTAGACATAATGTTCTATTATAGCGCTTAATCAAGCTGCAAAGCCCTGACTTAACGGAACAGCGCTATATGAGCATGATCATACGGGGGGAACCTGCAGAATTCTGCCTGTGCTATATTTCGGAAAACGGAAGACAGTACCTGAAAAAAAGACTGTATTAACAGTCACAGTCTCCGTCATAGGTCATGATCCTGCTATGCAGCTTAGTGAGGATGAACAGCCCCCCTTCCTCATCATTAAAGACAGTTTAGGCATACGGAATTATCCCCAGAGAGCCTCTGTATGCGATCTACATCAGGCATATTATTTAGATGAATAAACTAAATAGCCCGCATTACCAAAAAGGCTTATAATGGCACCCTGACACCGCGCAACGACATTGTTTTACTATAGCTGCTATGAAGTCACGCATTACCTTAAAACATCTTTTCACCGCCCTGCTCGCGGCAGGGATGATCACCGTATGCTCACCCGCTCTGGCGATTAAGGCCAGCTCCGAACCCTTAGAGGGGGCGCATATCGGGGTCGCCTATATGCTTCCCGGTACCGGGGAAGTGTACGGGACACGGATGGATGAATATTTCCATCCGGCCTCGACACAGAAGATAGTGACGGCCCTCGCGGCCATGCTCTATTTAGGGCCTGACTACACCTTAAACACGACCTTAAGCGTGACCTCGCCTGCGGTAACGGACGGCAGGCTTAACGTGACGGAAGACGGGACCCTAAACGCCAACGTGGTGGTTCACTTTACAGGCGATCCCTCGTTTACGGCGGCGGCGTACACGCGGCTGTTAAAGACCCTGAGCACGCACGGGGTCAAAAAGATTAACGGCAAGGTGCTCCTTGACGTGAGCCGCTTCGGGGGACCTGACCGCGCCAACGGCTGGTCGTGGAACGATATCCCGGTATGCTTTACGGTGCCGGCCACGCCCATCGTGATTAACCGCAACTGCGCTTACGCGGAGCTTACGCATCACGGGGTGGGAACGGTGAGCGAGCCTCTCATCTCCTCGCGGGTGCCCATCTCCATCACCTCGGACGCGGTGGCCGTGGCTAACCGCGATTACGGAGGTGACTGCGAGCTGCAGACGCTTCTGTATATCGACAACCGCTATCACGTGACGGGCTGCGTGCCGGCGGAAAACAAGGGCCGGCCGTGGCCTTTATCGCTGTCGGTGTCCGACTCCGAGCGCTGGGGCGTGGACTGGACGGAACAGCTTTTAGAGGATCTGAAGCTTAAGCATAACGGGGTGGCGGTGATCCATCAGGGGCTTAACGATCTGACCGAAATCGCGGTGATCAAAAGTGAGCCTTTAAAGGAACTCATCACCTATATGCTGTACCGGTCAAATAATCTCTACGCGGACGCCATCGCCAAGAATATCGCGGCGGAGTATTACGCGGTGCCGGCGACCTACGCGCGGGCGGCACGGGCGATGCGGGCCATCCTCAACCGCTATGCCGATCTCGATCTCGGGAACGCCTATATCGTGGACGGCTCGGGACTGTCGCCGCACAATCTCATTACGCCGCGGCAGCTTTTAACGCTGCTGTCCTATATCGCCGCGCACGATAAGGAATTAGGGCTCCTTGAATGCTTCCCCGTGTCCGGGGAGAGCGGGACGCTGCACTGGAGAGGCTCGACGGTCAATGCGCCCTTAAAGCATAACGTCATAGCCAAGACGGGAACGCTGCAGAATATTTCCAATCTGGCGGGTTTCGTGAGAACGGATAACTGGAAACTCGCTCCCTTCGTCATGTTTACCAATGCCATTACCTATCCTGAGAGAACGCGCGATTTAGTGCGCTTTCACCGCATCGCCTCGCCGCATTACGCCTACGAGCGCTATGTGCTCGAAAATATCTATGCGCGCCGGGTAATGGGCAGGGATTTTTAGCATACAATGAACCTTACCCCCGCGCCGGGGGTTAAAGAGAAAGGCACTAGCATGAAAAAGATTGAAAAGTCACACAAGCTCGATAACGTGTGCTATGACATCCGCGGGCGCATTCATCAGGAAGCGCTTCGGATGGAAGAGGAAGGCGTCCGCATCTTAAAGCTCAATATCGGCAACCTCGCCGCCTTCGGTTTTGAGGCTCCGGAGGAAGTGGTGCGCGACGTGGTGCGCAATCTGCCCAATTCCCAGGGCTACTGCGAGTCCAACGGCATTTTCCCGGCCCGCAAGGCCATCGCGCAGTACTATCAGCAGAAGGGACTGAAGCACGTGGACGCCGATGACGTGTATATCGGCAATGGTGTGTCCGAGCTTATCACCATGTCCTTAAATGCCCTCTTAAATAACGGCGACGAGATCCTGGTGCCGGCCCCTGACTATCCCTTATGGACGGCGGGCGTGTCGCTCGCAGGCGGCAGACCGGTGCACTATATCTGCGATGAGGAGAGCGACTGGTTCCCCGATTTAGAGGATATTAAGAAGAAGATCACCCCGCGCACGCGCGGCATCGTCATCATCAATCCCAACAATCCGACGGGAGCGGTGTACAGCACCGAGTTCCTGCAGGATTTAATCGAGATTGCCCGTGAGCACGATCTCATCATCTTCTCGGACGAGATCTACGACAAGATCCTCTACGATGACGTGGCGCACCGTTCCATCTGCACGCTGTGCGACGATCTGACCATCATTACCTACAACGGACTGTCCAAGGTGTACCGCGCCTGCGGCTTCCGTCAGGGCTGGATGCTCATCACGGGACCGAAGGCCAGGGCGCAGGGCTATATCGACGGGATCAGGATGATGATGGCGATGCGCTTATGCGCGAACGTGCCGCTGCAGCACGCCATTCAGACGGCATTAGGCGGGTATCAGTCCATCAATGAGCTCATCGTGCCGGGCGGCCGTTTACGCACGCAGCGCGACGCGATGTACGAAAGGCTGAACGCGATCCCCGGCATAAGCGTCAGGAAGCCGCACGGGGCGCTCTACATGTTCCCGAAGATCGACGCGGCGAAATTCAATATCCGCGACGATCAGAAGTTCGCGCTCGATCTGCTGCGTCAGGAAAAGCTGCTCATCGTGCAGGGAACGGGCTTTAACTGGCCGGCCCCCGATCACTTCCGCATCGTGTTCCTGCCCACCACGGATATGCTCAATGACGCCTGTGACCGTTTAGAGCATTTCCTCAAATCCTATCATCAGTAAAGCTGAAAAGGGGGCGGCGCAAGCCGCCTCCTTAGTTCCGGTTCATAGGGAGTGAGCGTGGAAAAACGTCCCTCGACCTTCATGGCGTGGATCGTGCGCATGCCGCTTATCAAGCGCTGGGCGCTGATGCACTGCTTTAAAAAGGAAAACGTGTCCGAACACTGCCATCAGACGGCGGTGATCGCGCATCTGCTGGCGGTTATAAGCAATAAGTTCTTCGAAGGTCAGGTGGATGCCGATCGCGTGGCGGTGACGGCGCTCTATCACGAGATCTCGGAAACCAAGCTGCAGGATCTCAACTCCAAGACCAAATACCTCAATCCCGAGTTCACGCGGCAGTACAAACGCCTTGAGCATATGGCGGAGGAGGAATGCCTTATGACGCTGCCTGAAGAGCTCAGGGAAGAGTTCAGGGCGCTCGTCATTCAGGAGGCGGTGCCGGAGGAGTGCCGTAAAATCGTCAAGGCGGCCGATACGCTCGCGGCCTACATCAAGGCACGCGACGAGCTCCGGTTTAACAACGCCGAGTTCGTAAAGGTCAGGGAAAGCTTTGAGCCGAAGCTTAAGCAGCTCAGTGAGGAGCTGCCCGAAGTGCGGTATTTCATGGAGGTGTTCCTTGAAAGCTGCACGGTGACGGTGGATGAGCTTACGGGCGTGGACAGCAGGGACAGAGCCTGAGACATGGAGAAAGAGAGCGCCAGAAGCGCGGCGCGCTTTATTGTCGACGGGAACGGGGAAAGGACGCACGTCATTTTACCCATCGCCGTCTATGAGGGCCTCATGGCGCTCAAAGAGGCTTTAAAGGGCAGCGGTGGGACGGGGGAAAACTCCCTTTTCTATCTGAAAAAAGGGGCGCTGACGGCGACGGGGTACCCTGACGGTCTGAAGACGCGGCCCTGTTTCGTGCTCGCTAAGGACTCCGAAATCAGCCTCGCGGCGGCGCCGTCGCTGTACGCGAACGTGGCGGCAAAGCGCGCGGATCTGATCTCCTCGGGCGTGCTTATTTTAAATTCAGCGCATACCTGTTACAATCTCACGTCTGACATCAAGCTCCCCTCCCCGAGTTTCGCAGCGGCCCTGGTCGTGGGCCAGGTCGTGAACGGGCTTAAACTGTGGAAAAACCGTGAGGGCTTTTCCTTAAAGGATCTCGGGTTCGGAACAGGGCGGGGCAGATAACCGAGAGGAATGAAGAGCATATGACCGATCAGGGTCCGTATCGCCCCGTGGGGGCACGCAAACCGGGGTTTAAGGGTAAATTTAAGAATTTCTCCAAGGACGGGGAAAGACGCAATTTCCGCCGCGCCGAAGACGGCAGGGGTAAAGCCCCGCAGGGGGAGAAGAGCGGACGGCGTGGCTCACGGCCCTTCAATCATGATTCGCTAAAGGGCAAGGTGACGCGCCGCGAGGGCTTTTCGGAGTTCCAGGTGCGTTTAGTGCAGAGCATCCTCAAGGCGGTACTGGAGGAGAAAAAGCCTCTTGACCGCTCCTACGCGCTGTATTTTTCCAAGGTCAAGCTGCCGGCGGTGGAGCAGGGCTTTATCCTGCGCAGCGTGAACGGCATGTTCAGACGCCTGTCCTTCTACGCCTACGTGGCGGGACTGAGAAGGCCGTCCGATTTTGAGCGGCACGTCAACCGTCTCATCATCTGCTACTGCGCCGATCAGGGCTGGCCCATTCCGGAACTGGACGCGGGGGACGGTTTTGACCGCTCAAAACTCAGCGTGCGCTTGGGTCAGGCGCGCAATCATCCCGTGCTCGCGCAGGGCTGTCCCATCTGGCTGGAGGAAATCGGCTCCAAAGCCTACGGCGAGAACTGGGAGGCCGAGCGCAAGGCCTTAGGCTCGGAAGCGGCACGCTATATACGCGTCAATACCCTCAAGACCGATCGCGATCATCTGGCCTCGGAGCTGTCTACCGAGTGCGTGGTGACCAAATCCGTAAAGGGCGTGAATACGGCCCTTGAGGTGACCTCGAACTCGGCGCTCTTCAGGACCAAAGCCTTTAAGGAGGGACTGTTTGAACAGCAGGACGCGGGCTCGCAGCTCATCGCGCCCTTCCTCAAGGCCGGCCCCGATCTCACGGTGGTGGACGCCTGCGCGGGAGCGGGAGGCAAGACCCTGCACCTGGCGGCGCTCATGGAAGGCAGGGGCAAGCTGATTGCCATGGATACCGAGAGCTGGAAACTCGAGGATCTCAAAAAGCGTGCCCGCAGAGCCGGAGCGCACAATATCGAGACGCGGCTTATCGACTCGACCAAGGTGATTAAGCGCCTTTACGATAAGGCCGATCGCGTGCTCATCGACGCTCCCTGCTCGGGAACGGGCGTGCTCAGGCGCACGCCGGACTCCAAGTGGCGTGACGGAAGGGATCGCCTGCCCGAGCTCATCTTCCTGCAGCAGGATCTGCTGACGCGCTACTCGCGCATGGCGAAGGTGGGCGGGCTTATCGTCTATTCGACCTGCTCCATTCTGCCGCGCGAGAACCGCGAGCAGATTGACTATTTCCTCAGTCACTGCGACGGGGCCTTTGAGCTTGAGGAAGACCGGCAGCTGCTGCCCTCCGAGGGCTTTGACGGCTTCTATATGGCCCGCCTGCGCCGCGTCAATTAAGCAGAGCCATAAGGACCAGGGGGAGCGGACGCTCCCCCTCCGCTTTTCCGCCCCGCCTTTCCCCTATATGAAGACGGTCTTACAGTAAAGCACTTTTTTACAGAAAGCACCCACGCCGGTTTTTGAAGTAAGGTGTGGGGTAAGCTCCTGTTTTTAAACGCCTTTTAATCTGAGAATGTGCTTTAGGTACACGCAGATTTTTAAGAGGCACCATGAGCGGCACCTAAAACGCGTTACCTTTACGGGTGAAACGCATATCACCCTGAGAAAGAACTGATCTCTCTGTTATATGATTTATACGATATCGTTATATTTCCCCGGCTGCTCCTTCAGACCGTGAATACGCTGACGCCGCTTGATCCGTTGCTTCTGTGCAGATTCTATATAATGCCTCTTAGCGGATCTCCTTACTTTTACAGTCAGAAGACCACGGGCAGACTGATTTGGCCGCGGCTGACGGTGCGTCAGCTTCCCTTTCCAAAGTATATGGCAGGCCTCTTCGCCGATGGGGGCCTTAGCTCCTTACGGGAGGAGGAGGCAATTGCCACACTTCTGATATTTAATGACTGCACCGTCACGGTCATGACCGGAATAACGGAAACACGGCCCGTCAGGGGCAAACGCCTGTTGCTTTCCTAAGCCTTATTTTAGCCACGGTGATGATGCTTTGCCATAATTGGGGGACTAAAGATCTACAGTACTCCGGAGATGCTCCCGTACTCCATTCTGAGTTCGTCAATGAGTCCGGATATCTGCTTTCTGATCCTCACCTCAATATCATCGCTTTCGATCTCTTTCTCAATGCTCTTAACAGATCCGCCTATCGCCTTCAGAAGCTTATGCCTGGCGCTGCGGTGCCTTGAGAGTTTGGCCAGTCCTGTTTTAGACGGAGCCGCCAGCCGGGATTTACTCTGATCGAAGACAAAGTCTTTTTCACCTAAAGCGTGCCACGCAACGCGCATGACATGGTTTGCGATGACAAATACCGCTCTCTTATGCCCTTTCTTAGCCACCAGCCGTTCAATATATAAGCTGCTCTTACGGTACCGGTTTATATAGGCCGTGACCGCCTCATACAGATGGCTCTTAAGCACGGGATCACCGCGCAGGGAAAGCCCTCCCATGGTGATTTTTCCTCCCGTGCCGCTGTGCCACGTCACTAGACCGCAGTAGGCCGCGAGAGCTCTGGCGTTTTCAGGCAGGTTAGCGCTGTCACCCACGAGACAGACAAGCCTTGCCGCTATCCCGGGGCCTATGCACGGCACCGTCATCAGACGCCTGTATGTATCGTCTGATGACAGATAGTTCTCTATGTCCTCATCGGTCTCCATGGCTCTGAGGTGGAGGGAATATATGAGCAGCAGTTCGCTGAAACAGCGTGCCGTGTAAATCTGCCACAGAGCATCGGGGAGCTTTGGACGCAGGATTTTAAGATGATCCGTGACGGCAATTAGCAGGACGCTCATCCCGATACCATCTCCGATTATGAGATTTTCGTCCTGGAGCCTCGCCACGAGATTCTGGGTACACCTGCGGGCTTCCCGCCTCAGCTGCTCCGAGGAGTTAAGCATATAGCCAAGAGCCCTTGCAGGGGCATCCCTTTTCATGGACTCACGGTCCACGATGGCCATGGCACGGTAGATTGCACGCGCATCTCCTTCATCATCCTTGTTACCGGTATTGAAGTTGCGCGTATAGGTGGCCTTAAACCTCCTGCAGACGTGACCGGCACTTTCAAGGCGTTCGGCAAGCTCCGCCGAACCGGCACAGTCCTCAAAACCCACAAAGAGAGGACAGCCGAATGACTCAAGTACTTTCTCAACCTCGAATGCGGCGATTTGCCTGTTAACCTCATGACCTTCAGGAGTTATGTAATAGAGCTGATAGAAGCGGTTAGCTATATCAAGAGCCACCACCGGACGTCCGTTCCACGTAAGCGCCACAGGGGCCACGGGGCGGCTGATCTCGAGACTGTTTTCTGAAGTGTAGCGGAAGGCGCTTTTACGCTTAGCGTCTTTGTCCTCCGCAGATGTGGTGGTACCATGATCACCATTGATCATCGTCAGACTCTCCGTTTTTTTCTGCTAGAGTTAACCGGCCGGTGGCCGGCGAACGCGGAGGGTCTTGTGATCACTCCGCGCTTCAGATTCTACCCGTTTTGCAGATAGCCGGAGAGTCCGCTCCGGTAACGGCAGTGAGGTCCCGGCCCGTGGTACGGGTACATACTGCTCCGTGCCCTCAGTTCACCATCTCCCCCCGCGGCATCACGTACCAGGGTCTAAGGCGGGCGTAAGCTGAGATCACGGAGCCCGTCATGACCGTTCTCCGCAGGCAGGGGCCTCGCTGCCGTAAACGGCGCATCCTCATGGAGGAGCGCCATAACATCGTAATAGCCGCAGTGTGGATCCAGCCCTGTATTGGGGATTGCACCTTAAGTGACCCGGAATGGAATACGATCGCCTGACGGCACGGCATTACACCATGCTTAATGTTTACGGTACCGGCACTTTAAGTAAGGCGTTTAACGCCATGGCACATAACACCGTATACCGTGCCCACGCCAGTTGCCCGTGACCGTGACGGCGGGAGAAAATGCGACCACGGACCTGCTTTGTCTCACTCCTGCGGCGGGTGCTAACTCATAAGAGAACACCTGGCTGCATCATACGGACTGCCGCTTTTAGCCACTGCCCACGCCACGCGCGCAATGCGGTTGGCGAGGGCGGAAATCATGACGGCAGGGGCTTTACCCTCTCTTAATGCACGGCTCAGCGCCGAGCCCGGTTTCTTCTTCAGCCTTTTGTAATTCACCAGAGCCGCCATAAACAGCACTTTTTTAAACTCACGGCTGCCGGTGGACTTTACTCCGAGAACTCTGGTCTTTCCTCCTGTACCGGTAACGAGGGGTGCCACCCCGGCGTAGGAGGCAAAGTGACGGCTGTCGGGAAAATCACCTGCCCTGCTTAAGGCAGGGTAGAGCGTGACGGCGCTTACCGGTCCCACGCCGGGAATGGTCATAAGATTGCGGCACAGCTCACTGGATGAGGCAAACTCCCTGAGATAGGTATTAGCCTTCTCAAGGACTGCGGTATGACTGCTGACAGTATCTCTGAGCATAAGCCTTGCCGCATTAAGAGGCTGAGCCTGAGGTGATTTTTCCTCCATCAGACGGTTAACCTCGGTATTGAGCTTTTCAATAACGGCATTGCCGGACGCATAGCAGGCAATCCCCATTTCGTAGAGAACCGCTCTCGCCGCGTTCTGGCACTGCACCTTCTGCCTGGCCACCAGCTCCCTTACCGAAATCATACCGGATACTGCCGCAGCCAGCGGCTCCTTGGGCACGATGGAGCTGACATAGCTGAGCAGGCTTTTCCAGATCCCGAAAGCGTCAATTTTGTCGCTTTTGCTCGTGCTCTGCATGTGTGCCTTAATCCTGATCACGGGAAGCACTCTGCACGAATGACCTGCCGATCTGAAATAGCGCGCCCAGAAGTTACAGCTCCCGCAGGCCTCGATGGCTACGCACATGGGCATGGCTCCAAAGGGGGAACCGCCGCTCCATTCAAAGAAGGAGTCGCGGTTCAGCTGGAAGTTCTTCAGGACACCGGTTTCAGGATCACAGTAACAGACCTGGAAAACGTCCTTGGCAAGATCAACGCCAACGGGGATCGCTTTTTCAGTTTTGATGAAACTTCTAAGGAGTCTCTTATCTTCGCTGCTGAGTTTTGCCATATGGCACCTCCTCGCGGAATAAAAGTTAAACACACATCCGCTGAAGAAGATGTCATAAGGGCCCGGTACGACTCAGCTCCTGGAGCGGATGACGGCTCCCACCGTCTTCATTCCATTCCCCCCCCCCCCTTTAGAGTACCGCAGTACAGCCCGCTGTCACTGCCCGGTACTTAAGCCCGGAAACTTCACTATCTCCCTCTTTCCCAGACTGAAAGCGCAACCGTTCCCGCGCAGGACAGGTAAGCTTTTTTTGCCTTAATAATCAGTTAAGCGCGCGCCGTACAGCCCTTTGCCATGAAATCTGACTCCACTTTAAGGCAAGGCGCGGCGCATTTTCCCACGGCATAAGGAGCGCCGGGGTAACTCAGGGTGACTTTTCCCACCGTGTGTGCGCTAAGCTGACAGCCTTAAAGCCTAAGCCATCACAGCGCGTAAAGACGGGCTTTAACAAGAGCCAGCGCGGGCATTTCCCGCCTTAACCCACAGTTTTTCCCACCATAGGTAAGGTTGCCCACCTTTAAGACTCCGTTTTTCCCACATTTAAAGCTCTTTCAGGTAACTTTCAGGACTAAAAGCAGGAGTGCGCACGGACAGAGCGCCTGCCGCCGTAGCCTTTTCAGGGACCTTTTTGGAAGTTATTTAATTTATAATCAATAAGTTAACCTCATAAAACCCCGGTTTACCCACAGCTTTCATAAACTGAGGGCGGAAAACGGGATCAGGGCAACTTAAGTAAGGGTAAAGCTTAGGTAAAGTATTCTTTAACTTGCTGAAAACTTAAAAACCCGCGCCAAATAACTTACTGATCACTAAGTGTTTTTTAAAATGCAAGCGTTTTCGTAAATTTCTTGTCCACGGCGCGCGGGGCGCATAGATATGCCCTTTTACCCACCGTTTTTAAGCTTTTCCACGTTTTTCCCCACAGCGGGAGAGAACGGTTTTCACGCCGCGCTTCTTTATGGAGTTATTTTACAGAACTGAAAGTATTTTAAGCAGAGGAGAGCGCCGCCACCCGGGGCCCGATTTGCTACAATGGCGGCGTTTTATGTGAAGACAGAAAGATGCAGCCCAGAAAACCTCACCCCCATGAAGAAAATCCGCGCCCGCCCTATACGGGGGAGAGCGCTCCGGCTCCTGAAAATCAGGACGTAACTTCCACCCCTGAAGCTCAGAGTACCGTTAAGGAAACGCCGTCAGACTCTCAGGTAAAAGAGACGCCCTCTCCGGTGAAGGCGCCCGCCCGCTTACTGCGCGCCGGTACCGTCACCGCGGCGATGACCTTTCTATCGCGCATTTTAGGCATGGTGCGCGACATGGCGATCGCCTCGCTCCTGGGTGCCGGCCTGATGGCGGACGTGTTCTTCTTTGCCAACCGCATTCCCAATTTCCTGCGCCGCCTCTTTGCCGAGGGTGCCTTCTCGCAGGCCTTCGTGCCGGTATTAAGCAAAACGCGCGAAAAGGGCGCTGCAGGGGAGCTTAAGGATCTCATCGGGGCGACAGCGGGCACGCTCGGGGCGGTGGTGCTCGTGATCTGCGCCGTGGGTATGGTGGCCTCCCCCGTGGTGACGGCGCTCTTTGGACTGGGCTGGTATCAGGCTTACGCGGCGGGTGAACCTGACGGGGAAAAATTCCTCGAGGCCTCCTGCCTGCTGCAGATCACCTTTCCCTATCTCTTCTTCATCACCTTAACCGCCCTCTGCGCAGCGGTGCTCAACGTTTTCGGCAAATTCGCCATTCCCGCGGTAACGCCCTGCATTCTCAACGTGGTGATGATCGTGACGGCGCTCTGTATCGCCCCGCGCTGTGACGATCCCAACGCCGTGCTGGCCATGGGCATGGTGGCAGGCGGGGTGGCGCAGCTTCTGTTCGTGCTGCCCGCGCTTATGAGGCTAAAACTCCTGACCCTGCCGCGCCTTGCGTGGCGCCATCCCGGGGTCGCTCAAATCCGGCGTCTGATGCTGCCGGGGATCCTCGGTACCTCGGCGGCGCAGTTAAACCTGCTCGTCAACACGGTGCTCGCCTCCTTCCTCGCCACGGGAGCCATCTCCTATCTTTACTATTCCGACCGGCTGCTGGAGTTTCCCATCGGCATTTTCGCGGTGGCCATTTCGACGGTGATCCTGCCTGCGCTCTCGCGCCTTTCCATAAAGGAGAACCCGGAGAAATATCAGCAGACCCTCGACTGGGGCGTAAGATTAGTGCTCCTTTTAGGCATTCCCTCGGCCCTTGGCATGGTGGCGCTGCGCGAGAGTATCCTGCGCGTCATCTTCATGCGCGGAGCCTTTACCGCCGAGCACGTTTCCTTTGCCTCCGCCTCGCTGTTAGCCTCGGTGTCGGGACTTACCGCCATCATGCTGGTGCGCGTGCTTATTCAGGGCTTCGCGGCGCTGCAGGACACCAAAACCCCGGTGCGCTGCGCTCTGGTGGCGATCATCGCCAATATCCTCTTCAATCTCCTCCTCGTGTGGCCCTTAGGCTACGTGGGTCTGGCCCTCTCCACGGCCCTCGCCGCCTATGTCAACGTGGGGCAGCTTATCTATCTTCTGCACAAAAGAAAGATCTATACCCCGGGCAGAAACACCCTTCTCTTTTTCATAAAGACCCTGGTGGCCGGAGGCGTGATGTGCGCCACGGTGCGCTATGTGAGCTTTACGCCCGGGGAGTGGGTGAGCATGGAGACCCTGCCTGCCATTCTCTATTTAGCGCTCTTTATCGGCCTCGGGGCGCTTATCTACGGCGCGCTGTGCCTCCTGCTGGGGATTAGACCCCGTCACATCCGCATGTAGGGCGCAGGGAAAGACGCCCCCGGGCGTCCCCCTCTTTTTCCCGCGTGCTCATTTTGTGGCCCCCGTCACCAAAAAGGTTTAAAAATCAACGGAAAAGCATACTAAAATGAGACTCAGGATACTCAGACAAAGGGGGTAGTTATGCGTAAATATACCAATATCCTGGTCGTCTACGAGCCCAAGCGCGACAAGCAGGTAGCCCTGGAGCGTGCCCTCGACTTTGCCAGGTACAACAGCAAGGTCAACATCACGGTACTGCGCCTCGTTTACGATTATTCCCAGGACATTCACTTAGTCACCAAGAGCTATGACACTTCCCGCGAGGAGGTCACGGCACAGCATATCGCCACCGTGGAAAAGACCATTAACGAGTATAAAAAGGACGCCACGGTCAATATCCGTCCCAAGGTGCTGTGGACACGCGAATTAGGCGAGGGGATCGTCGATGAGATGAACTCCGGTTCCTACGACGTGCTCATCAAGGGAGCCAATCACCACGGCATTCTTGATTCCATCATCTTCACGCCCATCGACTGGTACGTGCTGCGCAATGCCCGCATTCCCGTCATCATCGCCAAGGAGCATGAGTGGACGCCGGGCCGGCCCATCGTCGTGGCCGTGGACTTCACCTCCGAGGACAAGCGCCGCTACAATGTCTCCCTGCTCCGTGAAGCGCAGCTCCTCGCTACCATCACGGGCGGCACCATCCATCTCGTCAACTCCGCTCCCGTGGTACTGCCGGCCATCATGCTCGAGGTGCCCAATTACGCCCCCGAGATTTACGCCGAGAACATCTTAAAGGAGCATAAGAAGCGCCTTTTAGAGTTCGCCGCCGTCCATAACGTGCCCGCAGAGCGCTGCCACATCGCCGAGGGACTGCCCGATGACGTCATCCCCGCCCTGTGCAAGAGCCTGAAGCCCGAGGTGGTCTTCATCGGCTCGGCCGGCCGTCAGGGCATGGCCGCCGCGCTGGTTGGCAATACCTGCGAGGAGATCGTGGACTATATCGACGCCGATCTCATCGTGCTCAATCACGGCTATTTAGACGAGCCCGTGAAAAAAGAGGAGTAATTAAGGAACGGAACGCTGAAAACCCCGCCTGCGCGGGGTTTTGCATATCAGGCTTTTTTTGAGATACACCATATCTCTAAGCACCGTGCCGCCCTCCACGATGGGATGCGGATAGTTTAAGGTGAAAAAGTCCTGCACGCGGTGTGAGTAAACAAAGCCTAAACGGCGGTAGAAACCTAAGGTGGCCTCAGACTCTCCCGTACCGGCAAGGAGCGTGTGAAAGCTTCCGCGATAGCGCCTCTCTAAAAAGCCTATGAGAAAGCGTCCCAGACCGTGCCTCTGCAGGGCAGGGGCCACGGCGAGGTTTTTAAGCTCAAGAACCCCCTCCCCCTCGTCCGTCACCACCGCCACGGCACAGGGCCTGCCTGCCTTATAGAGGACGTAGAGCGAGCCGCGGTCAAGATAGCGCTCTACCATGCGCTCATCTTCATCCCCCACAAGGAGAAGTGCAAGAAAGCGCCGTTTCTGCACGCGGATGCGGCGGATGCGCACGGAAACTAATCCTCAATGGGCAGATCGGGGAAGACGCGGGCTGCCTGAGATCGGGCCACCTGCTGCAGCTTAATCTCGGTGTTGCGGGCCTTTTTGGTGAAGCGGATCCCGTTATAGACGAGATTGCCCGAAGAGATCTCATAGCTTAAGACACCAAAGGCGGTGCGCACCGTACCGTCGTCTGAATAGACGCCGGGGAAATAATGGGGCAGGGATTCGGTCCACACCACCGCGGTGCGGTCTTCGTTGAGTTCGTAGGAGCGGCGGATCACCTTCACCGAACAGGTGCTGTCATTGCCCGAGTCGGAGATGAAGTATTCGTAGACGACGAAATTGGCGGGATATTCGTCAAGGCCCACCCACGTGCCGAAATAGTCCTCACGGTAGGGGGTACAGGAGGAGATAAGAGTGACGAGCGTAAGACACAGCACGGCAAGGCCCATCCGCCACCGCAACGCCGTAGCACGCAGAAAACGCATCATGCACCTGCTCCTTTATCTGTGTCAATGTATTAAAGATAGTTGAAATATGACGCTTTTTCAATCTTCAACACGAATTTTTCTTCACGGAAAATTAAGGACGTGCCCGTGCCCGTTTTGACCGCTAAAAGCGCCCGTCCTATAATGGGCCGCAACGTCAGAGATGATTTACCGCAAGGATTGACTAACATGGATTTAAGCACGCTTACCCCCGCCCCCTTATGGCAGCATTTTGAAAAGATCTGTGCCCTGCCCCACCCCTCCGGACATGAGGAGGCCGTGGCGGAGTATTTACTTGATTTCGCCAGAGAGCATCAGCTTGAGGCCCATCGCGAAGCGTGCGGCAACGTCATCATCTTAAAGGACGCCAGTGAGGGCTACGGGAAGAGCCCGCGCGTCATTCTGCAGGCGCATATGGACATGGTGCCGGTGGCGGCCCCCGGCGTTAGGCACGATTTCTTAAGGGATCCCATTCACCCTGTCCTGCATGAGGACGGCACGGTGACCGCGCAGGGCACCACCTTAGGTGCCGACGACGGGATCGGCATCGCCACCATGTTAGCCCTCCTTGAGGATGAGAGCCTGCAGCACGGTCCTTTAACCTGCATCTTCACCGTCGAGGAGGAGACCACCATGAAAGGAGCCATGGGCCTTGATCCCAGGTGGCTTCAGGGCGACTATCTCATCAACCTCGACTCCGAGGACACGGGACTTATCTTCGTGGGCTGCGCCGGATCGTGCGACATCCACATGACCTACCGCCCCGCCTTTGAAGAGCTGCCCCTGGGGGCCCGCGCCCTGAAGCTGCATCTTACCGGGCTTAAGGGCGGTCACAGCGGCACCGACATTCACCGCGGCCACGCCAACGCCATCGTGGAGCTCTCCGCGCTCCTTAAGTCCCTCACTGCGCGCTATGAGCTCAGTCTCATAAGCTTTACAGGCGGCCAGGCAGTCAATTCCATTCCCGCCTCCGCCACCGCCACCGTGGTGGTGGATACCTTAAAGGCGAACGCTTTCAAGCAGGATCTGCTCCTTGCCTTTGAAAAGGTACGCGCGGCCCATCAGGAACAGGATCCCGGCATGCGCCTTGAAATCACCGAGGCCAAAGTCCCCTTAAAGGGCATGAGCTCCGCCTCCTTAGAGGAACTGACCGCGCTCGTGGATTCTTTCTCCCTGGGGGCGCTGGCCTATTCCGCGGTTGACGCCTCCATCGTGCAGGACAGCTGCAATCTGGGTCTCATCAGCACGGTTAAGGATGAGGTGCACTTAACCCTCATGCCGCGCTCTCTTGATAAAGACAGCCTGCCCCGCCTCGTGGCGCTGCAGACGGATAACGCGGTCTGCAGGGCCATTGGGGATAAGTTAAGCTTTACCTGCACGCCCCCTCACGGAGCGTGGCTCTCGCCCTCGGACAACGCGCTCATCCGCACCTTAAAGCAGCACTGGCAGGAGATCACCGGCACGCCTCTCACCGTCACGGTGCTGCACGCGGGTCTTGAATGCGGCTTCTTTGTCGAAAAAGGCCCTGCGTCACTGCAACTCATTTCCATTGGTGCTACGATAGCTTATCCGCATTCACCCGACGAGCGTCTGGACAGCCGCGGCGCGGCACAGATCCTCGCCTTAATGCAGAGGACATTAGCCCATTTGAAATAAAGGCCGATACCATGCGACAGAATACCTCCTCACCGCGCAACTGCCTGCCGTTTCAGTGCTTTCACACCTGCACGGCCCCCGGCAACAATCACAAAGTCACCGTGCTCTTCGTGCGCGGTGCTTCCCCCGCGCGCCTTAAAGCGCAGTTAGTGGCCTTCCCGCTCAATGAACCGGTGCGCGTGGACATGCTCTACACGGGTTCGCGCGCCGGCATTCACCGCTTTGTAGCCCAGGTGCCACTCGATGAGGGCGCCAGCGTGCAGCGCTACAGCTTTAAAATCAGCCTCCTTGATAAGGAGTCGGGGCAGATCTGCGACGTGGTGTGGTATTCCTCCTTAGGCATGTCCCGCGAGTGCCCGCTTCTGCAGCACTGCTTTGCCTTTGAGCTCAACTCCGCCCACCCTGCATGGACGGAGGATCTGGTGCTCTATCAGGTGCTGCCCGATCGCTTTGCCTCCTCGAAGGGCTATTTCACCATCGACGCGCAGCGCTTCAAGGCCGACGCCCCCATCCATGACCGCGCTTTTGAATACAAGGACTTAAACGCGGTACACTGCGGCGGCGATCTCGACGGTATCGTGGACATGCTGCCCTATATCCGGAGCCTGGGCTGTGACGGTCTCTATCTCACCCCCGTCTTCAAGTCCGGGTCCCCCTTAAAGTACGAGGCCGAGGACTATGACGTGGTGGACGCGCATCTAGGCGGCAACGGTGCCTTAAAGCGCCTCAGAGCCCGTACCTTCGGCTATGAGATGCGTCTCATTCTTAACGCGCCCCTTAACTATACGGGCGACAATCATCCGTGGTTTGACCGTCAGGAGCGCACCGGCAAGGGCGCCCTCCATCACGAGGATTCTCCCTCCCGCGATCACTATACCTTCAGGATGAATGACGACGCCGTCTATTCAGGCGGCAAAGGCGAGCGTCCCAAGCTCAACTACGCCTCAAAATCCGCCCGTCACGCCATCTACAACGGTCACAATTCCGTGATTAAGAAATACCTGCGCGTTCCCTACGGCATTGACGGCTGGTGTTTAGACTCCGCCTCGCAGTTAGGCGATCACGGCACCTCCGAGAACAACGTGCGCCGCTTAAAGCAGCTCACCCACGAGGCCCGCGCGGTGCGCGAGGACACCTTAATGTTAGGTGACTTCCGCTCCGACGCCCGCTATGCCCTCAACAGCGAGAACAACCTCGACGGTGCCATCAATTACACGGGCTTTCTAAGCCCCATCCGCGCCTTCTTCGGCGGCGTAAATTTAACCGGCGATCCCACCCCCTATACGGGCGAGGACTTAAGACGCACCTGCGAGAACTACTCCGTGGGCACCTCGCAGCAGGTCAAGCTCTGTCTTGTCAATGAGCTCGACACCCCCGAGCTGCCACGTTTCTTCAGCATCATCGGCGGTGACAAGGCCCTCTATCAGGCCGCCCTCGCCGTGCTCTTTACGTGGCGCGGCATTCCCTGCATCTATCAGGGCGATGAATTAGGTGACGCCATCACGCAGAACGACCTGCACGGCACGAGTCCCCTGCCCTTCCTCGCCATGAAGGATCACCACGTCACCCCCTATTCCGCACAGCTGCAGAGCCTTATAACCGAGCTTGCCGCCCTGCGCCGCTCCAACGAGGCCCTGACCTTAGGCTCACAGTGCTTTATCTGCGCCGGCGGCGCCTACTTTGGCTTCGTGCGCCTGTACAACAACCGCTTCTCCCTTGTGCTCGTCAACGCCTCGCGTCAGGCCGTGAAACTGGAGCAGGGCTCCATGCTTCTGCCTCTCCTTGCGGCCATGTACCTGCCCACCGACGGTCAGGACAAGGACTTAAGCGCCGACACGGGAGAGAGCCTGCTCATCCCGCTTTCGGGGCGCAACGTGCGCCGCACCGATCACGGCGAGGGCCTCGAGGCCCTTTACGAGCTCCTCTCGCGCGAGGATCTTAAAGTCTGTGCCTACGGTCTCACCTCCACCTCCGAGGAGTACGAGAAGAAATGCATCGCCGAGCTGACGGCAGGCAAGACCCTGACGCTTCCGGCCCGCACCACGGTGGTGATAAACAACGCCGCGCGTGAATAGGCAGGAAACGCTTTAGAAAACCCGCCCCGCGCGGGTTTTTCTTTACAGGGTAAGGAGTTTTATGCTGCAGGCTGTTCTTCACGGTAAAAGTAAGGCAAAGCACGAGGAGGACACGCTCACCTCCTCAGTATTTGGCCTGCTGGTGCTGCTGCCCGATCCGGTTCTGTGGGAAATCTTAAGGCGCGCCACGGACGGACAGCTGCCCCCGGATGGCGGAGCGCTTCAGGACTATGCCTTCTGGCCGCACTGGAATCATGAAGGAACCGGCAATACGCGCTTTGTAGAGCCGGACGTGTATCTTAAATTCGGGCGCTGCACCCTCATCGTGGAGGCCAAATACGGTACTGTCCAGTCCGAGGAGCAGTGGAAAAAAGAAATTAGAGCCTGCCGCAATGAAAAACTGCTCTCAGAACCTGCCTGTCTTATAGCTATGGACGGTAATACTGATGCTCAGGAAACCCGCTTAGAAGGGATCGCGGTGCTGAAAATCGACTGGTTTAAACTGTCTATCGCTGTCTCTGAACTTCTGGAAAGCCCCGTGGCAGCTTCCTGCGGAGATACTGCGGCTGCGCAGCGCACCCTCAGGCTGCTCCTTCAGGCCCTGCGGGCCTTTGGCTTTTTCGGGCCGCGGTTCCTCGATAGCCTCGGACCGCTGCTCCCCGTGGACTTAAGCGGTGCTGAACAGTATTTCAGAGAAATGCGGATTAACTCCTTTAACCCCTCGCTTAAGTCTTTAGCCAGGTTCAGTGGCTTTAACCCTGATCGGATGCATTTTGATAACTGGGCTCACGTGTTAGCCTGGTAAGGAGTACTTTAATGACAGAAACAGCTATCACGACTGATGAAAGCCTTTTGAAACTGAGACAGGCGCTGCGTCTTTACTTTGAGTTTCAGCAGTCCATGCTGAATATCGCCCTGTACGTGAAAAACCGTCTTTCCTTTAAGGAGAGCATGCAGAGCTGGCCCAAGTACAGTGAACCCGTGAGGAATGAGTACAAGCTGCGTCCGGGGACATGGGCGTGGGATTTTCTGCCGGGCTACTGTTTTGAGTATTACATGGGAGAAAGGACCTTCAGCGCTCATCCCTACAAAGCATGGTTCTCACTCATTCAGCTTCTCGATGACGGCAGCTACACGGAGGATTTTTACGAGCGCCCCGGCGCTGTGGATCTCTATGACTGCCCGCAGCCTGCCGCCTTCGACCCGGCAAGTGAATCCGGCTCGTGGCTTGCCTTCTATATGGATATCTGCAGACAGGACAGAGACTGCGCCTTATGGATGACACTGCCAGGGAATGCAGAGACTGACTTCCTTGATGAAATGTTTACCCGTGATCGCAGCGCGAATCAGAAGGTGAGGACCTTTGGCAGTTTCGCTGAGGGGGAGATCGCCGTCTTCCAGAAATTCAGGCTCGAGCATTTTGCGAATAAGGCTTCCGCTGACGCCGTGATTGAGACTTTCTGCAGAACCGTTTACGATCTGACGCAGCTTGAGCTTATCCGTGGCCTTAGTACCGGTAAACCGTGAACCTCTGGGGAGACGCGGTTGTTAGCCGCGCGGTCTTTGCAGGTTCCTGAAAAGCCCCGGGCCTCAGGGGTCTCGTCAGATCTCCCGGGGGAGTCAGCCCTGTTTACGGGAAAGCTCTGCGGCAGTTAAAAGAGTTATGTAAGGACAGGAGCGACTCTCTTTTAACGGAATGAAGGACGGGGGCAGAGATCTGCCCCCTGACAGCTATTCCCTGATGCGGATCAGGAAGTTAGCCACGATGGCGGTAATGCCGCCTGCGGTAATGCCGGAGGCGAAGATACCGCGGATGAGATCGGGCATTTTGGAGAGGATGTCCGGCACCATCTCCACGGAAAGGCCGATGGAGAAGGACATGGCCATGACGAGGATGGCCTTGCGGTTTAAGGGCTGCGAGGCGATGATGCGGATACCGGCCGCGGCCACGGTTCCGAACATGAGCAGCGTGGCACCGCCTAACACGGGATCGGGCATCAGGGAGAAGACCAGGCCCACGGCGGGGAAAAGGCCGAGCAGCAGCAGGAACACCGCAATGAAATAGCCCACGTAGCGGGAGGCGACACCGGTTAACTGGATCATGCCGTTGTTCTGGGCGAAGATCGAGTTGGGGAAGGAGTTGAGGACACCCGCGACAAAGGAGTTAAAGCCATCGGCGAGGATACCGCCCGAGGCGCGCTTTACGAACTTCTCGCCCGTGACGGGTTCACCTGAAATGAGCGAATTGGCGGTGATGTCGCCGTAAGCCTCGATGGCGGTGATGAGGTAAACGATACCGAGACCGATGATGGCGGCCGGATCGAAACTCACGCCGTACTTAAAGGGCAGCGGGACGTTAAAGCCGCCGTAGCTCTCAATCTTCGAGAAATCGACCATGCCTAAGGCAAAGGACACCGCGTAGCCGATGGCAAGGCCGATAACGATGGAGCTCATGCGCAGGTAGCGGTTAGAGCTTCTGTTAAAGAAGAGGATCGAGACGAGCACCAGGGCGGCAATACCTAAATTCTGCAGGGAGCCGAAAGTGCCGTTCTCCATGGCCCCGAAACCGCCGCCGCAGGAAATGATCCCCACCTTGATTAAGGACATGCCGATGAGGGTCACCACGATACCCGAAACCAGGGGAGTGATGATACGGCGCGTGTACTTCAGGACGCGCGAAATGCCCATTTCCACAAAGGAGCCGGCCATGACGGCACCGAAGATAGAGCTGAGGCCGCCCGTAAGTCCGGCGCTGATGATGGGGGAGATGAAGGAAAAGGACGTACCCTGAATGCACAGGAGGCCGCAGCCCACGGGCCCTACGCGCTTACACTGAATGAAGGTGGAAATGCCCGAGGCAAACAGCGCCATCGACACTAAAAAGGAGGTGGTGGCAAGATCGAGCTTTAACGCGCCCGCAATGATGAGCGGAGGCGTGATGATGGCCACGAAGATGGCTAAAAGATGCTGCAGGGCGGCAAAAAAGGCGTCGCGGAACGGGGGGCGATCCTCAAGGCCGTAGATAAGCTCCGAGGAGGCCGCCTCCTCGGCGGTCTTAACGTGATTATTATTTTCCATGGGTATGAGTTAAGTTTAGTTAGCGGATGGTGATGGAGCAGTTGTCGAGGCTGTCGATAAGTGCCAGCGACTCCACGCGCACTCCGGACTGTCTGAGGTAAGCGCCGCCTTCCTGGAAGGACTTTTCAATTAAAAAGCCCATGCCCACGAGGGTGGAACCGGCCTGATTTAATAAATCGATCATGCCCTTGGCAGCATTGCCGTTAGCGAGGAAATCGTCAATGAAGAGCACCTTTTCCCCGGGACGCAGGAAATCGCGGCTCACGCACACGTCGTAAGTGGTGTTTTTGGTGAAGGAATAAACGGAGGTTACGAGCATATTGTCCATGGTGGAGGGCTTTTTCTTCTTGGCAAAGACCACGGGGACATCAAGGAGCATGCCCACGACCACGGCCGGAGCGATACCGCTGGACTCGATGGTGAGCACCTTGTCAATCTCAACGTCCGCGAAACGGCGCACGAACTCCACGCTCATGGCCTTCAACAGGGAAGGATCGATCTGATGATTGATGAAGCTGTCCACCTTGAGCACGCCGCCCTTAAGGCAGATACCGTCCTTCAAAATGCGTTCTTTTAATAAAGGAAAGGAACCTTCGCCGTATGCTGAAGCCATCCCGACACCTCTTTACTGCAAAGCCGTAAGTAAAAAAATTGGCTTATTTTACGCCACTTAAGCCAAAATTTCACGTACCCGGGCGTCAAAAGCCGCGCCCGCTTACGTAAAGATGCGGTAAAGACAGGGCAAAAACAAGTAGAGACCTGGCAGACAGCCTGAGCCCATCCCCATTCCCCAGATTAAACTCAGGCCGCAAAGCCCGCCTTCGCGTCAGGCTTTCAGGGTTACGCTTTCCTCCACCGCCTCGGCTTTCTCCTCGTCCTCTTTGGATTTGAACTGCGACTTATAGAGTGCGGCATAAGCGCCTTCGCGGGCTAACAGCTCCTCGTGAGAGCCGCGCTCGACGATCTCGCCGTCATTGACCACGAGTATGAGATCTGCGTCGCGGATGGTGGAGAGGCGGTGGGCGATGACGATGGTGGTACGCCCTTCCATGAGACGGTCCAGAGCCTTCTGCACCACCTTCTCGGATTTGTTATCCAGAGCCGAGGTGGCCTCGTCAAGGATGACCAGGGGAGCGTTGCGGATCAGGGCCCTGGCGATGGACAGGCGCTGCTTCTGACCGCCCGAGAGCGAGACGCCCCTCTCGCCTATCTCGGTGTCAAGACCGTGGGGGAGGGAAGCGACAAACTCGTCTAAATAAGCGCTCTGTAAGGCCAGAGCGATCTCCTCTTCGGTGGCGTCGGGTTTGGCGCAGGTGATGTTGTGGCGGATGGTGCCCTGGAAGAGGAAGGATTCCTGGAAGACCATGGCGATCTGCGCGCGCAGCGACTCCAGGGTGAAGTCACGGATATCGCGCCCGTCAATGAGGATCTCTCCGGCGTCGGCCTCGTAGAGGCGGGGGATTAAGGAGCAGACCGTGGTCTTGCCGCCGCCTGAATTGCCCACGAGGGCGATCTTCTGTCCGGTATGGACCTTAAAGGAAATGCCCTTTAACACCTCGCGCTCGGGGGTGTAGGAGAAATGAACGTCACAAAACTCGATGCTCTCGTGAATGCCCTGAAGCCTCTCCTTGTCCTCATCCTTGCCGTCCTCGAAGCTCTCGGACTCTAAAAGCTGATAGATACGGTCAAGAGCGAGGAGGGCCTGCTGCACCGAGATGTAATTGTTGCCGATGGTTTTAATCGGGGTGTAGAGCATGATGAGGGCCGCGAGGAAGGAGACAAAGGAGCCCGAGGTAATGGTGCCAGAGAGAATGAGATGCACGCCGTAATAGAGGACGCCGGCCACGCCGATGGCGGAGACGAAGTGCATGACAGGCGAAAGCCAGTTGGTGTCGCGCACCAGCTTTATCGCGGTGTTAAAGAGGAACTCGGCACGGTCACGGAAGAGAGAGCGCATCTGCTCCTTGAGGTTATAGGCCTTGATGACGCGCGATCCCTGAGTGGTCTCGTTGTAGAGGGTGATGATCGAGGTCGAGCCGGTGACGGTACGCGAGATGATCTTCTTGATGCGCCGGCGCACGATCCTTAGGGGGATGACGAGAAACACGAGCACGCCTAAGGCCACGAGGGAGAGCTCCCAGGAGTTGTAAAGGAGCACGCAGACTAAGGAGACGGAGGAGAAGAACTTGGTCAAAAAGAGCCGGATATTGGAGATAAGTCCCGTGGAAGCCTGCTCGGCGTCATTGTAAAAGCGGAAAATGACCGAACCTGAATTGTTGGCGTCGTAAAAGCGCGTCTCAAAGGAGAGCAGCTTGTCATAAAGCCGAGTGCGGATTAAAAGATTGATCTTACCGCCCACGTAGCCGTTCACTAAGGAGGAGAGATAGATGAAAACGCCCTGCACTAAGGTAAAGCCGATGATGACTAAGGGGACGTAGTCGGCAAAGGACTGCTGCTGCGCGATCATCACCTGATCCATGAAGGGCTTTAAAAACCACGCGATGACGGCGTCGAGGGCCCCGACGGGGATGGTGAGGGCGATACCGATCGCACCTAGCCACCAGTAAGGCTTTAAGAAGGGCCAGAACTGTTTGTAGCCCCTTAAAAAGGACGTAGCGCGCTGCGAGGCGGTGTCGCTCAGGATAATGGGATAATGGGGATCGCGCTTTGCGCCCTGCTCTGCTGCAGGGCCCGCGCCTTTCTCAGTTACGGGCGAACCCTCACTGCCGGCAGCTGCCTCACGGATGGTCGAATGCTTATCGTCGCTTACTCTGTCCACGGCACGCTCTCTTATCTTAAAAAATGAAAGAGGCCCCCGCGGGGGCCCCTCACGGTACCGTCATGGTACCTTATTTTGACCGGTCTTGTCAGGACTACTTCACGAACTTAACAGCGGAGCGGGCGATGACGAGCTCTTCGTTAGTGGGGATCATGAAGACCTTGACCCTGGACTCGGGCTTGGAGATTAAGCCGCCCTCAAAGCCTAAACGGGCCAGGGCCTTCTCGTTAATCTCCTCGTCGAGGACGATGCCGAAGCTTTCCTTTAACATCTCGCAGGTGATCTTGCGGGCTTCCCAGCAGTTCTCGCCGATACCGCCCGAGAAGACGATGGCGTCCACGTGACCTAAGGGGACATAGTAGGAGGCGATGAACTTGGCCAGGCGATAGCAGAAGGTATCCATGGCGAGGATGCACTTCCCATCTCCCTTCTCATAGCCCTCGCAGATGGGGCGCATGTCGGAGGAGACGCCGGACAGGGCGAGGAGGCCGGACTGCTTGTTGAAGATCTCCTTGACCTCTTCGGGGGTCTTGCCGTGATCGCAGAGGAAGAAGACCACGGAAGGATCGATGGAGCCGGTGCGGGTGGCCATGACGAGGCCGTCTAAGGGGGTTAAGCCCATGGAGGTGTCCATGCACTTGCCGTTCTTCACGGCGCAGACCGAGGCACCGCCGCCTAAGTGGCAGGTGATGACGTTGGTCTCAGAGACGTCCTTGCCCAAATACTCTGCGACCTGCTGCGTTAAGTACATGTGGGAGGTGCCGTGAGCGCCGTAACGGCGGATCCCCAGCTCCTTGTAGTACTCCTCGGGGATGGCGAAGCGGTAGGCCTCAGGTGGCATGGTCTGATGGAAGGCCGTGTCGAAAACCACCACGTGGGGGATGTCGGGGAAGGACTGACGGGCAGCCCTGATACCTAAGAGGTGAGCCGGATTGTGTAAGGGGGCGAAGGGAATGACCTTCTCGATATTGGCGACGACGGTGTCATCGACTAAGGTCGGCTCGGAGTAATACTCGCCGCCATGCACGATGCGGTGGCCGCAGGCGATGATGGACTCTAAAAGCTCGGGATGGGGCTTTAAGATGTTCTTCACGAGGTAATCAAGGGCCTCGGAGTGATCGGCTTTGGGAATGGGGGCCTTTTCCTTGTCACCGTCGCCAAAGCGCCAGGAAATCACGGCTTCGGGAAGGCCTAAGGCCTCGGCGAGGCCGCTTACGAACACGTGTCCGTCCTTGGGATCGATGATCGCGAACTTAACGGAAGTACTGCCGCAGTTGATGACCAGAGCGGTTTTGAAATTTGCCATTTTTAAACCTAAACAATCTTACTTAATTACACAGTTGTGCGCGTCCCGCCTACGGCACCGTGCACTTAACTCATGCAGCCGGCCTCACGGAAAGAGCATTGTGCTATAGTCTAGCATCCGATGCGGGATCATAAACTCAAAGTGGCACTCCGTGCACGGACTTTTCACGGATCTTTGAGAAGAGTCGCATAAAAGCCACTCACTGTCCCGTAAGAGGAGCCTTCTGCGCCCTCTAAGAGCAAAAAGGAACCAACATGCTGCATATCAACGTTGCCGATTTAAGAAGAAGCTACACCCTCGCGGGCCTCGATAAGGAAGATTTAACGGAAAAACCCATCGATCTCTTTGAAAAATGGCTTAAGGAATGCCTCGACGCGGGACTTTACGATCCCAACGGCGTGGTCGTGTCCACGGTCAATAAGGAAGGACAGCCGCATTCGCGCATGGTGCTTTTAAAAAACTATGACGAGAACAGCCTCGTCTTTTTCACTAATTTAGGCTCCCGTAAGGCCCATGACATCGCGGACAATCCCCGCGTCTCGATGCTCTTTCCCTGGTATTACCTGGAGCGTCAGGTGATCTTCACGGGCACGGCTGAAAAGCTCTCTCTCCCCGAGGTGCTCAAGTACTTCCACTCCCGGCCCCGCGACAGCCAGATCGGAGCGTGGGCCTCCCATCAGTCCTCGCGCATTTCCGCCCGCTCGGCCCTCGAGTCGAAGTTCATGGAGCTCAAGGAGAAGTTCTCCAAAGGCGAGGTGCCGCTGCCCACTTTCTGGGGCGGCTTCCGCGTCACCTTTGATTCCGTGGAATTCTGGCAGGGCCGCGAGAACCGCCTGCACGACCGTTTTATGTACACGCGCACGGGCAGTGACAGCTGGGACATCGCCCGTCTCGCCCCCTAAGAGCCCGCTCAGGACACGGCGGCTGCGCCGCGTCCTTAACCTTAACTCTTCTTAAAGGCCCTTTAGAACACCACCGTCTTGTTGCCGTGGATAAAGACCTTGTCATCGAGCACCTTGGTCAGGGCGCGCATTAACACGAGGCGCTCCACGTCACGTCCCGCTTTGGCCATGGTCTCGGCGGTATAGCGGTGATTGACCTTGATGACGTCCTGCTCGATGATGGGACCTTCGTCTAAATTATCGGTGACGAAATGGGCCGTAGCGCCGATGATCTTGACGCCGCGATCATAGGCCTGCTGATAGGGTCTGGCGCCGATGAAGGCCGGCAGGAAGGAGTGATGGATGTTGATGAGCTTTCCTAAGGGGAAATGCGCCACCATCTGCGGGGAGAGAATGCGCATGTATTTGGCGAGCACGATGTAATCGGCGTTCACGTCATCTAAAAGGCGCAGCATGCGCTCTTCCTGCTCCTCACGGGAAATGCCCTCGTGCGAGACTAAGTGGAAGGGCACGTCAAAGCGGCGCGAGAGATCGGAGAGCGTGTCGTAATTGCCCGCCACCATCACGATATCGGCGTTAAGCGCCCCCGAGTAGGCCTTGATGAGGATGTCACCTAAGACATGGGCCTCCTTGGTGACGAGGACCGCCAGACGGCGGCGGTGCCCGTCATTGAGGCGCACCACGGCGTCAGGGGGCAGAAGCGACTTCACTTCCTGTAAAAAATTCCCCGCCCCCGCGGCGTTAAAATCACCTTCGAGCACGGTGCGCATAAAAAAGCGCTTATCCTCGGAGGCGAACTGATCCTGATGCACGATATTGTAGGAGTACTTAAAGCACACCCCCGTGACCTTAGCGATAAGGCCCGTGGCGTCCGAGCACTCGGTTAAAAGAATGCGCTGTTCCATTTTCTGTTCCTAAAACCGCGTACGGCGATAATTTAAGACCTCATCATAGAAAAGAATGTCCGCTCTGACAAGGCGCAGCGCCCTGCCCTCTACCCTGCCGCGCGTACCGGCGGCACCCTGTGCACCATTTAAGTTCAGCGCCCCTTTATAGTGCAAAAAGGTTTAAGTGTGTGACGGGGATCGGAAAAAGAACCTTCTTCTGTGTTCTAAAAAGGACAATTAAGTTTAGGAGCACGCCTTCAAAGCCTGATTTTAGGCGCTTCGGAGCAGGTTTCAGGCTCTGAGACAGTAAAGATCTGCCATCAGACTTTTAACGCCTCAGCCCGCTCCTGAGCGTTCCTCAGTACCTTACGGCATGCGCGGCGTTTGCAAGTAAGATGAAAAAGGTTATAGTTAGCTCATGATTAAGTAAGGGGGCAAAATGCAAGACGATACTCCAGAGCTGGTTAAATACGCCACGTTAAACATTCCGGGCCACGATCCCATCGAGCTGCCGGTGCTCAGGGGCACCATGGGTCCTGAGGTCATCGATATCCGCGCCCTCGGCAAACAGGGTTATTTCACCTATGACCCCGGTTTCGTGTCCACCGCCGCCTGCAGCTCCCGTATCACCTTCATTGACGGGGCGAAGGGCATTCTGCTCTACCGCGGCTATCCCATCGATCAGCTGGCCACCAAGGCCAATTACCTCAAGGTCTGCTACCTGCTCTTAAAGGGCGAGCTGCCTGACAAGGAGCAGTACACCCACTTTGAGAACGAGATCAAGCACCACACCTTAATTCACGAGCAGATCACCTCGCTCTTTAAGGCTTTCCGCCGTGACTCGCACCCCATGGCCATCATGTGCGGTATCGCCGGTGCCCTCTCGGCCTTCTATCACGACAATCTCGATATTTACGACCCGGAGCACCGCGAGAAGACCGCCATCCGCCTCATCGCCAAGATCCCGACCCTCGCGGCCATGGCCTACAAGTACTCCATCGGTCATCCCTTTATCTATCCGCAGAATAAGCTCTCCTATGCCGCGAACTTCCTGCACATGATGTTCGCCACGCCCTCCGAGGACTACGAGGTCAATCCCGTTATTGCCCGTGCCATGGACCGCATCTTCATCCTCCACGCCGATCACGAGCAGAACGCCTCCACCTCCTCGGTGCGCCTTGCCGGCTCCTCGGGTGCCAATCCCTACGCCTGTATCGCCGCCGGTATCGCCTCCCTGTGGGGCCCTGCCCATGGCGGTGCCAACGAGGCCTGCCTAAGGATGTTAGAGCAGATCGGCACCACCGACCGCATCCCCGAGTTTATCGCCCGCGCCAAGGACAAGAACGATCCCTTCCGCCTCTCGGGCTTCGGTCACCGCGTCTACAAGGCCTACGATCCGCGCGCCGTGGTGATGCGCGAAACCTGCCACGAGGTCTTAAACGAGCTCCACATAGAAAATCACCCCATCCTCGACGTCGCCACGGAGTTAGAGCGGATCGCCCTTTCCGATGAGTACTTCATCGAGCGCCACCTCTACCCCAACGTCGATTTCTACTCGGGCATTATCTTAAACGCCATCGGTATCCCCACCTCGATGTTCACCGTCATCTTCGCCCTCGCCCGCACCGTGGGATGGATCGCGCACTGGACCGAGATGCAGGAGATGCCCGAATCGCGTATCGGCCGTCCCCGCCAGATCTACGTGGGCAAGACCCTGCGTCAGGTCAAGGGCGGCAGATCCCGCCTCTAGATTACCTAAGAGAGCGGGGCAGTCCCCCGCCTCAGGGGCCCTCAGGGCCCCTTTTCTTTGTGTCCCGCCCTCAGCCTCAGCCCCGCTTTTCTGCTAATGAAGAGAATTAAAGTTAGCGGATACATACCCGCGCTCAGGGATCCCCGCCCTGCAGGCATTAAAAAGGCCCCCGTTATGGGAGCCTCTTATATATCCTTAAAGGATGGAAAATTACTTGCCTAAAGCGGCCTTGGCCTTGTCGGCAATGTCCTTGAAGGTGGCCTTATCGGTCACGGCGATCTCAGCTAACATCTTGCGGTCGATCTCGATGTTGGCGAGCTTCAGACCGTGCATGAACTGAGAGTAGCTCAGATCGTGCTGATGGGCGGCGGCGTTGATACGCACAATCCACAGCTGACGGAACTGACGCTTCTTCTGACGGCGATCGCGGTAGGCGTACTGACCGGCCTTGGTGACTGCCTGGACGGCAACGCGGTAGCAGCGCGAACGGGCACCGTAGTAACCACGGGCGGCCTTCATGACCTTCTTATGACGGGCGTGAGCGGTAACACCGCGCTTAACTCTAGCCATTTGTCAAATCCTCCTTAGGCGTAAGGCAGCTGGCGCATAATGGCGCGCAGGTTAGAAGTATGAACGTAAGTCATCTTACGCAGGCTGCGCTTGCGCTTACGGGTCTTCTTGGTAAGGATGTGACGCAGGTTCTGGTGACGGCACTTGTAGTGACCGCTGCCAGTCTTCTTGAAGCGCTTGGCAACGCCTCGGTCGGTCTTCATTTTGACCTTGACTTTTCCAGCCATTTAAAAATAACTCCGCATTAAAGTTAAGAGAGCCGGGAGCCTTTCGGACTTGTAACCCCGGGGTCTACTGCTTCTTTTTAGGGGCTAACACCATGGTAGCCTGACGGCCTTCCACGCGGGAAGCCGACTCTACCGTGGCGATGCCTTTTTCAACGCACAGATCATTTTCCACGCGTTTTAAGACGTCGAGGCCCAGGTGCTGATGCGCCATCTCGCGACCGCGGAAGCGCAGCGTCACCTTGGCTTTGTCGCCGTCCTCGAGGAAACGTACCAGGTTGCGCAGTTTCACCTGATAGTCAGCCTCGTCGGTGCCCGGGCGGAATTTGATTTCCTTGACCTGGACTACCTTCTGTTTCTTCTTTTTCTGATCCTTACTCTTTTCGTAAAGGAACTTGCCATATTCAATGAGGCGGCACACCGGAGGTTCAGCGTTGGGGCTGATCTCCACGAGATCGACACCGGCCTCTTCAGCCATTTTCAGAGCCTCGGCAGTCGGCATGACGCCGATGAGTTCATTGTCCTCACCCAAAAGACGCACTTCGCGGCATCTGATGTCTCCGTTGACGCGGTTACGGGGGGCAGCCCGACCGGTTTTCCTGGCGTTATTAATGATAAGCTCCTTTATTCAGTAACAATCAGTTAAGGCACAGTTAAGCCTCGTCTCTGTCCCCTGCGGGCACAAGACTGCGCGATATGATATCGGATTTGATCATCTTGATCAAGTCTTCCACGCTCATCACGCCTAAGTCCTTACCCTTACGGGTTCTGACCGCGACGGTGCCGTTCTCGGCCTCGCGCTCACCGCACACTAACATGTAGGGCACGTGCATTAAGGTGTGCTCGCGGACCTTGAAGCCGACCTTGTCGTTGCGCAGATCGGAGCGCACGCGGATCCCTGCCTCATCTAAGGTCTTCTCCACCTGTTTGGCGTAATCGGCCTGACGGTCGGTGATGTTCATCACCACCGCCTGCACCGGGGAGAGCCAGGTCGGGAAGGAGCCGGCAAATTCCTCGGTAAGGACGCCTAAGAAGCGCTCGATGGAACCTAACATGGCGCGGTGAATCATTACCGGAGTGTGCTCCTGATTGTCCTCGCCGATGTAGTGGGCATCAAGACGGGCCGGCAGCGAGAAGTCTAACTGCACGGTGCCGCATTGCCACTCGCGGTCAAGGGAGTCATGTAAGGTGAACTCGATCTTGGGGCCGTAGAAGGCACCTTCACCGGGCTGCAGCTTGTACTCAAGGTGGTTCTTCTCGAGGGCGATCTTCAGATCTTCCTCGGCCTTATCCCAGATCTCGTCCGAGCCGATACGCTTTTCAGGACGGGTGGAGAGCTTGACGTCCACCTTGTCAAAGCCGAAGTTGTTGTACACGTCATAGACCATGGCGATGCAGTCGCTGACCTCGGTCATGATCTGCTCTTCGGTGCAGAAGATGTGGGCGTCGTCCTGCTCGAAGCCGCGCACGCGCAGTAAGCCGTGCAGGGAGCCGGAGGGCTCGTTGCGGTGGCAGTTGCCGAACTCGGCCATGCGGATGGGCAGATCGCGGTAGGAGCGGGTACGGCTGTTGAAGATCTGAATCGCGCCGGGGCAGTTCATGGGCTTGATGGCGTAATCACGGTTCTCCGAGGAGGTCGTGAACATGTTCTCGGCGTACTTGTCCCAGTGACCGGATCTCTCCCACAGCACGCGATCCATGATCTGCGGGGTCTTGACCTCGATGTAGTGGTACTTGTGGAGCATGCCGCGCATGAAGTTCTCAATCTCGCGGTAAATGGTCCAGCCGTCATTGTGCCAGAACACAAGGCCGGGAGCTTCCTGCTGGAAGTGGAAGAGATCAAGCTTCTTGCCTAACACGCGGTGATCGCGCTTGGCGGCCTCCTCGCGCTTCTTTAAGTAGGCGTTAAGTTCTTCCTTGGTGGCCCAGGCTGTACCGTAGATGCGCTGCAGCATCTTGTTTTTGGAGTCGCCTCTCCAGTAGGCACCGGCAAAGTGGGTTAGCTTAAAGTGCGAACAGAAGGACATGTGCGGGACGTGCGGGCCGCGGCACATATCGGTGTACTCAAGGTGATGGTAGAGAGCGGGATGATCGTTCTTATCGATGTTCTCCTCAAGAATGAGCTTCTTGTAGGGCTCATTGCGGGAGTCAAACACGTCCCAGGCCTTCTGCCAGTCCACCACTTCCTTCACCACGGCGTAGTCGGTTCTGGCGAGCTCATGCATGCGCTTGTCGAGGGCCTCCAGGTCCTCCTGGGTGAGCTTATGCTCGAGATCGACGTCATAGTAAAAGCCGTTGTCGATCACGGGGCCAATCGCCATCCTGGTCTCGGGCCACAGCTCCTTAATCGCGTGACCTAAAAGGTGCGCGCAGGAGTGGCGGATGATCTCGATACCGGCCTCATCCTTGGGAGTGATGATCTCCACCTTCGCATCATGCGAGACCATGTCACAGGCATCGTGGGCCACGCCATCAATGCGGCCGGCCACGCAGGCACGGGCTAAGCCGGCCCCGATGCTCTCGGCTACCTGCATAATGGAAACAGGACCGTCAAACTCTTTGACAGCGCCATTGGGAAGAGTGATTTTTAACATACTTCATTACCCGGGATGCCTACGACGCATCTTGCGGGTCCTCATTAAGATAAACGGAGTAGCGAAAGTGCCGGCCACTACAGCCACATACCTCAGGGCCTTACGGACAGACACCCCCGCCTGTTTTAAGCGCGTCAAAGTATACTCCCTTTCGCGCCTGACGCACCGTTTTAAGGCGCATTTCTTTGCCTCTCTGCAACAATACGGGAAACTGTGACAGACAAAGGAGCTTCCTATGACCCCGCGCTTAACCTCACCTGACGGGCACTACACGCTGGAGCTAAACCTTCAGGGCGGCTGTATTCAGCGTGCACGCTTCGCTGATTTTGAGATCTTCTATAACGCCCCGTGGCAGAGCAACGGCGGACGGGACTATTTCCCGTGGAACGGGCGCAATTACTGCGTGGGCATTGAGCCCATCGCCTCGGCCTTTGATCTGCCCTCTCATGGAGAAACCCACGCTCGTGACCTACTCCCCACCTTACAGAAGGTGGGGCTTCTTCTCGCTCAAGACACCTGACGGTGCCAGTATCAACGAGCTATCCCCGCAGGCCCTGCGGTTCAACATTGCAATACCTTCCTGCCTGAGATTCGCGCACGCGTTTTTATCGCGGTCATGAACTGCACCACATACGGGACAGATCCATTCTCTTACAGAAAGGTTCTTAACTTCCGGATTTATGTTATGACATGCCGAGCAGCGCTGCGAGCTCGGGAAGTTCCGGCTGACCGTTACCAGTACCTTGCCCTGCTCCTTAAGTTTATAGGCAAGAAACACCCTGAACATCCCAAAGCCGTTGTCCATCACGCTTTTGCCGAAGTGAAGCGCCTGACTCATGGCTCTCAGGTCAATGTCCTCTACCACCACGGCGTCGAAGCAGTCTGCCACCGCACGTGACAGCTTATGCAGACAGTCCTTACGCCGGTTTGCGATTTTTTCATGGAGGGATCCGATGCGATGCCTTTGCTTCCAATAATGACTGGAGCCATACTCCATATGTGAGAGCTTGCGCTGCTCCCTTTTAAGCTTCTGCTCCATCCGCCGGTACCAGTGAATATCTTCACCTTTAACATCGTATTTGCCAGAGGCTGATACGGCCAAATTCGGCATGCTGTAGTCGAAGCTTTCAATCTTATTGAACTCAGCTACTGGCTTTACTTCTTCCTGCATTACTTCATAGGTCAGAGATGCGTAGAACCTCCCGCTGGCCCGCTCTGTGATGGTGATATGCTTTAATACCCCACCGCCCGGTATGCTGCGGTGCAGTATTATCTTCACCAATCCCAGCTTCGGCAGCTTAAGATAGTTTTCGGTATCACTGACCCGGATGATGCTGATGTTGTTATTTACTGCATTGGTGGTGTAGCTGCGTCTGTCTCTCCCCTTAGCTCTGAATCTGGGCGTCCTGCCACTGGCAAACAGCTTCCTGCACGCCTGATTGACATTTAGCTGTTCATTAGCCAGAGCCAGCGAATCTACTTCTTTTAAGAAACTGTTCTCAGGGTCTTTTTTAAAGTGCGCCGGAGTTGTGTTCCTGAATCTGTCTCCGCCCATCACCTTGTTGGATTGTATGCGTTCGTCCAGTAAATGGTTCCACATCCAGCGGCAGCACCCAAAGGTCTTCCAAATCAAGACCTGCTGCGCAGAGTCAGGATAGATCCTGTACTGCCGGCATTTAATGACTGGAACATGTGCCACGATGCTTAATCCATCCCCTGTTTTTCGATATATTCCTTAAGCACCTCTAAGGATGCTCCGCCCGCTGAGATCAGACAATAACTTTTTGACCAAAAATTCTCTTTCCACAAGAGCTGTCTGATTTCAGGAAACCTATTCTTAACCAAACGCGATGAAGCGCTTTTATAGATGTTTATAAACCGTGATAAAGAGGTATCAGGCTGTGCTTTGAACAAAATGTGCACATGATCCTTATCATGCCCCCACTCTTTAAGACCAATCTTATAGTCCGGACAGATGCGGAGAAAAACCTCTTTTAGGAAATTGGAACTTTCATCCGTTATGACTTTACGCCGATATTTTATGACCAGAATCAAATGGTAATTTAGGCTGAATACGGAATGATTGTTATTATCGAGTTTTTCCCTTATTGATCTGTCTATTCTCATATCAAATACTGTACAGAGAATAGAAGAAAAACGCAACATGTCAGGAGGCCATTCATGGGGGCGACCAATAAGTCGCTCCCTTAATTTTAGGTTAACCATTAGAAAACAGAGCAGGGCTACCTGCTCTTTTTTTATTTTTGTCATCCGGATGGATTTTAAATTTCATGCCGGCCGGGAGAGTCCGTAA
>DVOQ01000053.1 GCA_018713485.1 Candidatus Avisuccinivibrio pullicola
CCGTAATGCGTGCCGTCACTGAGCTGAAGGGGGATGACCACACCGCGGTCCATGCCTGCACAGTCCTGACTGAGCTCCTCAGCGCTTCCGGTGTCAGGTATGCTTACGGCATACTCAAGGCAGGCATAAAACCTGTCGCCCTCACGCACCACGGTGGCGGCGTGAATGCCCTGTGCCTCATCAGGGGTAAGCGGCAGCTGCTTATTGAAGAGGTTAAGCCACCCGAGTTTTGGCAGAAAGAGCTGGCGGCGTTTTAAATCAAAGCGCACAAACTGCGGGTAGCGGATGCTTTCGGCGGACGCTCCACTGCGCTTAAAGCGCGGATACCCGCCCTTTCCCTCAAAGAAGCGCTTACAGGCCCCGGCAAGCCGCTGGCATTCCTGCTGCAGAATCTGCGCCGGAGCGTCAGTGACGGGGAAGGGATACTGCTTTTTCAGATACTTAAGACGGTAATTAAAAGAGTATTTACTTACCGCTTCAGGACGGACACACAGAGCCTCAGCTTCCTCAGGAGAGAACGCCTCACCGTAAATGAGACGCGATCCCTTCTCCTCAGGCCAGTCCTCATAGTCAGACTTTGTCTCAGAGAGGAGGAAATTGTGAACAAAACGTGCACAGCCCATGGCACGGCGGAGCTTTTCACCTGCCGTCTTACGGACTTTCAGCCTGACCTTAAGGGTCATTAGCATTGCGGGCATGCGCGCTCCTGAGAAGTAAAGAATGCCCTGCACTACCACGTTTTCGCCTCAGTGTTCTGCCACCTGAGAAACTTTATCATTAAGGCGGGGCCGCTTCATCCGCGCAGCTAAAGCTACGCGGTTTTCGCGGCCCGTTTATATAAAGAGCATTTACCCGCTAATCTCATTTCTTTAAATACTCTTTACCTTTCAGGGTATGGAACTTAGCTAATTAAATACGCTGTATTTAAAGAAGGCGTATCGGCTGAGCGCATACGTAACCGAGGATAACTCTCAAAATGCAGGGGGGGATTTTAAAGTGAGGGGCAGCCGCCTTAACGGCTGCCGTGTCCCAGGACGGGATAAAATGAAGAAGCTTTTGCTTTAGCTGTAACTGAGACTTGCCCCGTTACGAAAAGTTCCGCCGCTTCATAAAAATTTCACTTAAATTGCGTAAACCTACGCCTCGACGCTCAGGCGTGAGGGTCCGCGGGCCACGGTTCGGCCCTCGCCGGTATAGGTGAGATTGCGCGTGAAGCGATCGCGCGAGCGCATCAGCAGATCGGACAGACGGCGGTTGGAGGTCATGCAGAAGGAAATGAGCTTGCCATTGACCTCGTTACGGCGCTTGCACTCGGTAAGCTTGAGGCGTAGCACCTCGACATGGCGGGCGTAGTCGCTCTTTAAGCGGGCGTTATCGGGATGGAGTCTTATTTTCTGATCGTTGCCGCTAAGTTTCGATAACAGCGCCGCCTTTTCCTTTGAGCAGGCGTCGATGAGATCGGCGTTGCGATCCTTAAGGGCGCCGTGCTCCTTAAAGAGGATCTTGCCCATGGCGTCAAGGAGCTGATTCTGCTCAGTGAGATAGTCGATAAGGGGCAGAATTTTGACGCTGCCCATGGGTCGCTTTTCAAATTTCCTTAACATGAATCTCTCCTTAGAATGCGCCGCGCATCTGATAGAGGTTATAGACAATCTGCGAATCGAGCTCTAACTCGGTGACATAGGTATCCTTTAAGGGATACTGACGGATGACGCGGGCTCCCTGCACGATAGCGTCAATTTCGGTAGTGACGCCATCGCGCGTTTCACGGGTGTCCACGAGCACCGTGGAGCCCTTAATCCTCAGCCCGTAGAGCTGCTCGGCAAGCTCACGGTAGGCCTCGATCTTAGAGGCCCTGAGGGCCTGAATTTCCTTTTCGGTCTCCGAGGGGCCCTTCTGGCGGCTGATCACCGCGTAGCCCGTCGCCCTTAACACGGGAAAATCCTCAGGCTCGTTGACGCCGGTATCGGTGTAGTAAAGGTTTTTGGAAATGGTGGTGGAGGTCAGAAAGTTGGTGCCGCAGCCTGCAATCAGCATCAGTCCCATCACCATGACTAAACTTTTCATACCCCCTCCTTAATTATCCACGCGCAGGTACTGACTCTGACGGCCGATATCACGGGAAAGCCTGCCTCCCTGCAGATATGCGCCGGCCTCGTAGATATAGGGATCCTCGTCATGGAGATCCTGCGTCATCAGAGCACGCTCCAGGACATTGCTCCCCTCGGGAGGAAGCGTGCCCTTCCCCGTCACGGCGCGCACCACGGCAGGATCACCGCTGCCGGCGTTAAAACTGTCCGCTGCAGGAGCGCTTACCGCAGCGCCCTCTCCCGTGGCCCACTCTGTGGAGACATTCTTATAACCGTTTTTGCGGATGTCAGCGAGGACCCTGGCGCGGTAGGCGGCCTCGTCCTTATCCTCCTTAGTGAGATAGTCCTCGATACCATTAAGGCTGCACTGCTTTTCCTTAGTCTGATAGCAGTAAGGCAGAAGGCTGTAGGGAATAAAGCCTGTCGCCGTGGCCTGCACTAAACGCGTTTCCAGATCGACGATGCGCGCTACCAGCACCACGCCGTCCTCGTTGCGCGAGATGGTGCCGCTTAAAAGATTGGAGACGGAGGACTCGCCTAAGAGCTTTCTGAAATCACGCGAGTAAATGTATTCGCCGTCGGTACTGACCGCCATCGCGCCGGTGAGCTTGTACTCATAGACCGAGAGACCATGATCGCTTAACTCGTGGACGAAGAACTCACCCAGGACCCGGCCTAAATGTCCCGCGTGCTCGTAGGTGTCGGTATCCACGAACGAAGTCACGGCCACCTCGGGCAGCTCTAAAGTGTCAATTTTCCGTCCGCGGCGCAGCTCCTTGGCAAAGCCCTGCTCCAGGGCCTTGCGCGTATAGAGATTAGAGAAAAGCTCCTCCCCCATCTCGTGGGCGATCCTGCTTATCTCCATGCCGCGCTGATTATAGACTCTGCCGTCCGTGGCAGTTTCTGCCGCGCAGCCTGACAGCAACAGCGCCACGGCCATGGCGAGTGCTAAATGAAGCGGCGTTTTTCTGTCCATCCTGAGCCTCTTTTTTCTTTATAATCGAAGACGGTTCAGTTTTTGCCGCCTTCAGACGTCAATTTTGCATCTGTCACGATTTTTGCAAGAAAGGTGCCAAACCCTCTTAAACGCTACGGACGAGGTTGTGTATGCAGAGTTTTATGACGCGTTATGTTACCGGGGCTGTGAAAGTCCTGTCAGGCTTCAGGCACCCCTGCGCGGGATCTTTGATCCCCGCTCTTTTCATGAGCGTTCTGTCGGTGAGTTTCCCCGCAGAGGCCGGCTGGTACACCGCCACGGGACGGGCCGCCGTCATCGACAATGACGTGGAAAGGGCCCGCCGCGAGGCCATTGACGACGCCGTGCGCGCCGCCCTTCTCGAGGCCGGGGCCAACGTGCGCATCTATCAGAATTACGCCAACGGCACCCTGGAAGGCGAATCCGTGGCGGTTGATTCCGCCTACCCGGTAAAGCGCACCACCGTCCTTGAAGAGCAGCGCACCTTAAATTCCGTGCAGCTGCGCGTGCGGGTCTTCATTGACGATGACACCCTCGTCAAATGCCCCTTAAGCGCGGTGAAAAAGACCGTGCAGCCCTTAACCTTCCGCTTTGAGGACAATCTTACCTACGCGGGGGCCTCGGGCCTTGAGGACATGACCGTCGAGATCTCCCATCTTCTCTACTCCCGTTTAGGTCTCAGTGACACCTTAAGCCTGCGCCCCGAACAGCGCTTGAATTTCCTGCGCGACTCCCACGCCTCACTTACCTACGAGGAAGTGCGCAGCCTCGAGGCCCTCTCGCGGCGCGATAACGTGCAGTACGCCATCACCGGCACCATCCGCTCCATCGCCCTTTCCGACGCCGGCTCCTCGGTTCTGGACAAGCTCCTTTACAAACCCACGCGGCGCATCGAGTTTACCCTTTCCGTCTTCAACGCCATGACCGGCGTGGCCCTGCTCCGGCGCACCTACGCAGGTGAGAGCGACTGGGACTATGACCAGGGCGATTTTGTCGATCTGCGTTCCGAGCGCTTCCTCTCTTCCGCCTACGGTCAGCGCCTGCAGGAGCTTGTCGCCTACGCCACCGAGGACATCTTAAGTACCTTACAGTGCGAACCCGCCTCCGCCCGTATTCTCTCTCTGCGCGGAGACGCTCTCATCATCAGTATCGGTCAGAGCTCCGGCGTTAAGGAAGGTCAGCGCTTCACCCTGGAGCACCTCTCCGAGGTCAGCGACCGTCAGGGAAGGATTTATCAGAGCTCGCAGCAGTCAGGTGCCATTTACCGCGTCACCGAGGTCTATCCCCATTCCGCCCGTCTTATCCCCGACGGCGGAGCGCAGCTTTTAAACGTCAACGCCGATGACGTGGTGACGCTGAAATGACACCCGCGTGAAAGCGCCGCGGCGAGGCGTTACGTGCCCCGCGGCGTTTACGGTACCAACGCCTTAGCTGTAATCTACCCTCAGGGAAACTTATCCTATGTCATACTGCAATCGTCCTGAAAGACCTGAGGAAAACCGCGAGGACATCTCTCACGCAGAGAGATGGTGTCCTGACAGTGAAACCGGCACGCTCTCAGGTGCAGGCGCGGAGGCTTCCGCTGACAATGATACCGCTCTTACGGAGACGTTCCGTTACCGCCTTGAGATCCCTGGCCTTTAGTAAAGATGAGTCTTAATGAACTGTAGCCTGGCGTACTGCAACGGGGCTTTGGCTAAGGAAGAGGCTGTGGCTTAGACACGGCAGGAGCTTAACTGCCTGAGAACACTCAGTGAAGCACGGCCCACGGACACAGATAAGAGGCTTCCGATACGTAGCATTCTGAAGACGCAAAAAGGGGGTGACTAAAAAGGGTCACCCCCGATTTTTTGCCCGGAAAACGGTAAAATTTGCAAAACATCATATTTTTGCAAAATGATTTCTTTTAATTTCATATAATTACTTGTAAAATTTAACGAATTTTGCTATGATTCACCCATAGTCAGCGCAGACTACCGGAGGTGAATATGCCCCAGCCCGTCTTCAGACAGTACCGGCAGCACGAAGCCATGGTTCTGCCTCCCTGTCTTGATGACCTCATTGAGCCAGGTCACCCCTGCCGCATCGTCAGCGATGTCATCGACCGTCTCGATCTTTCTGAGCTGGAGGCAACCTACAGGGGCGGCGGTGCCAGCAGTTACGATCCTCTTATGATGCTCAAGGTCATCGTCTATGCCTATATCGTCAATGTCTATTCGGGACGTCAGATTGCAAGGCTGCTTAAGGAAAGCGTGGTCTTCATGTGGCTCCCGGGCATGAGCTTCCCCGACTTCAGGACCATCAGCCTCTTCAGAAGCAGGCGACCGGGCAACGGTGTCTTTGACGGTATCTTCGCCGAGGTGGTGACCCTGCTTAACGGAGAGGGGCTGGTATCTCCTGATGTTCAGTACATTGACGGCACCAGAATCGAATCCGCCGCCAGTAAGTACACCTTTGTCTGGAAGAAGAGCGTGGAGAAGAACAGGGAAAAGCTGAAGGCTAAAGTCACCGCGGTTCTGGCGCGGGCTCAGGAGATTGCCGGCAGCGAGGCCTCTGAGGGAGATACCGGCGACACGCCTGAGGACTTCGCGGAGAGAGGCCGCCGTCTCCTTGAACGCATGGATGAGATGAAAAAGGAGGGAAAAGAAAAGTCTGAGGAGGATAAGGCCCTGCGCAGGGAACTTAAAAAGGTGGACGGAGAGTATGCTGACCGCCTGCGTGACTATGCTGCAAAGCTGGAAATCATGGGTGAACGCAACAGCTACAGCAAGACCGATCCTGATGCCACCTTCATGCGTCTTAAAGAGGACGCCATGCTTAACGGCCAGACCAAACCCGCCTATAACGTCCAGATTTCCACCGAAAACCAGTTCGTCACCCATTACGGGATCTACCAGCGTCCCGGCGATACCGCCACTCTCATTCCCTACCTTAAGTCCTTCTATGACACCTACGGATTTCACAGCCGTGAAATCTGCGCCGACTCCGGCTACGGGAGCGAGGAGAACTATGATTTCATGTTCGGTAACGGCATGCTCCCCTACGTCAAGTACAACATGTTCCATAAGGAAATGAAGAAGGCCTTTAAGAACAGCGCCTTTAAGGTGGACAATATGTTCTATAACGCCGCCGGCGACTTCTACGTCTGCCCCAAGGGTCAGCGCCTTAACTTCAGCCATACCGAAAAGAGCGTAAGCGGTCTGGGTTACGTCTCACAGGTGTCAGTTTATAAGGCCTGCAACTGTGAGCACTGCCCCGCACGCGGCATGTGCTATAAGGGGAAGGGGCCGCAGCGCATCATGGAAGTTAATCACACCAAAAATGAATACCGGGCAAGGGCAAGGGAGCTGCTGACCTCGGAGAGGGGACTGGAACACCGGAGCAGAAGACCCATAGAGCCCGAGTCGGTCTTCGGCGACATCAAATTCAATCACGGGTTCAGGAGGTTTAGGCTGCGGTCACTGCCAAAGGTACACATTGAATTCGGACTGGCGGCCCTGGCACACAACTTACGCAAGTATGCGGGGATTATTGCGTCAAAAATGACCGGAGAGGGTGAAATGATGGCGGCATAAGGTAAAAAACGGGGGAAATGACACCCTTTTGAGGTTAAAAGTCCGGATTACGGACTCTCCCGGCCGGCATGAAATTTAAAATCCATCCGGATGACAAAAATAAAAAAAGAGCAGGTAGCCCTGCTCTGTTTTCTAATGGTTAACCTAAAATTAAGGGAGCGACTTATTGGTCGCCCCC
>DVOQ01000054.1 GCA_018713485.1 Candidatus Avisuccinivibrio pullicola
GAGTACACTGAGGATGATCCGATTTTTGCCGAACTGGAGAGTATGGAAATGGACTTTGTAGCAGATTATGACAATTTAAGACGCTATTTTGACCACGAGGAGCAGGCCCGCGTGGATGCCATGCTCATGAATGAAGCCTTAAGTAAGGTCAAAGCCGAAGGCGTACTGGAAAGCAGATTTGACATCGCCCGGAACCTGTTTAAGCTCGGTATCAGCAAGGCGCAGATCAAGGAGAGTACGGGCCTTTCCGCTAGCCTGCTTGAAAAAGCGCAGCGGGACGAAAACCTGACGGAGGAAGAGATCGCCTCCGCCATGGCTTAAGGACAGCATATGGCACGTAAATCCTTCACATGGCCTGAGTATTTTTCTGATCCTGAGGAGCAGGCATACGTGGATGCCATGCTCATGAACGAGGAACTGAGCCGGGTCGAAGCCAGAGGCATAGCCAAAGGCACGCTGGAAAACAGCTTTAACAATGCCAGAGGCATGTTCAGGCTCGGTATCAGCAAGGAGCAGATAAGGAATATCACGGGCCTTTCCGCTAGCCTGCTTGAAAAAGCGCGGCGGGATGAAACCCTGACCGAGGAAGAGATTGCCGCCACCCTGGCTTAAGGACAGCATATGGCACGTAAATCCTTTCCATGGCCTGAGTATTTTTATGACCCTGAGGAGCAGGCATACGTGGATGCCATGCTCCTGAACGAGGAACTGAGCCGAGTCGAAGCCAGATGTAAAGCCGAAGGCGTACTGGAAAGCAGATTTGACATCGCCCAGAACCTGTTTAAGCTCGGTCTTAGCCAGGCGCAGATAAAGGAGAGTACGGGCCTTTCCGGTACCCTGCTTGAAAAGGCGCGGCGGGACGAAAACCTGACCGAGGAAGAGATCGCCTCCGCCCTTGCTTAAGGACAGCTTCAGCACCGCCTGGAACCTGTTTAAGCCGTTTCAGCAAGGTTCCGGCACATACAGGGAACTTATGGGACTTACTGACGCGCTGACAGAGAGCGGAGCTAAGAGCCGGGGAGGGCGCGGTGAGCGCCATTGCGGTGCATAAGTTAAAGCCCGGCCTCTCAGAACCGAGGGCTGTTACCCTTAACTCAGGGATCCTCCTCTCAAAGTTACGCATTCTTAGGTTCTGTAATGCAACCCTTACGGCACGTGGCGTATAATAGGCGCGTTTTAAAGCTACTCTCAGCTCATCGTTTCGGTTTTATTTTAAAGGTAAGCTTTTATGACCTTTACTAAGTGTAACGCTCTGGCTTTAGCCGCCCTGACCGTGGCTTTAGCCGGATGTAATGACTCCACGGCCTCTAATGCCCGGGCCGTCTCGCCTGCAGCTAACGCTCCTGCCTACAAGCAGATCTCCCTCCTGCAGGACAGACTGCCCGCGACCTGTTTTGTGCGTGACTCGGAGAATCTCGCTTTCTGCATGCCGGGCGACACCTTAATCTACGAGCCCAATCCCGAAAAGGAAGAGCAGGCGAAAATCAATGACGTCATCGGCGGATACTGCGACGTGAGCAAGCCCCTGCACGTCAACGGCGAGTCGCTCATCTGCTCCTTCCATCAGAACCGTACCTACAACGCTAACCCCGTCAATCAGCAGGCCATCGTCGCCTCCAACATTCAGGTCGGCCGCGATTACCTGGCTCAGGTAGCCCAGTATGAAGGGATTAAGGAATTAGCGCCCGGTCTCTACGTCCTGCCCTTAAAGAGCGCCGCCAAGGACGCTCCGTCAGTGACCGCAGACGTGGCCGTGCAGCTGGAGACCAAGCTTTTAACTCCCGATCTGCGCGTGCACAGCTACATGTTAGATGACATGGTCACCCTGGATGGATTAGCGCCCGGCAATCCCTTCGCACAGGTGTTCCCCACCTTAAAGAAGGGTGACGTGGTGCGCGTCTACATCGACTTTGCCCACTATCCCAACGTCTGGAACGTGGACAGCAGCCTCCAGGGGCTGCCCTACATCTGGGAGGTCAACGTCATGGATATCCGTGACAAGCCCGTGGTGCAGCAGCCCGCTCCCGCCCCGACTCCGGCCCCCGCCCCTGCGGAAGGCAGGTAAGGCCTGAGACCTCAGCCTTAAAGGCCCCCGTGCTCCGCTTTCTGAGCCAGGTTACGGGGGCTTTAGCGTATTAAAGCACCGCATTACAAGGCTCCGGCAGCCTCTTCCATGTCTTCTGCCTGAGGCATCTTAACCGCCGCGCGTCAGAGCGCTCTCCTGCGTCTGGCGCCTGAATTTCATACTCAGGATACGGCAGGGCGCGAACTCCCCTGTCCCTGCAGAATTTCGCCCGTATCAAGGGCGCTCCTCCTGTTGCGGCCTTTCGCATCAGACGCAGACTGTGCTGATACACGTGATGCTTTCCGGACATGCGTCATAAGTCCGGCGGCAGGATGCTTTTCATCACTCCTTATCCGGAAAGATCCCGTTATACTGTGATTTTCGCGATACAGCCAAGCCTTTTTCCATAGACTCAGAAAAACCGCAGACAGGGGATACGCGCAGCTTCGCAAAATCAGGGATAACTATTCCCGGTATGCGTTGCGCACCGCTCCTGTCGCTTCCGCTAACTGCCCGCGGATCATAACCCTGCATGTGGCCGGTTTTCCTTTAGGAGCCATAAACCAGGCATCCCTGTTCGCGGGAGATGTGTCGTCCCGCCCCCTGCGGTGCGCCCGGTCCTCAGACATAAGGAGCCCACGGACAGTTCCTAAGCCCTCAGTGCAGTCTTTACCCGAGTCTGTCAGGGACAGACGCTGTCCTAGGCTCCCCGGGACTTAAACCTAATTAAGCCCCAGAACCTCGCTCATGGTGTAAAGGCCTTCTTTCTTATCGGCAAGCCATAACGCGGCACGGATGGCGCCGCGGGCAAAGGTGGCACGGCTTGAGGCATGGTGAGCGATTTCCACGCGCTCACCGTCACAGCAGAACATGGCGTTATGCATGCCCACGATATCGCCGCCGCGGATGGAACTGAAGCCGATGGTGCCGTACTGCCTTTCGCCGGTGACGCCGTTGCGTCCTGCGACCATCACGTCCTGAAGACGCACGTTACGGCCCCTGGCGGCAGCCTCGCCCATGGAGAGGGCGGTGCCCGAAGGGGCGTCGACCTTGTAGCGGTGATGAGCCTCGACGATCTCGATGTCCGCGTCGGTCATGACGGCGGCGGTCTTTTCGATGAGACTCAGGATGACGTTGACGCCCACCGAGAAATTGGATGCAAAGACCACGGGGATGTCACGGGCGGCCTTAGCGATCTCCTCCTTACCGGCCTCGTCAAAACCGGTGGTGCCTAACACGTAGCGCACCTTATGCTTCACGGCAAAGGCAAGCCCCTCTAAAGAACACTCAGGGCGCGTGAAGTCGATGAAGAGATCGGGGATAACGCCTAACTTCGCGGGTGCGTCCACCACCTCGCAGGAGCAGCCTGCGGGCAGGCTGTCGGTATTGCGGTCAATACCGCACACCACCTTGACGCCGTCAAGGCCCTGGCAGCATTCAAACAGGGCATGACCCATACGGCCGGAGATCCCGACGATACCTACTTTCAGCATGGTAAAAGCTCCTTTTGAAAAACGATGAGGTGCGAGGATTTTACAGCGAGGGCCCTGAATTGCAAACTCTGATAGAAGGAGATTGCACCATAATTGAGCGGTTCGACCTTCAGCGTCAGTCTCATGCCCCCTTCGGCCCTGCAGAAAAGAGCGGAAAGCTCCATTAAAGTGCGCCCCACGCCCTTCCTGAAAAAGAGAGGCGAGATGTAGAGGGCACAGATATAGCCCTCCTCCACGGGGCCCTTAAAGGCCACGAAGCCGGCGAGCTTATTTCCCGCGTGGGCAAGGAGCGCTGTGTACTCACCCGAGGCAAGGCGCTCCACCCACATGCGCACGAAAGTCTCCTCGGGGATATTTAAAGGATAGAGACGATTTTCAAAGCGTGCGCTCAGAAGCTCGACGTGCGAGATGTCAGGGCAGTCCGCTGCCTCAGCGACACTGAAGGAGAGCTTAAGGTTACGGGGGAGGGCGGCTGCGGGCAGACGCTTAAGACACTCCTCAAGCAGGGAGAGCTGGTGCGCCCTGCGCGCCTCAGGCCCGCCCTGCGCAGGCGGCTCCCTGTTATCAGCCGTTCTGCCTGCAAGCAGACGCGCCGCCGTTTTTAAAAGTGGACTCATCGATCGTCCTTTTTTAAGTCCGTGTAGATCTCTAGCATACACCCAAACCCCGCGCTCAGGCGCGCCCGGTCCTCCTGCACTGAAAAAGGATCAGCAGCCTGCAAAAAGGATCACGGAAAGAAAAGACCGCTTCTTATGGCAGCGAACAGCGCTTCACAGAAATGCTCTCAAAAAGCCCCCCTGCAGACGGGGATTAACCGCGCCGTCCGTGCCCTTAACGCGCGCTTTTACCTCTTTTCCCTTTCAGGCAGCCTGCAAGGGCGCGCCGGCCCTGTTAAGACAGCTTTGCGCCCGTGGCGCTGCCGGGGACGCTGCGAGCGCAGCGTACCAGTCCCCACGCAAAACGACACGCCACGTAAACGCCTTAAGGATCAGCGTCCGCATCTTACAGCGCTGTTTTATGCACGGTTATGCTCCTCCACGGAAGCCTCGATAAGCTCACGCGCCGAGGTGAGGGTATTGTCCGTGATCACCTCCCCGCCCATCATGCGCGCCACTTCCTGCACGCGTTCCTCAGCGTCTAAAAGCGTGACCCGTGAGGTGACCTTGCCCGCCGCCGTCTCCTTCTGCACGAGAAAATGCGCGTCGGCCCTGGCCGCCACCTGCGGCAGGTGCGTGACGCAGAGCACCTGGGCGTTTTTACCGATCTGCTGCAGCAAGGTGCCCACGGCCGAGGCGGTGCGCCCCGAAATGCCCGTGTCCACCTCGTCAAAGACCACGGTGGGAGTGAGGTTGCGGCGCGAGGTCAGAGTCTCGATGGCCAGGGCAAGACGCGAGAGCTCGCCGCCCGAGGCCGCCTCGCCGAGGGTCTTTAGCTCCTCGCCTAAATTGGCGGTGAAATAAAAGGCGACGCGGGTACGTCCGCGGGCACGGGGGCGGGACTCGGTGTCCAGCGTCACGCGCACCTCAAAGCGCCCGTCGGGCATGGCCAGGGAATGCATGAGAGAGGTGACCTTGCCGCTCATGGCGATCGCGGCCTCCTCGCGCGCGGCCTGCAGCTCGGCCTCGGCTACGGCATAGGCCTCGCGCAGGGCCTTGACCTCCCCTGTAAGCTCCCCGATCCTCTCTTTCAGGGACAGAAAGCGCGTCAGGCGGCTCTCCACCTCGGCGGTCTTTAAATAGAGCTCCGAGGGGGGCACGTTAAAGCGGCGCGACAGTTCATGGCAGCGGCTTAATTTCTCGCTAAGTGAGGCCGCGCTCTCGCCCTCACCTACGGCGTTAAGGGCGCCCAAAAGATCGCGCCCCTCCTCAAGCAGGGCCTTCGCCCCGGTAAGGCGCTCGATGACAGAGGGCAGAGAGGGAGCGTAGGCGCGCACCTTCTCAAGGGAGGAAAGGGAGGTGTTAAGGCTCTCGATAAGCCCGTTCTCCTCATCGGTCAGGGAAGCGAGCACCGCCTCAGCGCGCGTGCGTGTCTCCTCAAGGTGCGAGGCCTCATCAAAGCTTTTCTCAAGTGCCTCGTAGCCCCCCTCCTCAAGGTTTAAGGCCTTGAGGATCTCAAGCTCATGCCTAAGCTGCCGGTACTCAAGGGCCCCCTGTTTCTGCTCCTCGGAAAGCTCAGTAAGACTGTGACGGGCCTTAGCGTAGGCCTCAAAGGCCCCCTTCACCGCGCTCACCTGTTCACTGAGCCCTCCGAAGGCGTCCAGAAGATTAAGCTGCTGCCCCTCGTCCATGAGCTGCACCGAGGCGTGCTGCCCGTGAATGGAGACGAGGTTTAACGCGAGGTTTCTTAACACCGTGAGCGTGCAGGAATGCCCGTTCACGAAGGAGCGAGATTTGCCGTCCGCGCTTAAGGTCCTGCGGATAAGCAGGGTTCCGTCCTCGTCGCCCGTGAGATCAAGTTCCTTTAAATACGCGTTCACGGGGCTTTCCTCCGCAAGCGAGAACCACGCGCTCACCTCGGCCTTTTCCTCCCCGCTGCGGATAAGTCCCGTCTCCGCCCGCGCCCCGAGAATCAGCGACAGCGCGTCCACGATAAGCGACTTGCCCGCCCCCGTCTCTCCCGTCACGCAGTTAAGCCCCGCCTTAAAGCTCACCTCGCTTAACGCGCTTAAGGCCAGATTGCGTACCGTCAGTTCCTCAAGCATCTCTCCCCCTTGAATTTATCCCTACACCAGGGATCGTCCCCAGCCTAATTTCTGGCGCAGCAGTGAATAGTAATCATAGCCCTCGGGATGAATGAGGGTCAGTGGCGTGCGGTGCTGCCGGATACTTACCTGACAGCGCGTGTCGGCGCGCACCGTCACCTGACCGTCGCAGTTGATGTTCACCCACTCCGAGCAGTCGGACTGACAGACGAAATCAATCTGCACGCGGCTTTTGCCGGGGATGATGATGGGCGAGCAGTTCAGGGACTGCGGGAACATCGGCACGAGGGCCAGCACGTCTAAATGCGGCTCGATGATGGGACCGCCGGCCGACAGCGAGTAGGCCGTCGAGCCCGTGGGCGTATTGACGATGATCCCGTCCCCTCTCAGGGAATACATCACCTTGTCGTTGATGCTCACCTTAAAGGTCATCATGTGCGCCATCATCCCCGAGTGAATGACAGTCTCGTTCATGGCCAGCGACGAGCCCACCAGCTCTCCCGCCCCGTCCTCGTCGGTGCGGAACACCCGCACGTCAAGGAGCATGCGCTCTTCCTTGGTGTAGCGCCCGTTCACCACCTGCGTCAGCGCCTCGGTAAGCCCCGAGGGGGACACGTCGGTAAGTAAGCCTAAATGTCCGCGGTTCACGCCTAGCATCGGTACCTCAAGATCGACGAGGGTCCGCGCCGCACCTAAGACCGATCCGTCCCCTCCCACCACGATGATGAGATCCTTCCCGCGCATCTTCGAGCGCGAGATACAGGGCAGATCGCTTAAATTAAACCCCACCTGGGTATTCTGATCGACATAGACCTCTACCCCGAGTTTACTGAGCAGTCCCGCGATGTCGCGGATCGCCCCCGCCACCGGTCTCTGATAGACCTTGGAGACAATCACCGCCGAGCGAATGGGGGCCGCGCTCTCCTGTTCTGCCACGTCAACTCCTTAACTAAAATGGCTGTCTTACCCCCCACTTTAAGCCACTGCGCTCTTTTTTGCCATGCCCTTGGCTAAAAAGTTACCTGTAAGGCTGCCCCGTCACGCTAAGTTGCGCTCCTATCCCGCGCAGGTTTCCGCTTAGTGTTATCATGAAGGGGGCTCTGGCCCAAATAAGCGGATCTTCCAGATGGGGATTGCCATTACCTCCCTGAAAGATCCCCTTAGACATGACTGGCCCACGTCCGCGTGGGCCACGCACCGGCCTCAGGACTGGCGCTGTGCCCCAGAGGGCTTTCCTCCTTCTCTCTTAAACTCTCTTAAAAACCCTCACTTTCCCACAGTTTCCGTCATGCAGTGTAACTCTTCCCGCCTTTTTTGCCCACTTTCCCACAGCCCTGAAAGTCAAAATACCTAAATTCAGATGCCGAGCCTCTTTCCTGCAGCGCCCGGCGCTCTTTAAAACGCATGCATGAGAGAAAGAGAGCTTTTCCCCGCCGCCCTAAGCTAAAACACCGGCCTGACTCCCGGCCCCGGGAATAAGCTCTATAAGGCTATCCCCTGCCCACGGCCCCGAAGGAGCGCGCGGACTTAGCCTGCCCTTAAAGGTAAGTCTCAGTGACGGTTTACGGTACAGGCTCAGGTAAAGAGCACTTTGAGCTTATCGAGAGCCGCGCCGAAAAGCTCCCTGTCCGAAAGTCTTTTGGAAAGTCCAAAGCCCTCAAGCAGCGTGGCGCGGCTGATGAGGCACTCGTTAAGCTCCTCATAGTAAAAGCCGCCCGGCGCGTCCGCCACCGCCTGAAGGTTCTTCCGATCGGTGTAAATGGAAAACTTAAGCTGCCCGTTCTCGACAACGGGAGCGAAATTGCACTCGCGCAGGAGCTTCACCGCCTCTTTATGCCGGTGCGTCCCGTTCTCACCGTTCCACTCCCAGTTACGCACGTGACGCAGATCATACTCAAAGCAGAAATCGGTAAGGCGCGTCATGATGAGCATGAAGAGCATGCCCCGCTGCAGTCTCTCATCCCGGATACCGTGTTTTTCCATGGACGCCAGGTAACGCGTAAGCAGGCTCTTAAACTCAGGATCATAATCCTTACACTCAGGATGCTCCTTAATCCACGTGCAGATCTGCACGCCGTGTTTAAAGCCGTCCCCCTCATAGTTGTCACAGTCAGGATTAATGTACTTTCTCACGAACTCCCCGGTCTCAAAGGGGGTATTGGAGATCACGTCATCGAAGGTATACGCCTGACGTCTGCGCCCCACCTGCCTTAGCAGCTCCTCAAGGAACGTGCCCAGCATCTTCAGGGCGCGCATGCGGCTTAACGTCCCCGCCCCCGTCAGCGGATCGCACAGATAGCAGCGCGGCGGATTTGCCTCCGTAAGCGGATCTTCAAGGTCATAGTCCATGAAGGCACGCAACAGCAGGCCTTCGGCCACGCGCGCGATTTTCCTTGCGTCATACCACGGATAGCGTTTAGCTATCTTCCGCGTAAGAAAGACCCCGAGCCTGAGCTCCTCCCTCCAGAAAAAGCGGTACAGAAGCGCGGCAAAGCTAAGCGGCGGCAGCCTCTTCGCCGCATACTCGTAGTTGACCTTAGCGCTTTCCTCACGCCCCGAGGGTCCCGCAAGCAGCCCCTCCTCATCCGCATCCACATCAAAGACGTGCTCGCCAAAGCCGCGCGTCTGTACCTCATCGCGCGGCATCTCCCGCGCCTTACGCTCCTCCTCACAGGAGGCCCCCTCCTTAAGTTCAGCCGCGTACTGACGCGCGTACTGCTTCAGCCCCTCGCGTGCCTCCCTGATAAAGCGCTCGCTTTGCGAGGTATAGGCAAAGCCCCGCTCGGCGTCGAGGAACTTAAACGCGCCTTCCTTTAGGCGCTTACGGTAATAGGTAAGCGGATCGGCCTTGAGCAGCGAACGCAGGGTATCCTCCCTGCCTAACACGCGGATCACGAGCGGACGGACGCTGTCCTCCGTTCCGCCCTGAATGTCGTCCACCACGCAGATGTGGGCAATACCTCTGGCGTTAAGCCTTTTTTCAATGCGCATAATAAGCTCCTCTTTAAATTCTATTGTAGATGGATTGCCCGTACCTGAAAAGAAGCCCCGCACCGGCCACAGAGCTCTGTTCCGGCCTTTCAGGCAATCCGCCCCCGCAGCAGGACCTGCAGGGTGAGAGCCTCCGCCTCCTGATTCTCTGACAGCCGCTTCCTGACCATCATGAGGTTAACCACGTCTGCGTCCGTAAGCCATGTTTTCCTCTCCCCATGCAATAATGCGCCCTGTGCCGGCTGTCACTGCCTTCTCCGAATCAGCCCCGGATCTGATTTCCCTCTCCTTAGTTTCCGCATTCTCGCCTGCACTTACACATACCTGCAGCGTATCCGGTACCTGAAAATCCGCTTCACGTTCCCCGCAGCAGTAAAGCACACCGTCACTTAGCCCGTAACTGCGCAACAACTGCATTGCCTCCCGATCTTAGGGCTGACAGGTGAGCGGTCAGAAGTTTAAAATGGCGCAGAAGCTTGCGAAGGAGCTTTGCGATGACCGTTCATTTGACAAAATTTAATATGATGGATCATCTTAATTCAGAGGAAGACTGCCGTCTGGCCCTGCAGGCTGCCTATGAAGAAGATCCCGGTGACGGAAGCCTTATAGAAAAAGGGCCGCGAAAACCGCGTAGCTTTAGCTGAGCGGATGAAGCGGCCCCGCCTTAATGATAAAGTTTCTCATGTGGCAGAACACTGAGTCGAAATCGTGGTAGCGTAGGACATTCTCTACTTCCCAGGAGCGCGCATGCCCGCAATGCTAATGACCCTTAAGGTCAGGCTGAAAGTCCGTAAGACGGCAGGTGAAAAACTCCGCCGTGCCATGGGCTGTGCCCGTTTCGTTCACAATTTCCTCCTCTCTGAGACAAAGTCTGACTATGAGGACTGGCTTGAGGAGAAGGAATCGCGTCTCATTTACGGTGAGGCGTTCTCTCCTGA
>DVOQ01000055.1 GCA_018713485.1 Candidatus Avisuccinivibrio pullicola
AATGAGGCCATGGTGGCCGCGCTCATCGGCTTCAACCTGCGCGGAGCGGGATTTAAGCCGCGTCCTCAGGTTCTCTCCGGCACCGGCAGGGCCGATCCTGTCCTTGATCTGCCGCCTGATAATCTTACTCTTGTTTTCGAGTTTAAGTTTGAGCAGAGCGCGGATGAGAAGCGCCTTGACGCGAGATTAGAGGAAGCCCGTGAGCAGATCCGCGACCGTAACTACGGCCTTAACGCCAACAGTGAATCACGAGTGGCGCGCTTTGCCATGGTGTTTTGTGCAGACCGGGAAAAGCGCTGTTTAGAGAGGGGGGCGCTCGTTGATGTGCAGGATCGATAGCGCTCTGATTTGCAGCAGCTCAGATCCTGAACATCAAATATTCCCACGGAGCGCATATCTAAGCCATTTACCTGGCTTTAACTTAAAACCGGCGGTTTGCGGTCGGCGAGCATGTCATCGGGCAGGGTGAGAATGTAATCGTTGATGAGGGCGACGCGCCTTTCGTGAATAGCCTTGGCGATGTCAGGACCCTTCAGGCCTTCTTTCACGAAGGGAGCGGCGGTGACCTGTTTCGTGAGATTGAACATCTCCAGGGCAATGTCAAAGCGCGGGAAGGGGGCCTTTTCAAAACCCTTGCGTCCGAGAAAGTCAGCCTTGCAGCAGTAGAGATAGGGGAGAATGCGGTTAGGGCGGCGGTAGGCGTCGAGAGCCTCGAAAAGGCGCACGATCCCCTCGGCACCGCCTGCTGCGAGATCGTGGAACTGATTGTGATAGAGGACGACGACGTAGGCGAGCTCGGCGTACTCGTGGGGGACGTGCAGGCGCGAGCAGGCCTCTTTTAAGGGCTGAATGCCAAGTTCATTGTGATGACGGTGATGCGGCCACTGTTCTTTGGGGGTACGTGCCTTACCCACGTCATGCATGAGCATGGCAAAGCGGGTCACGGGATCGGAGGTTAAGGCGGCAACGGCTTTGACCGTCATGAGGGTGTGAATGCCGCTGTCAATTTCAGGATGCCATTTGGCAGGCCCCGGCACGCCAAAGAGCTGATCGACCTCAGGCAGGATGTATTTAAGCGCTCCTACCTGATGGAGCACCATGAAAAACTCCTCGGGAGCGTCGGTCTTTAAGGCCTTCTCCATCTCGATGAAGACCCGCTCGGGCGTGAGAGTGGAGAGTTCTCCTGAGGCAGACATCTCGTGCATGAGCGCGAGCGTCTCGGGGGCGATGTTAAAACCTAACTTAAAGAACCGTGCATAAAAACGGGCGACGCGCAGGACGCGCAGCGGATCCTCGGAAAAGGCCGGAGAGACGTGGCGCAGGATTTTGGCATTGAGATCGGAGATCCCGTTAAAAGGATCGATAAGCTCGCCGTCGCTGTCGCGGGCGATGGCGTTGATGGTGAGATCGCGGCGCTTTAAATCTTCCTCAAGAGTGACACCGGGGTGAAAGTCGCAGATAAATCCGGTATAGCCGTGCCCCTGCTTACGTTCGGTACGGGCTAAGGCGTATTCCTCGTGTGTGACAGGGTGCAGAAAGACCGGAAAATCACGGCCCACCTGCCGGTAATGGAGCTTCAGGAGATCATCCACGGTGGCACCGACCACGACATAATCGCGATCGGAACCCTTGATATCTAATAGTTCATCCCGGACAGCTCCGCCCACGAGATAGACCTGCATTGCGCTTCACCTTAAACTGTTTCTCTTAAGGGGCATTGTACCCTAAGATGGCATAGGGCGGGGGAAGGTAAGGGACCTGCAAGAGCATGCAGGAACAGAGTGTGACCCCGGGCGCAGCCCGGGGAGAGGACTTTAGAAACGTTCGCGGCGGCTCTTGCGGCGCGGACGGGGAATATAGAGGAAGATGATGCCGACGACGGCACCGGCGAGGGCAATGAGCGCGCCCTGCATCCACCAGCGCATCTGCATGTCCAGTTCCTTGGTCTCGAGCTTGTCGGCGTAATCGCGGCGCATCTCGTCTAAACGGGCGATGGTCTCGTCCTTTTGTGCGATAGCCTCACTCATGCCCCGGTTTTCCGTTTCAAGGCGCTCGAGGCGGGTTTTAGCGGCGTTAAGCTCACGGGCTAAATCGCTGTCGTAATTTTCAAGGCGCTCCTGTAAGGAGGCAATTTCACGGCGTAACTCCTCCTCAAGCGGGTAGCCGCATTTTTCAGACTGCACGGTGGAGAGATCCATCCACACTACCTTGCCTTCTTCGTCCTCAAGGCGGACATACTCGCCGTTCTGGGAGTAAGAGAGGAATTTGAGCTCATCGCCGATGCGGCGCGAGCCTGTGATGCGGTACTGGGTACCGGGGCCCGAGCGGGTCCAGATGCGGTTCTCATCGGAGACGTACACGGGACCGCCCTCATAAAAGCCGTGCTCATCCGGAACCGGAGATACGGGAGTGCTGACCGCGGGTGCTGCGGATGTTTCAGTGGCGGGAGCGGGCGCTGCAGAGACCGGAGCGCTTTCCAGGGCGGGAGTGGCCGCGCCCTGCACGGGAGTCACCTCCGTACGCTGCGTGACCGTGGGATCGGCGGCAAAAGCCGGAGCGCTGTCGTCAGGAGCGGCAAGGACGGCATTTAAAGTTAAGGAGCACACCAGGGTGCCAAGGCAGAGAGCCTTTAAGGGATTAATCATCATAACTCAGGCCCCGGAGGGGCAAATTCTGTAAAAACCGGCCGCCATTGTATCAAATTTGTAAGGAAGCGGCCCCAGCTGGGTGTGAGCGGCCTTTCAGGCGGCGGGCGTGCTACAATCAGTGAGGGCTCAGGCCTTTTTTGTCAGGCAGCTAAGAGAGGTGTTTATGCACAGTGAGGAAATTGAACTCAAGTTCGGTGTGGTGGGTCACATCGAGGATCTGAGCGGCATGCTCGAGGATATTGGCGAGATTTCTGAGTGCAAAAGCGAGAGACTTTCCAATACCTACTTCGACACGCCTGATACGCAGCTCTTTAAGATGGGGGCGGGCTTAAGGCTGCGCCGCTCCGACAGCTATACCGAGCAGACCTTAAAGCTGCGCGAGGAGAACCTGGGTGGCCTGCACCGCAGGGCCGAGTTTAATCTTAAGGTGGACGACAGCCTGCAAAAACCCGATTTGACCCTCTTTGACAGGGACATTTTCGCGCCGGGGCTCGACGTCACGGGCATTAACGGACGTCTTGAAAAGCTGTGCTGCATCGACTTTACGCGCACGTCGCTTATCTTAAAGGCTTATGACTGCACTTTCGAGGTGTGCCTGGACGAGGGTACCATTGCCGCGGGGCAGGATGAGGAAAGCTGCCGCATCAATGAGCTTGAAGTGGAGTTAAAGGACACGAAGCTTGATACCTCACGCCAGCTTTTTGCCTTCCTCACCTTACTTGAGGACATGCGCGACGCGCACGTGCCCTTAACCCTTGAACCTTTCTCCAAGATGCACCGCGCCACGCTGGTGCTGCGCGGGCAGGAGCGCAATTTAATCGAGTTACCTCCCGTGGCCCAAAGCGATCTGCACCGCTTTATCCTGACCACGGTCAAGAGCTTTGAGACGCTCCTGGGGATCTTCCTCGTACGTAAAAATCCCGCGCTCCTTGGCTACATCGGCTACACCTTAAAGCTTTTGCGCAAGTCGCTCGAGCATCTCTACGAGGTGGATGAGTTAGATGATGTCATCAATGACAGCGGAGCGTTTAAGCGCTATCAGAAATTCGTGAAGAAGACGCGCCGCTCCTTAAAGGGCCTTTCCTCCTTCTTTACCGATTTCGGCGAGGACGTGTCGCTGGCCATGATGTTTAAGGACAAGCCCGATCTCGACAAGGCGGTGGAGGAAGTGCGCCGCGTGCTGATGATTTCCGAGGCCTATCTGCTGCCCCTGCGGATCCGCGTGCTGTTAAACCTGTTAGATGAGGTGGTGCGCACCAATATGCGTACCTAGTAAGTTTTATCCCCCCTGCCTTAAAAGGCAGGGATTTCCTTGCCGTAATACCGATGAATATTCCCGAGATCCGTCCTCATCCCGATGCCCTACCGGAGCTTCCCGCGGAGCTTTACGAGGACGCCGAAAATCACTATACCCGCCTTCAGAACCGCGTGGCTCCGGAGGTGCTCTCCGTCTTTGAGGCCCGTCCCGAGTTTAAGTACGTGCTCGGCATGTCCGATTTCATCGCCAGAACCCTGCTGCAATACTCAAAGCAGTGCGCAGAGCTCATTGAGTCAGGTTTTCTTGACAGTGAGACGCTCTCCCTTGATCCCGGGGATGCGGTCGAGGCGGTCATTGTGCCGGGGCTTAATGACAGCGAGTTAAAGCGCCGTCTCAGGATCTTAAGGCGCACGCGCACGGCCATGATTGCGTGGCGTGATCTGACGGGAAGATCCGATATCGAGGAGACCTTCGCGGCGCTGTCCAATTTAGCCGAACGCATTCTGCTGCGTACCCTCTACGTGGTGCGCGAGGGACTTAAGGCGAGTTTCGGTGAGGCCTATGATCGCGAAGGGAAGGTGATGCCGCTGCTCATCTTCGGAATGGGCAAGTTAGGCGGAGGAGAGCTTAACTTCTCCTCGGATATCGATATCATCTGCACCTATCCTTATGACGGGGAAACGCAGGGGGCGGGGCGCTCGCTTACCCATCAGGAGTTCTTCACCAGGATCGTACAGCGTCTAAGTAACCTCCTCTCCGATACCACGGCCGATTCCTTCTGTTACCGCATGGATCTGCGCCTGCGGCCCTTCGGGGACGCAGGTCCTCTCGTGAGCAGCTTTGACGCCATGCAGGTTTACTACGAGACGCAGGGGCGCACCTGGGAGCGCTACGCGCTCGTGAAGGCCAAGCTTCTCGGGACTAAGGAGGATTTTGGACATTACGGGCCGGAGCTTATCGAGATGCTCCGTCCCTTCGTCTACCGCCGCTACCTTGACTTCGGGGCCATCGAGTCGCTGCGTAAGCTAAAGCACATGATTGAGGCCGAGGTACGCCGCAGGCAGCTTAAGGACAACTTTAAGTTAGGCTCCGGCGGGATCCGCGAGCTCGAGTTCATCGTGCAGGTCTTTGAGTTAATGCGCGGCGGACGTATTCCCGAGCTGCAGGAGAGAAGTTTCCGGCGTACCTTAAAGCACCTGGAGCATTTTTCCCTCCTCGCCCCCGAAGTGTGCGCGATGCTCGACTGTTTCTACGTCTATCTGCGCCGCCTTGAGAACGTGCTGCAGGAGCAGTCCGATCAGCAGACGCAGACCCTTCCCACCCGCGATAAGGATCGCCTCAGGCTGACCCTGGCCATGAACCGCTCTTCCTGGGAGGAGCTTTACGCGGAAATCGGGGAGATCATGGAGAAAGTCCACGGCGAATTCTGCAAGGTAATGCGTGATGACGAGAGCTCCACAGGGGAAAACCACGAGGGCGTGGAGCTGTGGGAGTCCACGCTGCAACCTGAGGAGATGGTGGTGTTCTTAAAGCCGCTTTTAAACGGTGATGAGAAGGCCGCCCTCGAGATGGCGCAGAGCATCGTCGATCTGCGTAAAAACACGGCGCGCATCCCCATGGGACCCGTGGGCCGTGAGACTCTCGTGCGGCTTATGCCCAAGCTCGTGAAATTAGTCTGCGCCTGCGCGCCCGCGCATGCCGCCTCCCTCTTTAACAAGGTGGCGACCCTCATTGAAAAGGTGGCGCTGCGCACTACGTATCTGCAGCTTTTAGCCGAGAATACGCAGGCCGCGACGCGTCTCGTGTCCCTCTTAAACGAAAACGCCTTCGCGGGGGCGCTCATTTCCGCCCATCCCATCCTCCTCGATGAGCTTATCGCGCCGCATTACTTTAAAAAGCCGCCCCGCCCGGACGAGTTTTTAGGCTGGCTTAACGAGAAATTACTGCGCGTGGACGTCGATGATCTCGAGACACAGATGGAGGAATTAAGGCTCTTTAAAAAGGTCATGGTGCTGCGCATTGCCATGTCCGACCGGGCCGAATCCCTGCCTTTAATGAAGATCTCCGACAGCCTGACGTGGCTTGCCGAGGCTCTCATCCGCGAGATGTGTTTCCTTGCCTGGCATCAGACGGTCAAGCGCTTTGGCGCGCCCGCGGGGTGCACCGTCAATGACCCCGGTTTTGCCGTCATCGGCTATGGTAAGTTAGGCGGTCTGGAGCTGGGATACAAGTCGGATCTCGACATGGTCGTGATCCGCGACAGCAATGACGCCATGACCGAGGGCGAGCAGAGCGTGCCGGCTTCCCTTTTCTATCAGAAACTGGTGCAGCGTCTTCTCCATCTTTCCGTGACGCGCATGTCAGGGGGCGTGCTTTACGATCTCGACATGCGCCTGCGCCCAGACGGCGACTCGGGCATGCTCGTGGCCGATACCGACGGTTTTGAGGACTATCAGAAAAACCGCGCCTGGACGTGGGAACATCAGGCTTTAGTGCGCGCCCGTCCCATCGCCGGCTCGCGCCGCGTCATCAACCGCTTCAATCAGATCCGTGACGAGGTGCTGCGCACCCCGCGCGACGAGGCCGCCTTAAAGGCCGATGTCATCGAAATGCGCCGCAAGATGCGGGAACACCTGGACCGCAGTAACGAGAAGCTCTTTGACTTAAAGCAGGGCCGGGGCGGTATGGTGGACATCGAGTTCATCGCGCAGTACCTCCTGCTGCTGTACGCTCCCAAATACCCCGAGATGGTGCTGTGGTCCGATAATGTGCGCATTCTCGACGAGTGTTCGCGCCTTGGCATTCTCTCTAAAGGCGACAGCGAGGTGCTCAAGAACGCCTATCTCGCCATCCGCGGCTACTATCACCGCGTGTCGCTGGCCGATCTGCCGCGCATCGTGGCCTTTGAGGACCGTCCTGACGAATGCGCCGTGGTGGAGAAAATCTGGCAGCGCCTTTTCGGTCAGATCTGAGCGGGCGCGGCCTTACGCCAAAGCCTGGCGGCTAATCGCGCCAGTCGTACTGATAGAGATGGTTTTCAGGCGTAGGTAAGAGCGCCTGAGGGGATACCACCTTCGGGCCCTTACCCTCGGGGCAGAGGTAGGCCCTTCCTGAGAGCGCCACGCCAAAGTCAGGATAAAAGCCGATGAGGGCGGAGTAGGCGTGGGTCTCGACCAAATGCGTGCCGCCTAAGCGTGCCGTGTCGAGCTTTAGCTCAAAGCGGGCGTTCTGTATGGTGCCGCGCGCTCCCGTGTCCACGTTGCCAAGAAAGGTACAGCCTTCAACCTCGGTTTCGGTGGCGGTGATCACCTGAGAAGCGGCGTACTCGTCCGCGGCCGTGACACAGCCCTGAAGTGAGAGCATGGCCACAGCACTAAGGGCCATGAGGGTGACGGGGATTCCTGACTGCATAACGTCTCCTAACTTATCTCGGGGTAACGCGAGGGCTCCCCCTCGGGGCGGGTCTTAAAGCGCCGGTGCATCCACAGATACTGTGCCGGTGCCATCCTGATCATCTTCTCGAGGGTCTGATTGACGCGTTTAATGTCTTCTTCCACATTCTCGGTGGGGAAATTCTCTAAAGGCGCGCTCACGTAAAGACGGTAGCCGCCCTTTTCGCGGATGGTCCAGGAGGGCTGTACGTTAACGCCCTTAACGCGGGCCAGATCATGCGTGGCGGTGATGGAGGCGGCCTTCTCCACGCCAAAGAAGGGCACAAAGACCGCGGCCTTCTTGCCGTAATCCTGATCGGGGGCGTACCAGATGGGATAGCCCTGCATGAGGGCTTTGACTATGGAGCGCGGATCATCTCTGTCCACTAAGGCCACGTTGCTCTTTAAGCGTCCTTTGACCTGAAAATACTCAAAGACGGGATGATCGGAGGGGCGGTACACGCCTACGCCGCCTTTAATAAGCAGGGCGTACATGCGCGCCATGAGCTCGAGACTGACGAAATGACAGGTTAAAACGAGGGTGCGCTCGTTCCTTTCCGCCATCTCCCGCGCCCTTTTTAATTCCTCATCGTCAATAAAGGCGTGCTTGAGGACACGCCTGTCGGACCAGAACCACGCCATGCCCGTCTCCAGCATGCCCATGCCGGCGTTCTCATAGATTTCCTTTTCAAGCCGGGCCTTTTCATCCCCTGACAGCTCCGGAAAGGCGAGGTCAAGATTGCGCTTTACCACGTACCTGCGCGAGGGCATGACTCTGGCGATGAGTAAGCCCAGTTTCCGCCCCAGGGACAAAGTCACGGGATAGGGCAGCAGGGTGACGATAAGCCACAAAAGCCCCATGACAAGCCATACGCCGATAAAGCCGGGGTAGAGCAGGGAGAGGGAGAACACCGCCCGGTCCTTTACGCCTTTGCCCCAGCCCCTGGTGCGATCGGTAATCCGGTGCTGTTTGCGCCTTTTAGCGTAGGAGGTATGTAATTTAAGCTTGCCCTGAGGTTTCTTATTGTCTTCCATAGTTTCCCTTTCCTGCTGTATTCCCCCATTGTAAGGCCCGTCCTGCAAACTTCAAAGCGCAAAGCGCAGATCCTGACGGCAAAAGGGGAGAAAAAGAGCACGGTGGGGAAAACCTGACTTGCTGAAAGCGTCTGCGGCAGGGGCAGATCCCGTGCCGCACGGGCACGGGGGAGAGCGGAATTAGCCCTGTCTGACGGGGCCTACCGACTTGCGCCTGACGACGCTGACATCAAAATTGGTCAGCTTATAGGGTTCCTCGTCGTGATTGTAAAGAGAGGTGGATAAGAGCACGGCCTCCTTGCCCATCTCGTCCACGGGATGGTGCACGGTGGTGAGCTTGGGAGTCAGGCACGAGGCAAGGAACAGATCGTCAAAGCCCGTCACGGAAATATCGTCCGGCACCCTGTAGCCGGCCTCGCCAAGCTCGGCCATAAAGCCTGCGGCCATGTAGTCGTTGTAGCAGGCCACGGCGGTAAAGGGCACCTTGCGGGCAAGGAGCTCACGGGCGGCCTCAGCACCGCCTTCCATATAGGGTTCGACGTTGATAAGAAGACGCGGATCGGGAGTGATCCCCGCTTCCTTTAAAGCCTTCACGTAGCCGGCGTGCCGGTCGAAGGCGTCATGAATGCGGTGATTGGATCCGACAAAGGCGATGTCGCGGTGGCCCTGGGAGAGCAGTTCCTTAACTACTAAATACTCGCCCTTTAAGTCGTCAATGCCCACGCAGCGCTCCTCAAAGCCCTTCAGGGTGCGGTTGATGAGCACCATGAAGGGTACGCGGCGCATATAGGCGGCAAGTTCCATCTCGGGAAGGGTCAGCGCGTGAATGATAAGCCCGCGGCACTGATGCGATAACAGCGTATCAATGGCGCGTCTTTCGCGCTCCACGTCGTGAAAGGTCTGCAGCACGAGCAGGGTAAAGCCCTGCAGCTGCGCGGTGCGCTCACAGGAACGGATTAAAGCCCCGAAATAGGGATCGTAGAGATCGGGTACCGTGGCTCCGATAATTTCCGAGTCCTGATGGGCGAGGGCGCGGGCGTTGGCGTTAAGGCAGAAAGACAGCTCTTTCTGAGCCTCCAGCACGGCGCGGCGTGACTGCTCGCTCACCTTGGAGGAGCCGTTTAACACTCGCGACACGGTCGCCACGGACACGTTGGCAAGCCGCGCCACGTCTCGGATGGTTGGCATGGATCACACCTCTTGGCACCGTTTTACTTTAGACTGTTGAGCAACGCTGCGGTGCCGGTTTAGGAAAACGTTTACACTGTTTTATGTATCATAGTGCAAAAAACGCGGCCTTCTAAGACCTCCTTTGGCAAAATTTTTTTAAATCGGTGATCAAGTACACAAAATTAGGTGTTGCAAGACAGGGCGTCCGGCCTATAATGTAAACGTTTACATTGCGATGCCTTCAAGGTTTCTGGAGTTTTTGAATATGGCAACAATCCTCGTTACCGGCGGTGCCGGCTATATCGGTTCACACACCGTCATCGAGTTAGTCAAAGCGGGCTATGATCCCATCATTTTTGACAATTTCAGTAACTCAAAGCCGGCCGTGCTGGCCCGCATCAACAAGATCTGCGGTAAGAACATTCCCTTCTACTGCGGCGACATCCGCGTGCGTGAGCAGTTGGAGAACGTGTTCAACGAGAACCACATTGATGGCGTGATTCACTTCGCCGGCCTCAAGGCCGTGGGTGAGTCGGTGAAAAAGCCCCTTGAGTACTACGACAATAACGTCAACGGCTCCCGCACCCTGCTCATGGTGATGCGCGACAAGGGCTGCAAAAACTTCATTTTCTCCTCCTCCGCCACCGTTTACGGCGAGCCGGATGCCGTGCCCTTAACCGAGGCCTCCCCCGTCAAGCGCGCCAACTGCCCTTACGGCCAGACCAAGATTGACGTGGAGTACATGAGCGAGGAGCTGCAGAAGGCCTGCCCCGATTTCTCCATCACCTTACTGCGTTACTTCAACCCCGTGGGCGCTCACGAGTCCGGCCTTATCGGCGAGGATCCCAAGGGCATTCCCAACAACCTCATGCCGTATTTAACCCAGGTCGCCGTGGGCAAGCTGCCGTTCCTCAATATCTTCGGTAACGACTACCCCACTCCCGACGGTACCTGCGTGCGCGACTACATCCACGTTGTGGACCTGGCATTAGGTCACGTCGCCGCCTTAAACAAGCTCTTAAATGTGCCCGGTGTTCACATCTACAACTTAGGTACCGGTATCGGCTACAGCGTCCTTGACATGGTCAAGGCCTTCTCGAAGGCCATCGGCTACGAGCTGCCCCACAAGTTCGCTGCCCGCCGCCCGGGTGACGTGGTGCAGTGCTACGCCGATCCTTCCAGGGCTGAAAAGGAATTAGGCTGGAAGGCCACCCGCACTCTCGATGACATGACCCGTGATTCCTATCACTGGCAGAAGAACAACCCCAACGGTTACGTTGACTAGTTAATGGAGGTTTATCATGAGCGAGTTTGACGTTACTTCCCATCCGCACCGCCGCTATAACGCCTTAACCGGCGAGTGGATCCTCGTTTCCCCGCACCGCGCCAAGCGTCCGTGGAACGGCCAGGTCGAGAAGCTTCCCGACGAGAATAAGCCTTCTTACGATCCCAAGTGCTATCTGTGCCCCGGCAACACCCGCGTCTCCGGAGACGTGAACCCGAAGTACGAGAGCAACTACGTCTTCACTAACGATTTCGCCGCCTTAATGCCCGACACTCCCATGGACGGCCCTGAGAACGACGATCTCTTCCGCATTGAGCCCGCCCGCGGCACCGCCCGCGTCATCTGCTTCAGCGCCGATCACTCCAAGACCCTGCCGGTGATGTCCCCCGCCGACATCAAGAAGGTGGTGGACTTATGGGCCTCGCAGTTAACCGAGCTCTCTCAGACCTACAAGTGGGTTCAGCTCTTTGAGAACAAGGGCGCGGTCATGGGATGCTCCAACCCCCATCCCCACGGGCAGATCTGGGCCTGCTCCTTCCTCCCCGAGGAAATCGTCAAGGAACTGCGCGCGCAGAAGGAATACTTCGCAAAGCACGGCACCCCGCTGCTTTTAGACTATGTCAACGCCGAGTTAAAGAAGGGCGAGCGCATTGTCTGTGAGACCGAGCACTTCGTGGCCCTGGTTCCTTACTGGGCGTTCTGGCCCTTTGAGACCATGATCCTCCCCAGGTTCGCCGTGAAGTCCATCAACGAGCTTACCGAGGAGCAGCGTCAGGATCTGGCTCTGTGCATCAAGAAGCTGACCACCCGCTACGACAATCTCTTCGAGTGCTCCTTCCCGTACTCCATGGGCTGGCACAACGCCCCCGCCGATGGCGACGAGCACCCCGAGTGGCAGCTGCACGCTCACTACTATCCGCCGCTTTTACGCTCCGCCACCGTCAAGAAGTTCGTGGCTGGTTTCGAGTTATTAGCCGAGAAGCAGCGTGATCTCACCGCCGAGCAGGCCGCTCAGAGACTGCGTGATCTCTCCGAGGTTCACTACACCGAGAAGAAGTAAGGTTTGAAAAAAAGGAAGTGAAAATGACCGATGTTCGTGTGAAGGCCGAGCAGGCCTTTAAGGCCCACTTTGGTGCCAACCCCGAGTTCCTCTCTTACGCCCCTGGCCGCGTCAACCTCATCGGTGAGCACACCGATTACAACGACGGCTTCGTGATGCCCTGCGCCATCGGCTTTGGCACTGCCATCGCCGCCCGCAAGAACGGCACCGACACCATGCGCGTGCTCGCCGTGGACATCGACGGGGATACTGATTCCTTTAAGGTGACCTCCGACATGGACCGTCATCCCGACAAGACCTGGTCGAACTACCTGCGCGGCGTGACCAAGCTCATCTGCGACAAGGGCTACAAGTTCGAGGGCCTTGATCTCGCCATCTGCGGTGACGTGCCCTTAGGTGCCGGCCTGTCTTCTTCCGCATCCTTAGAGGTTTCATTTGGCAACCTCGTTTCTCAGGCTTTCGGTCTTAACATCGATCTCCAGGACATCGCCCTCATCGGTCAGGCCGCCGAGGCCTTTATCGGCTGCAAGTGCGGCATCATGGATCAGACCATTTCCGCCTGCGGTAAGGACGGCTGCGCCTTACGTCTTGACTGCCGCTCCTTAGAGAAGGTCCACGTCAAGGTCCCGGCCGGTCTTGAGGTCCTCATCGTCAATTCCAACGTTAAACACGCCCTGGTCGGCGGCGAGTATAACGAGCGCCGCGAGCAGTGCGAGAACGCCGCGAAGATCCTGGGCGTCAAGGCCCTGCGCGATGCCACCATGGATATGCTCAACGCCAAGAAGGATGCCATGGATGACGTCACTTACCGCCGTGCCCGTCACGTCATCACCGAGGATGATCGCGTCCTGGCCGCCGTTTCCGCCTTCGAGAAGGGCGATTTAGATGAGTTAGCCAAGCTCATGTACGCCTCTCACTGCTCCATGCGCGATGACTTCGAGATCACCATCCCCGAGATCGACGGCTTAGTCGAGATCATCCGCGAGGCCACGGACGGCAAGGGTGCCGTGCGTATGACCGGCGGCGGTTTCGGAGGTTCCGTCGTAGCCGTGCTCCCGCCCTCTGACGTCGAGAAGGTCAAGGCTGCCATTGACGCTAAGTACGAGAAGATCGCCGGCCGCAAGGCCACCATCATCGAGACCAAGGCCTGCGATGGTGCCGTCTTCACCACTCTCTAATCAATTAGTCCTCATCAACTGAATTACACAGTGCTTTAGATCCTCTGCCTCGGCAGGGGATTTTTTGTGGTTCGCGGTACCTCAGAACAACGATAGCTTCCAGGGGCTCCTCGTGTATGAGCGGATAGCTAAGGGAGTTTTAACGAAAAGTTTTTGCTCCGAAGAGCAAAAACTTTAAATTGTCCTAAGTTTTTGCACTGAAATGCAAAAACTTGATAATTTTTTAAGTTTTTGCTACGTTTAGCCTGTAATAAGGAGGGGCTATGATCACAGCGCATGAACTTAAAAACCGCGATCACTACCTTAGAAAGCTCATTGGTTTTAAGGACACGGAGCCAGTAAAGGTCATAACCGGTATTCGCCGTTGTGGGAAGTCCAGTCTGCTACGGCTGATGATGCGATACCTACGGGATAACGGTGTCTCCGACGAACAGATCGTCGAGATGAACTTTGAGTCTTACGCTTTTTTACATATGAGCGCGGATGACGTGTATCAATATGTAAAGGAACAGATTATTCCCGGTAAACGGATGTACCTCTTTTTTGATGAGATACAGAGGATCCCTGCATGGGAGAGCGCGATAAATGCTTTGCGCGTGGATGTGGACTGTGACATTTACGTGACCGGGTCTAATGCTTATCTGCTGTCCTCAGAATATGCAACCTACCTGGCGGGCCGGTACGTGGAGATAAAGATGTTGCCTTTATCTTTTAGAGAATTTATTTTATTCCACGGTTTTGAGTTGCGTGAGCGTTCTAACGTCTGGGGAGGGATACAGCGTCGGGTGTTTGATAAACAGGGTGAGTCCTATGAGCCAAGGGAGATTTTTGACGCGTATATGCGTTTTGGAGGAATGCCCAGCATTGCGGATGCCGGGATGGAGCCTGAGAAAGCCCTGCCTCTTTTAGAGGGGATATACTCTACGGTGGTGCTTAGGGATATCCTGCAAAGGGAAAAACTGCGCGGACAGAAACAGATCGCGGATGCTGAATTACTCTGCAAAATCGTGCTGTTTTTAGCTGACAATATCGGCAACAATGTTTCTGCCTCTTCCATGAGCAATACGCTTCTGCATGAAGGACTGCTTGAAAGCGGTAAGGGCAGGGGAAAGCCCAGCTCCCACACGGTTCAGGCGTACATTAGATCACTGCTTGAGAGTTACTTCTTTTATGAGGTGAAACGCTTTGATATCAAGGGCAGGGACTACCTGCGTACCCTTGGTAAATACTATATTGTCGATATAGGCCTGCGCAATTACCTCTTGGGCTTTAGGGACAGGGACAGAGGCCATGTCCTTGAGAATGTGGTTTACTTTGAACTGCTGCGCAGGGGCTATGACGTGGCTATAGGTAAGATCGACAATCAGGAAATTGATTTTATTGCAACCACATCCACTGACAAAGTCTATATCCAGGTGACAGAGTCTATGCAGGATGAGAACGTGCGCGTCAGGGAGCTCGCTCCTCTTAGGAAGACCCGTGACAATTATGAGAAGGTGGTGTTGTCGCTTACGCCCGGCATTGATGATGTTTACGATGGGATAAAGTCGTTAAACCTCATTGACTGGCTGCTTAATGACTGAGGTTTCTGCACCATGGAAAATGGGTGCCGGAGAGTGACGTAGACTTATACCTATGCCAGCAAAAGCTTTATTCCCGTTATGTATAAGTGGACATAACGCGGAGTTCTTCTACACGAAAATCATGGAGATTAAGGCTGAGGTACAGAAGAGGCTTGATGCCCTTCCATGATAATCAGAAGAGCGATGAGGGAAAGCTGCTTACGTCACTGAGATCGTGGCTTGCCAATAAGTCGCTTCTGGAAATCCTTACGGGGTATGACTGTATGGACGTAATATGTTTTACCGATCGCAATACAGGGCGCTACGATAAGCTCGTGAAAAAGATCTCCGCCGAGACTCTGCGCTGTGATGATCTGTTACTGAGCCTGCAGGGCATGAAGCCAGGCGAAACTGCCGCGCTAAGTTAATATGCGTATTTAATGAAAATATCAGGGCACCTCAGCGGGAAATAAATATCGAACTTTCAGGGTGGATGAGCTCTTAAAGCATTATCTGAAGCTCGTTCAGAGTGGGGCAATAGCGCCGGCTAAGCAACAGAGCCGCCGTAAAGTAAAAGTGGTACGCAGTGCCGCATAGGTAGCTAAGAAATGCAGTCCCGGGAGTTCCCTCCCGGGACTATAAAGAGAACTTAGATTTCCTTTAACTCATATTCGCGCGAGCCGTAACCCATCTCGGCGGCGTGCTCAAGGATGATAAGGCCCTGACGGCTCTCGACACGCTCCACGAAGTGAGCGCGGCCTTGGTCCTTGCTCGCGTAAATCTTGTCGATGCAGGCCTGATCGATGGCCACGGGATCTAACGAGGCTAAAATGCCGATATCCTGCATGCAGGGATCCTCGGCCACGGCGCAGCAGTCGCAGTCTACGGAGAGATTCTTCATCGCTGATATAAAGGCGCAGCGGCCTTTAAACATGTCCACCACCGTGGAGGCGGCCTCCGCCATGCACTTAATGAAGCCCACGTGATCGGCCTCAAAGAAACCCACGGACGGATCGCCCGCGCCATGAATGCGGCGCTTGCCCTCCGAAGAGGCACAGCCGATGGAGAGCTGCTTTAAGGCGCCGACAAAGCCGCCCATGGGATGGCCCTTAAAGTGCGAGAGCACGAGGAGGCTGTCGTAATTCTTCAGGTTTTTGCCCACGAGGTTTTCCTTTAAGAGCGACTCACCTTTGACGGGCAGGACTAAATCAGGTCCCTCGGCGTCCATGAGATCGGTCGGGTACAGGGTGGACCAGCCGTGCTCGGCTAAAAGCTTTAAGTGCTTGACCGTGGTGTCGCGCGCACCGTCATAGGCGGTATTGCATTCCACGACCGTGCCGTGCACCTTTTCAATGATGGGGCGGAAGAAATCGGGCTTTAAGAAGTTCTGATTGCCCTTTTCTCCGGAGTGCAGCTTGACGGCGACTTTGCCCTGAAGCTCAATGTTGAGGGCGTCGTAAAGACGCACTAAGGCCGCGGCGCTTAAGTCGCGGGTAAAGAAAACAGTACTTGCCATGATTAGACTCCTAAGGATTGCTTTTTGTATTGTAGAGAAAAGCGGCCGGTGGCGACTGTGACTTTGAGGTATTTTTCTGCCTTTTTGTGCCGTAAAAAAGTTCATTAAGTGCCTGTACAGGCTGCAGAAGAGGAGTGAAATGTATATACTGTGCAAAGTTTATGGCGCATAAGCGATACTGGTTAAAGTGCCTTTAGATTGGCATTTACATGAAAAGCTCTGTAGGGATAGCCTGTTATGATCTTTCGTTTAGGTGAACTCTTCTGTGGTCCGGGCGGTATTGCCTGTGGAGCTCTGCACGCAAATATCGGGCGTGATGATTATCGTATTGAGCACGCATGGGCAAATGACTTTGATGCTGATACCTGTGAAACATATCGTCACAATATTTGTCCGATGACGCCGGAAAGTGTGATTTGTGAAGATGTTCGTAAGCTTGATTTAAGTGTCTTATCTCCGATCGAGGCTTTAGCTTTCGGCTTCCCCTGTAATGATTTCTCTGTCGTTGGAGAGCAGAGAGGTTTTGATGGAAACTATGGGCCATTGTACAGCTATGGAGTAAAAGCTCTTAGGCAGTTTAAACCACTGTGGTTTCTTGCTGAGAATGTAGGCGGTTTACGCAGTGCCAATGAAGGAAAAGCCTTTGAAAAGATTCTGACGGATATGCGTAATTCCGGTTATAGACTAACCGTTAATCTTTACCGTTTCGAGCGTTACGGTGTTCCTCAGGCGCGGCATCGCATTATCATTGTCGGGATCCGGGATGATCAGAGTGTTGAGTTTAAGGTGCCGTCAACAGAGCCTTATGAGAAGGTAGATGTGTCTGCAAGAACTGCTCTTACGATTCCTCCAATCCCGAGGGATGCCTTCAATAATGAAGCTACTCTTCAGTCTGCTAGAGTAAAAGAAAGGCTGTCCTATATTAAGCCCGGTCAAAATGCATTTAATGCACAGTTACCTGAACATCTTAAACTGAATATAAATGGTGCTCGCATAAGTCAGATCTATAAGCGGCTTGATCCAGATAAGCCTGCGTACACTGTTACGGGGTCTGGTGGCGGTGGTACTCATATTTATCACTGGTCAGAGCCAAGGGCTCTTACAAACCGTGAAAGGGCACGTCTTCAAACTTTTCCTGATGATTACATGTTTAAAGGGAAAAAAGAGAGTGTACGACGGCAGATTGGTATGGCTGTACCTGTCAGGGGGGCACAGATCATATTCGAGGCCATATTAAAGACCTTTGCCGGCATACCATACTTAAGCATGGAACCAAGCCTGAAGGACTAGACGTAAGTGGTTTCTCATCGTTCTGGTAGTGACGCTCTCACAAGCTGAAGCTTGCTGGTTTTCAGCGAGTGCTCATATAGACCACATTATCGGGTAGTTTGATGTTGGGGATCCATAATTTACGGTTCCCCCACCCCTTGGTTCCTGTAACCTTATATAAAGTAAGGACAGGTTCGGCACTGAATTGCTTTCCAGTAGCCAGGTCATCGGGAGAAAGCATGGCTCCCGTACCTTTGGTTAGATCACGGTTGCGTCTTACGAGAAGAATCAGTGGTAAGTCTGGTTTTTTCTCTTTAAGTACTTGGAGGCTTTTAAGAAACTCTTCCATATCAAAATCACCGCCACGAGATTCGATTTCATTAAGAATATTTATACCAAAGTCGATACTGGTACGGTGATAGCACTCCTTTTCGTCATAAATACTCAGCATTTCATCAAGCTTGGAAATGTCTTTATTTTCAGGATCCATAGGAAAATAATTAGTGCCGCCTGAAAGGATGGAAATATTATCTGGGTTCAGAACATTGGAACGTGTCGGTTTGATGCCTTTTGAGTAATGGAGCTGAACGATTGGATCTCTACCCTCCACCTGACGGATGATGGCATTATTAGTGGCATTGATATCTCTAAAACGCTTGTAGAGTAGCGGACTAATGAAGATTTTAACAAGACCGGGATCGCGGTCATAACCAAAGATACGGTTATGTTGCCACAAAGTATCTGCATAAGAGATCCTGGTATTACGTGAATAGTAAAAAGTGTTTAAGGCGGGGAAGGTTATCCCGCGCCCAAGACTGTTCCCTCCTATGATAATATTGCAACCACAAAGATGCTCGTTACCGGAAATTTGATTCTTTGAGTTGAAAACCAAAATCTTAATTTCGTTTTTGAGCAGTTCCTGTGTTTTAGCATAGGTTGCCTTAAACGGAGAGAGCTTAATTCTCTGATTATCAAGTTCCAGGAAAGTTTTTTGAGCAAGAATTTCAAAATACTCAGGGTTGTCTTTAAAAAACTCAAGACGCTGCTTAGTGATTGTTTTCCATTTTTCATGTACAGAAGTAGACGAGCTGGGGTGTATTAGCGCATTAGAAACTGAACGGTTGTCAATAAAACTTAATGCAGAAATCATCAAATGGCGAATCAAAAAATAATCGAAATCATGTGTTTTATCTTTATCATTAAGCAGATAAATTCCAGCGGGGATTTTCTCTGGATCTGAAAGATTTTCAGGAAAGAAGTAGTTTCCGCCAATATAACCCTTACTTGGTTTAAAATAATAAGAGAATTCCGGTTTAAACCCTGAATCTCTATCCTGGAGAAACAGTGACTGAGGTGTACCTGTTACCTGAAGATAGAAGCTTGCCGGAGTATGGGTTTTTATGGTGTATATATAGTTATTGATAGTGGATCTTTGGCCACTGTTTTTATTAGCTTCAGTATTTAATGAGCCGGCATCAGCTTCGTCATCAATGATAAAAATTGGGTTGCCCTGCATTTGCTGGGAGTTTACAAGTATATTAGCCCAGTTCTTTAGTACAGAATGATTCTTTTTAAGAACAATGATGGTTTTATTTACGAGGTTATTTTGTTCAAAAAGGATCTCGTCTTTTTCAGAACATATACAAAACTGAGGAAGCTCGTTTCGAATTCTGGAAAGTGTCTGATCATAAAGAGCATTAATATCTGACGTGAGAACAAGAAATACTGAAAAGTCATTATCCGCAGCTGAACAAAGCAGGGCAATCATCTGCGCCGTTTTTCCTGATTGTACATCGCCAAACAGGAGTCCCTGCTTATGAGATACATAATCAAAGTTTTCGATGTAATTGTTCGAAAATTCGCTGGCTGTTGCAAGCAGAGATTCTGCTAGTTGAGTTTGCTTCTGACTCCTGAAATTATTAAGATATCTACTAAGGAATCCATGAGTGGGTAAAGACATTATTGAGCCTCTTCTGCCTCATTTAGATTAAGAATGTCCTGCTTAGCCAACATCTGACGCTCTGCCTCGCTGAGATCTCGGTCGTAGGCAAAGCCGAGTAACCATACCTCTAACTCATTGCCATTTTCATCTTCCGCAATTTTGTCTGTTTTTTGTAGATAAAGACTATGGCATCCGTATTCATTTAGCATTTCTCTTGTGATCATTCCAGAACGACTGGTATCAGTTGCAATATCCTGCACCGGCTCAACTAAGCCCGCGGCCTCAAGGCGACCCTTTAACCATCGTCCTAGCAATTGCTCATTGCCCACAGCATTAAACTGCTTATTGTTAGCACTGGTGGTATGTACTTTGAAGGAATGTCCGTCATCTGTAATAACTAAGAAAGGTTTACCTTTTTGAGGGTATCCGGGGAGTTTGTTAATAGAATTGGAGACAGTAAACTGCACTTCGTACCAACTACGGAGTTTCCTTTTGCTTCTGGGGGAGGCATAGCAGGTATTTAAATTAGATTGTGTGTAGTGTCTTTTATCATCAATAAAGCGATCTTTAAAGTATGGCACTTTTAAAGGGAGCAGGAAGCGAGTACCAACAGCGTGTTTTTCATATAAACCCAGATCTCTCATAGAGACATCAGAGATCTCTGCCATGTCTTTAAGACTGCTGTTGTTTTCCCTCACAATTTTTACATTATGATCTTCATTGATATTAAAAGAAATTGGTGGCTGCTTGAGTTTATTAATAAAGGCTAAGCATTCTTTAAGCGTAGTTACGTCATCAAATCTAACTGCTACTTCATATTGACGTAAGGTAGGAGCATCTGGTTTGATTGCGCTTAAATTTGCTGAGCCTAAAACGGCAGCAACCGGTTTGCCTGATTTTTTAAACAGGTAAACTTTACCATGATATTTAAATGACTTCACCATGCGGACTTCGCCAAGCCCCTCTGCCATCCACTGGCTATTTAGCTGGCGTGTTTTGCGGTAAGTCTTTTCAGAGATGCCCTCTACAAAATACATTCCCAGTATGAGACAGATCCTGACGTGGAATTCTCGAATCAGCCTGTTTATTTCTGTTAAAGAAGGTTGTGAAACGTAGCCTACGGCTATATCAACTTCATCGCATTTAGAGAGTTCTCTTGAGAAAGATTCAATGAAATCACTTCCCGAGTTTTTCATCTTCAGAGGAGGAAGATTGCTGTACCACAGATCCATCGTTAAGCCTTAGTTTGCATAATAAAAGATACTGCCATTGTGTCACAAAGGAGATATTCGGTAAATCTGAAATGCAGTTGTTCTTAGAGCAATGCTAACGTATAGCAAACTGAGTAAAACCCAAGATTGTGGTCGTAGATAAGATCATTATGAAAGCTAGTACATGTTTTAGCAATAGAGAAAGAGGCCCGCAGGCCTCTTCCTCTGTATTCAGGTTATATTTCAGGAACAGGACGGATTACTCTTTGTCCTTCCTGGACTTCTTCTTAGAGCCCTTTTCGTCCTTGTCCTTTTCCTTAGCCTCTTTGGCCAGCTCCTTAGCCTGTTTTACGCGGATCTCGCCGTACATGGCGGCACCGATGATACCGGCTAAATTGAGGCTTTCGGCCGGAATGACCGGGGCCTTGACGGTGAGCTCGTCCTTGAACTTGTCAAACTTCTTGGAAGCGCCGCCGCCTAAAATAAAGACGTCGGGGGCGAGGATGAACTCAATGTGGGAGAGATACTCGTTAAAACGCTTGCCGAAATCCTTCCACTTGAGGCCCTCACGTTCACGGGCGGAGTCGGCGCAGTAACGCTCGGCGCTGTCTCCGTGGAGTAAGACGTGACCTAACTCGGAATTAGTATAGAGCTTGCCATCGAGGAAGAGGGCCGAACCGATACCGGTACCGATGGTGATGACCATGGCCTTGCCGCGCTGATAAGCGCGTCCGGCACCGAAATGCATCTCGGCGATACCGGCCACGTCTGCATCGTTAGCCACGAACACTTCCTGTCCTACGGCGTCGGAGAAGACTTTCTCGACGGGGGTTTCTAACCAGGATTTATCGATATTGGCTGCCGTATAGACTACGCCGTTCACCACGCGGGCGGGGAAGCCACAGGCGATGGGGCCCTTCCAGCCTATCTGGGTGACGAGTTCCTTTAAGGTTTCCGCCATGGCCTCAGGGGTAGCAGGCTTAGGGGTGGGGATCCTCAGTCTTTCGGTCTTGAGTTCCCCGGTCTTGGTATCCACAATGGCACCCTTGATGCCGCTGCCACCGATGTCAACGCCTAAAATTTCCATAATGTCCTCATTGTGCACACTAATCTGAATGCGTTAAGACTAACTGACAGAGGAAATTTTAGCAGTTAACAAAATGTAAAAATATGCGCGAGGTGGCATTTAAGCCCCTTGTTTTTAAAAAACGCAGACCTATTCCTCAAAAAACTCCGGGGCGTACTGCATGGTGCCGGTAACCTGCTTAAGGGCATGGGGACGGAGCTCCAGGGCCATAAAGCACTCTGAGGGCACCTTAAAGGGACAGGCAATGCCAAAGTCAGCGGCGCTCTTAAAGCCAAAGCGCGGGTAGTAGTCAGGGTGACCTAAGACGATGATGGCGTTAAAGCCTAAGTCTCGGGAGCGGGAGATGGCTTCCTGCATTAAGGCCGTTCCCACGCCCTGACGCTGACATTCGGGCAGCACGGCAAGCGGGGCTAAGGCAAGGACGGGAGTGCGGGTGAGGCCGTCATCTGCAAGGACAGAGGCTTCTGTGAGAAGGATATGGCCCACGCACTTACCTTCATAAGTCACGGCCACGAGGGAGAGTTGCGGGATAAAGGCCTCACTCTGACGCAGGCGGGCTACCAGACGGTGCTCGGTATGCGAGCTTTCTTTGAGGTCGTGAAAAGCCGTGGCGATCAGGTCCTCGACGGCGGCATAGTCCTCTTGAGTTTCTTCACGGATCACTAAGTCCAGCATGGCGCTCCTTAACTTTACTGTCTCAGCACGGAAGACGGCTACACAGGCCCTCTTTAGGGGCATTGTAAAAGAAAGACGCGGAATTTTTTAAGCGGAGCGCTTAATTACGCGGTACGGAATCCTCGTCAGTAATTTAGGAAGCGTGAACTTCAGGAGCGGTCCTGAAGCCTGAATGCGAGGCCGATCTCAGTAGATCCTCCTCATAACTTAAGGAAAACGTTATGGTTTCGTATGAACTACCTACGCACTTACGTGCGAGGTTTCGTGAAGACGGTGCCTCACTTTTAGTAAGCACCCATTACCGGGCACTTACGGGCATGTCCACAATGCCCCCATCAGGCCGTAGCAAAAAAGCCCGTTCCTGAATTCTTAGAGAGTATTGCACATGATCAAAATGTGCGACACCAGCCGCTTTCATCCCTAGGCTCACGCAAGGGGAATTACGCGGCATTAGTTAAAAAGGGCAAGTCGACCGATTACGTGCGCGAGCGCGTGTGGGCGCGTCAGCAGCGCCTTGAGGAATGCCCCGACGGATCGCTTATTCTCGAGATACGACTACCAGCGAGCCGGAGCTGATGGCCTTTGTGCGGAGTTTTGGCGAGGAGGCGACCTTACTTAGTAAAGCCGATTTGCCCATGGAGAAACCGTCTGAGGTGCTATAGCCTCTAAAACAGCCGTAATCATGCCGTCGTGAGCGCTTAAAAAAGAAATTAATTCCTGTTTACGGAAACTTTGTGCTGTAAGATGGCAGCGGTGCTCTTGCAGGCCGCGGCCTTGGCCTTACGTACCGGATACTTAGCCCTCCGGCAGATCTCCGGAGGAAACCAACCGCAAATCAAGGGCCCCGCGCGGGCCCTTTTAGCTTTTCATGACGATCAGGCGTCAGCCCACATCTCTCTGGCAATCTTTACCACGAGACGCACCTTGGCCCATTCGTCATCCTCGGTAATGAGGTTACCCTCCTCGGTGGACGAGAAACCGCACTGCGTGGAAAGGCAGAGGCGCTCCATGGGGACATACTGCGCGGCCTCGCGGATGCGCGCCTTTATGGCCTCGGGATCCTCTAGCGTGCCCACCTTGGAGGAGATGAGTCCTAAGACCACGGTCTGATCGGCGATGTGGCGTAAGGGCGTGAAGTCTCCGGCGCGCTCGGTATCGTACTCAAGGAAGAAGCCATCCACTTTGCAATGTCTGAAGAGCAGCGGGGCGACGGGCTCGTAACCTCCCGAGGAGAACCACGTGGAGCGGAAATTGCCGCGGCAGATGTGCATGGTGATGACCATGTTCGCGGGTTTTTCCTCCATGATACGGTTGATGACCTCAACGTAGTGCTTTGCGACACGGTCCACGTCAATGCCGCGGGCGGCGTAGGCGGCGCGCTTTTCAGAGGAGCAGAACTCGCCCCACGAGGTGTCGTCAAGCTGCAGGTAACGGCAGCCGCGCGCGTAGAGAGCCTTGACGGCATCAACCCAGGTCTGGGCGAGATCATCAAAGAGCACGTTCTCGCTGCGGTAAATCTCAATGGGAGCGTAATTTTCCTCACGCACGGCGCAGATAAGATGCAGCATCGAGGGCGAGGGGATGGTGAATTTGACGGGCGTGTCTCCGGCGAGGTGCTTTAAGCGCGTAAAGGCCTCAAGGAAGGGGTGTTTTTCAGGAAAGGCGAGTTTATCTACGATGCGGATGGTCTCGGCCTTGGGCTGACTGTCCTTAAAGGCCACCGACCAGGCTTTGGCCTTAACGTGCTCGATACCATCGAGGGCGGCTAAAAAGTCCAGATGCCAGAAGGCGCGGCGGAACTCGCCGTCGGTGACGGCCTTAAGCCCGTTGTCCGTCTGCTTTCTGATGAGGCGGGAGATTTCCGTGTCCTCGATGGCGGTCAGCTCCTCGCGGGTGATTTTCCCCGCGTTAAAGAAGCTGCGGGCGTTGACGATGGCGGGAGTGCGCAGAAAGGAGCCTACGTGATCGGCGCGGTAGGGAGGCAGAAGATGTGCCATGTTAATGTTAATCCTTAGCTATCCCTGAAGATAGCGCAGTGTTCGGTTATCAGGTGAGGTGCCCTTTAAAATGGGACTTAAAAAAGTCTAGGGAAAACAGGGGACTAAGACAAGAGAGTGCGTCAAAAGAGCTAAGGCTTCACTATCGCGGTGCGCGTGGGCAAAAGAGGGTACAATCACTTAAGCTGCTCTTTTAAAACAGCGCCCCGTACCTTAAGGAGAAAGTTATGGCCGCATCGCATCTGGTATTTAACAGCGCCGAAGTGCGTTTTATTGAAAGGGATCACGCCGCCACCCATGACGGGGACTGCTTTGATCTGATGTTAAAGGCAGGACAGGGACTGTATCGCCGCCTCATGAAAAAGCGGGAAAAGCATCCGGGCGCGGTATGGGTGTTCTGCGGCAAGGGCAATAACGGCGGCGACGGTTACGTGGTGGCCGCATGCCTTAAAAGCGCAGGTATCGAGCACCGCGTGTTCGCGGTGGGAGAACCGCATCAGGGAGGTGAGGCCGCTCAGGCTTACGTTCTCTACCTGCACATGGGCGGGCACGTAGAATATGCCCTGCCCGATAAGGTGAGCGTGAAACCCGGCATTATCGTGGATGCGCTCCTCGGGACGGGGATTAAGAGCGCTCCTTCCTCACCCGTGGATGAGTGGATCCTCTTTATCAACCGCCTCAAGGCCTATACCATCGCCGTGGACATCCCCTCGGGAGCGAACGCGGACACCGGAGCTGTGGCCGGAGACTGCGTCAGGGCCGATCTCACGGTGTGCATGCTGACCTGGAAGCCGGGGCTCCTTACCGGCGAGGCCGTGGACTACACGGGCAAGACGGTATTAGAGAAGCTGGGCGTGGACACACAGCCTTATTTCGGGCATTTACAGGAGGAGGTGGAAAACGCCTCTCCCCTGCCGGTTCTGAGGCGGACTTACGAGGATATCCGCGAGGATCTGCCGCTACGCCAGCCTTCTGCCAATAAGGGGGATAACGGCAAGGTGCTCATCGTGGGCGGTTCCCGCGGTTACGGCGGGGCGGCGCTGATGGCTGCGATGGGGGCGCTGCGCGCCGGAGCGGGCCTTGTCAAGGTGGCGCTCGATCCTTCCAACGTGACGGCCTTAAACGCCCGCCTTCCCGAGGCGATGACGGTTGACTCCGACAATGAGGAGGCGCTTGTGCAGGCCCTTGACTGGGCGGACGTGGTGGCTTTGGGCCCTGGCCTTGGCACGACGGCGCGCTCGCGCGCGCTCTTTAATCTCGTGGAGAGCTGCGATCTGCCCTTAATCTATGACGCCGATGCCCTGAACCTTCTGTCACTGCAAAACAGTTTCTGTGCGCACCGTATCCTGACCCCGCACCCGGGCGAGGCGGCCCGTCTTCTGGGCTGCAAGGTAAGCGATATCAACGGTGACAGGCTCATGGCCGCCCGTGCTCTGCAGGAGCGCTTCGGGGGCGTGGTGCTCTTAAAGGGGGCGGGATCGGTGATCTGCGACGGGCGCACGCTGACCATCATTCAGGAGGGCTCGGCGGCGATGGCGACGGGAGGCATGGGCGATCTGCTCACGGGGATCACCGTGGCGCTGGTGGCAGAGGGCCTGACGCTGTCCACGGCCTTAACCTGCGCGGCCTGCGTGCACGGGAAGGCGGGAGCGTCAGCCGGGGAGGAGGGGGGCGTGATCGGTACTACGGTAAGCGATCTGCTGCCTTACGTGCGCGCCCTTGTCAACGGAGTGGCGGAAACGGGAAAAGCCTAGGACAGCTTAAGACACGGCCCCTGCGTTATGCCTAAGGGGCCGCGCTTGTGTTAATATTTCCCTACTCACTCACAGATAGTATTAAGCAACATGACCCAGCCTCAGTCTTTAAGTCTCGATATCCATTTACCCGATGAAGCCTCCACCCTGATGTTCGGCGGTGCGCTGTACGCCTTACTGCGCACGCGTTTAGGTAAGTCCGATCACGCTCTCATGGTGTATTTAGAGGGAGATCTAGGCGCGGGTAAGACCTGCCTGAGCCGCGGTCTGATTAGCCTTGCAGGTTATGAGGGAGTGGTCAAATCGCCCACTTTCACCATCGTGGAGCCCTATGCGCTTAAAGACGGGCAGCAGGAGATCACCATCTACCATTTTGATCTCTATCGTCTGTCTGATCCAGAGGAGCTTCTTTATATGGGCGGGCGCGACTATTTCGCCTCTCAGGCCCTGTGTCTTGTCGAGTGGCCGGAAAAGGGCGCGGGAGTCCTGCCTGCTCCTGATCTCACCGTAACCCTTCAGAGGGACGGGGAAGGAAGACGGGCTTTAGTGACGGGGCCTGTCCTTGACGAACAGGCGCACAGTGAGTTCCTGCAGCTTTACGCGCAGTTACAGCAGAAGTTCCATAACCTCCCTTCAGGGGCGTAGCATAAGGTTCAGGTGATGAAGGCCGTGACGTTTAAGAAATTAGGCAGGAAGTTGCTTCAGGGCGTGAGCCTTGCCGCCCTCGCGCTTTATATGTGTGCATTCTCCGTGGCAGAGGCGGACAGCATCACTAATCTCCGCGCTTATGCCAATCAGGATAAGACCCGCGTGGTGCTCGATCTCGATTTCAATCCCCATTACTCGACGGCCTTAAATGATGGAGGAAAGACCTTCATCATCCGCGTCAATGACGTCACGAACGCTAAAAACGCTAAAAGTACGCTGACCTTCGATCCCCGCTGCGCGGTAAAGAAACTGCAAAAGCGCCTCGATAAATCCGACGTGCGCTATCTCTTTACCCTCGAGGGCTCGGGAACGCCCAATGTTTTCGTGTTAAAGCCGCAGTCAGGACATAATTACCGCCTCGTCATCGACTTCCCGCATACCTCGACCGGGGCGTGGGTAAGCAAGGGCGAGCTTAAGGTTCTCGATCAGGAGACGGCCGCGGCGCTGTCGGGGACGGGCGCGGGAGCGGGCGGTATGCCGCCTACGCACGTCATCACCGTCGAGGATGCCGATCATGCCGAGAAGGAGCTGCTCAATTCCCTGAGCACGGTGGGAGCGGACGGTATCCGCACCATGACGCCCGCCCAGGCGGCGCAGTATCAGAAACAGCTGCAGGCGCTGCGTGAAAAGGAGGCGGAAAACAATCAGCACGTCGAGGAAGAGGTCCTGGAAACCCAGGCGCCACCCCCCGCGCAGATCATTGCGGCCCGTCCTGATCCCTTCATCATTGCCATTGACGCAGGTCACGGCGGTAAGGACCCCGGCGCCATCGGCAAGCGGGGCGTGAAGGAAAAGAACGTCACCTTAAGTATCGCCCGCTATCTGGCCGATTACATCAATTCCAACCCGCAGTTTCGCGGCCGTTTAGTGCGCTCGAGGGACGTCTTCGTCGATCTTGACCGCAGAAGTGAAATCGCGCGCGCCTATAAGGCCAATATTCTCATTTCGGTGCACGCCGACTCCGTGGCCTCGGGCAACAGCGCCCGCGGCGCCTCGGTATGGGTGCTCAACAATAACCGCGCGCAGCGCGAGAACAGTAAGGTGTTAAAGCAAAAAGACACCACCAGGCTTTTAGGCGGCGCGGGCGAGGTGCTCTCGCAAAGCGAGCAGAATCCGTATTTAGCCGCCACCATTCTGGAGATGACCTCGGTCAATGCCCGCTCCGAGGGCTATACCCTCGGTGAGGAAATCCTTCAGCGTCTGGGCAGGTTTACGCGCCTTCATAACAGTAAGCCCATTCCGGCGTCACTGGCGGTGCTCAAATCGCCGGATATCCCCTCGCTGCTGATTGAGACGGGCTTTTTATCCAACCGCTACGAGGAAATTCAGCTCAATCAGCCCAATTATCAGAAGCAGCTTGCCTACTGTATCTATCAGGGAATTAAGAACTATTACGAGAAAAATCCCGCCCTCATGTTCAAGACCCGTCAGGAAAGCGCCTTGCGTTCGGGAGTGCCCGAGAAAGTGCATACCGTGAAAAAGGGCGAGTATCTGGCCAAGATTGCCTCAGGTTACGGCGTGACCGTCGCGGCCTTAAAGCAGCGCAACGCACTTAAAAGCGACGTGCTCGCCATCGGTCAGAAACTGGTGATCCCCCATTAGACCATGAGCATTCATAAACTCCCGGCGCAGCTTTACGCGCAGATCGCCGCCGGTGAGGTCGTAGAGCGTCCGGCCTCGGTGGTAAAGGAACTTTTAGAAAACGCCGTGGACGCCGGCGCGACTTTCATTACCCTCGATATCGCCAACGCGGGGCGCACGCTCATCCGCGTACGCGATAACGGCTCGGGAATTGAGAAAGAGGATCTGCCCCTGGCGCTCGCCGCGCACGCCACCTCCAAAATCACCTGCCTTGAGGATCTGGAGGCTATCGCGACTCTGGGCTTTCGCGGGGAGGCCTTAGCCTCGATTGCCGCCGTCTCGCAGCTGACGCTTACCTCCAGAACCGCGACGGCTCCCGCGGCTTTCGCGGTGCACGTCGAGGGATCAGAGCAGGAGGCGCTCATCACGCCCGCGGCCCATCCTAAGGGCACGACGGTTGAGGTGCGCGAGCTCTTTTTCAATACCCCTGGCAGAAGGCGCTTTTTAAAATCCGATCGCACCGAGCTTGCGCATATCCGCAATCTCTTTAACGCCATCGCCCTTTCCCATCCCGGGGTGGGCTTTGAGCTTAACCTTGACGGTAAAAGCGAGCTGCGCCTGCCGCCCGTGACCCCTGACAGATTTAAGTACCGTCTGGGCCGTATCCTAAGCCGTGAATTTGAGCAGAGCGCACTGTACTTTGAGGACAGCAGCGAGGGCCTTACCCTTAAGGGCTATCTGCTGCCCCCGCCTCCCGCGGCCTCGGCGGCCGTGGATGAGATTAAGCTCATCCTCAACGGGCGCGTCGTGGAAGATAAAATCCTGCTTCATGCGGTGCGCGAGGCCTTTCGCGCGGTCGCGGGCGAGCGCGTGACCGCCCGCGCGGTGCTCTTTTTCACCTGTCCTTTCTCCGAGGTGGATGTTAACGTCCATCCGCGCAAGCTTGAAGTGCGTTTCCATGACAGCCGCCTGGTACACGACTTTACGGTGGCGGTCTTAAGCGCGGCCCTCCGGGAGGCCGGTGCCGGCAGGCGCGCGGCAGAGGAGGACGCGGAAGAGGCCGTTTCGCAGGGACAGGAAGAGCTTTTTGCTCCCGCACACCTTTTCCCGCCCGTGACGGAGAACGCGGAGGCGGAAGGTTCTTCAGATCATGAAGCGGCAGCGCCATGTGTAACGGAGAGCTCCGGGACGGAGTCCCCGGCGGCAGCTGCGCCTGCCTCTGCAACCTGTGCATCAGAGAGCCCCTCCGGGAGAAAAAACCGGCCGTCCGCCGCCCGGGACTCTCACTATCGCCATTTACAGCCGGTGCGCGCTGCCGCGCTCTCCTCCGTGGAGGTCACTGACAGCGCCAGCGAAAGCGCGCCCTTAAGTCCGTTTTTCTCCGCGGAGGATATCGACGCCTTCAATGCCCGCTCCGCGGCCTCCATCGACCGGGATGGGGAGGACAGGGCTACCAAGGCGACGGTAACGCCCGATAGCGCGGCCCTGACCCGTCAGGTGTCGCTTGACGAGACGGCGGTGTTAAACCGCGCCCGCGCCGATCTCAGGGCTCAGCAGAACCTTGATCTCATCTGGCCTTTAGGGGAGCCCCGCCTTTCAGGGGAACCCGGTGCGACGCTCGTCAAAACCCTGACGGCGCGCACCGCCTTCATTCAGGAAGAGGGGCATTTTTATCTCCTGCGCGTGGACGGTCTCCATGCTTATCTTCTGGCACAGTCCTTCAGGCAGGCGGTCAGGGATGAGACAGTGCCGCGCTATGAGCTGACCCTGCCCTTTGAGATTAAATGCGAGAAAACGCTCTCACGGGCCTTAAAGAACTGCCCGGAGGAGATCTCCCGCGTGGGTTTTACGCTCACGGTTAAAAAGGAAAGCGTGCTCCTCGTGAAAGTGCCGTGGCTGCTGCGCAGCTGCGACGTGGCGCAGTACGCCTTAAAGGCGCTGCATTTAGTTGCGGCGGGGGCGTCGGCGCTTAAAGAAGGTCACTGTCCTTTGCAGCTTGCCGCGCTGCTCTCAGGGGCCGCCGTGAAAACCGCCTATCCTGAGGAGATCACGGTCAGGCTGTTATCTTTAGTAAATAAAGGCGCTGCGCTTAAAGAGGAACTGGGCTCGCTTATCGTGGAACTTAATCTGCAGGATGCCGCCCTCGCACTGGAAAAGGAGAGTCTCTGATGCAGCCTTGCGCACTGGTGATCTTAGGCCCCACGGCCTCGGGTAAGAGCGCTTTAGCCCTCGCTCTGGCGAAGGAAGTGCCGCTTGAAATCATTTCCCTTGACTCAGCCCTTATCTACAGGGGCATGGATATAGGCACGGCCAAGCCCACCCCCGGGGAAAGGGCTGCGGTGCCGCACCATTTAATTGACATTTGCGATCCGGCAGAGAGCTACAGCGCCGCGGCCTTTCGCGAGGACTGCATACGCCTTGCAGGCGAGATCGCCGCGCGCGGCAAATTACCCGTGATCTGCGGGGGCACCATGCTTTACTACAAGGCGCTCGTGGACGGTCTCTCGCCCCTGCCGCCTACCGATCCCGCCATCCGCAGTCAGGTAAGCGCCGCGGGAGAGAGTGAGGGCTGGCCCGCCCTGCACGCAAGGCTTAAGGACATTGATCCGCCCCTCTATGCCAGACTGTCCCCCAATGACAGACAGCGTGTCTCGAGGGCACTTGAGGTCTATTACATGACAGGTCGTCCCTTAAGCTCCTTTTATCAGGAGAAAGGCAGGGCCTGCCCCTTCCCGCGCCTTGAGAGCGTGATCCTGCCCAAAGCCGATCGCTCCGATCTGCGCGTCCTGATTAAGGAGCGCTTTTTAAAGATGCTTGAGGACGGTCTCATTGCCGAGGTTGAGGCCTTAAGAGCCCGCGGCGATCTGACGCTGTCCCATCCCTCTGTGCGCTGCGTGGGCTACAGGCAGGTATGGGAATACCTCGACGGCACGTTTTCCTATTCTGAAATGGTGGAGAGGGCGGTCATCGCCACCTGCCATCTGGCCAAGCATCAGATGACATGGCTGCGCGGCGGGCTTAGCGGTGAGCGTACCGTTTTACCCTTAGAGCGTCAGGCGGCCTTAGAGAAGGTGCTAAGCCTCGCCCTGAGTCTTCAGGGCCGCTTTGGTGACTAAAAAAAGCGCTCCGAAGGTGAATAAAGAGTGAAATTCTGGGCGATTAATGGTAAATTGTATATGTTTTGTACTCTCTTATGCGGGGATAAATCCTCACGTAAGAATTAGAAGAGGCGCCTGTGCGCCCTGCCGTGATCGCCTGACTCTGTCAGTGGCGAGCTTTTCCGTGGGTGATGCCGCGGTGCAAAGCACAGACAGGCTTCACTAACCCTGACTGCATGTGACGGTGGCAGGTAGAAGGGCTAAGTCTGAAGCTTTTCCCGGTAAAATTAGAACAAATTAATGGGATGTATTATGGCTAAAGTGCAATCCTTGCAAGATCCTTTCTTAAACGCGTTACGTAAGGAACGCGTACAGGTGGCGATCTATCTGGTAAACGGTATCAAATTACAGGGACAGATCGAGTCTTTCGATCAGTTCGTGGTACTGCTTAAGAATCAGGTTAGCCAGATGGTCTACAAGCACGCCATCTCTACCATCGTACCCTCACGCGCGATCTCCATTTCCCAGGCAATGGACAATGCCGACGGTGACGCTCCGAGCGCGTCCTAAGCTTAGGATTCATGCCAGAACAGGAATTTGAGCCTTTAGGCGTCTCGCTTCTCGTCCACGTTCAGCTGCCTAAGGAAGAATCCCAGGAAGATCTTGATGAGCTGTGCCGCCTTGCTGAGGCGGCCGGCGGTGTCGTGTGTGAGACCATGGTCTGCCGCCGCGACGCCCCCGATCCGCGCACCTTTATCGGCAAGGGTAAGGTTGAGGAAGTGGCCGCCGCCGTGCGTGCCCATGAGGCGGACGTGGTTATCTTCAATTCCTCGTTAACTCCGGCCCAGGAACGCAATCTCGAAAAGGAAGTGGGCGTCCGCGTCATGGACCGCATCGCCCTCATTCTCGATATCTTTGCCCGCCGTGCCCGCACTTATGAGGGCAAATTGCAGGTGGAGCTGGCGCAGCTTAAGTATGCCCAGGCCCGCCTGGTGCGCGGGTGGACGCACCTTGAGCGTCAGAAGGGCGGATTCGGTCTGCGCGGGGGACCCGGCGAGACGCAGATTGAGTTAGACCGCCGTGCCCTGCGCGAGCGCATCGCCATCATCCGCGAAAGCCTCGACGTGGTGGCCCGCCGCCGCTCCCAGAACCGTCAGGCGCGCCGCAGGAACGCCCTGCCGGTCATTTCCTTCGTCGGTTACACCAATGCCGGTAAATCCACGCTCTTTAACGCTCTCACCCACGCGGAGGTCTTCGCGCACGATCAGCTCTTTGCGACGCTCGATCCCACGTTGCGCACCCTGACGCTGCCCGTGGTGGGCAAGGCGGTCTTTGCCGACACGGTGGGCTTTATCCGCCATCTGCCCCATGAATTAGTGGCCGCCTTCAGCGCCACTCTGGAGGAAAGCGCCGCCGCGGACGTTCTGGTGCACGTCATTGACGCCGCCGATCCGCGCGTCAACGAGAATATCGCCGCCGTGGACGCGGTGCTCTCCCAGATTGGTGCTACCGTGCAGCCGCGCCTTCTGGTGTTTAACAAAAGCGATTTGCTCGACGATCCTGAAAGTTCCATCGTGCGCGATGAACAGGGTCTTCCGGTGCGCGTCAACGTCAGCGCGAAGACCGGCTGGGGCCTTGACCGTCTCCTTGAGGCCCTGACGGGGATTTTGTCCTCCGCGGTGCTTGAGTTTGAAGTGGCTTTACCTTACAGTGAGGGCAGGCTGCGCGCCGAGCTCTTTGCCCTGAAGGCAGTGAGGGGCACGCGCTATGATGACAGCGGACAGGAGATCCTCGCTCTGACGCTGACCTCCGAGGACGCCGCGAGGCTGGAGAAGCAAAGTCAGGGAGCCCTGGCGCGGGCGGTTTTGGGCAAGGTGCCCGAAATTTTAAGACCCTATGAGCCGCCTAAGGCCCTCAAGAGCTCTCAGAAAACGGATTTCAATTTTGATTTCGGTGAATTTTCACTATGAGTACACAGCTACCATCTAACAGCGATTTCATGGCCTGGAATAGTCCCGGCAGCGGCAGCTCCGGCAATAACGGCTATCAGGGCCCGTCCGGTAACGGCGGAAACGGTGCATCGGAACCGCCCCGTCAGGATAACGGCAATCCGTGGGGCAGGCAGCCAGGTCAGGAGAACGATACTGATCCCTTTGGCCGCACCATGCGCTCGCGCAAGACGCAGAATCAGGGTTTAAATGATCTCCTGAACGCCCTCAAAAAGCTCTTTGGCGGCGGCAGGGGAGGGGCGAACCGCTCTTCAGGTTCCCGCGGCCACAGCGCCGGCACCTTCGGCGTGGGCTTAGTGCTCGTTATTCTCATCGGTATCTATATTTTCTCGGGATTTTACACGGTGCGTGAGGCCGAGCGCGGCGTGGTGCTGCGTTTTGGCAAGGTCTATGACGTGGTGGAACCCGGTCTTGCCTGGAAGTTTACCGGCATTGACGAGGTTCACGTGGTGGATATCGAGCAGGTGCGCGCCATTCAGTCCTCAGGCTCCATGCTCACCGAGGATGAGAACCTCGTCATCGTGGAGATGGACGTGCAGTACCGCATTTCCGATCCTGTGAAATATCTCTTCTCGGTCACCGATCCGGACAATTCGCTCACCGAGGCCACGGACAGCGCCCTGCGCTACGTGGTGGGTCACACCCTCATGGATGACATCCTGACCTCCGGCCGTGAGATGGTGCGTCAGAATACCCGTGATCTCCTCGTGTCCATCATCGAGCCCTATCAGATGGGCCTTACCGTGGTGGACGTGAACTTCCTGCCCGCCCGCGCTCCGGATCAGGTCAAGGAAGCCTTCGATGACGCCATCGCCGCTCAGGAAGACGAGCAGCGCTTTGTGCGTGAGGCCGAGGCTTACGCCAATGAGGTTCTGCCCCGTGCCGACGGTCAGGTGCAGCGTATCCGTCAGGAGGCCGAGGCTTACCGCTCCCAGGTGGTTTTAGACGCCGAAGGTGAGGTGGCCCGCTTTGAGGAAGTGCTCCCTGAGTACCTCGCCGCCCCCGAGATCACGCGCAAGCGTATTTATCTTGAGACCATGCAGCAGGTCTTGGCGTCCTCGCAGAAGGTCATCGTGGATACGGACGGTGAGAGCAATAACCCGCTCATGTATCTGCCCTTACCGCAGATGCAGCAGAGCGCCGCCCCCGCGCCGCGTGAGAACGCCGCGCCGGTCTCCACGGGCGCAAACACCGAGCCCGCTCCGTCACCGGCCCCCGTATCTTCCGGGCGTCAGACTTCACAGCAGGATCCCGGGCAGAGCGCTCCGCCCTTACTGCCTGGCTCTCAGTATGGCAACCGGCGTTAATTAAAGGAGATCATCATGAAAGGACTTACGTTAAATCTCCTGCTCATTCTCGCTTTATTAGTGGGTTTCGTGGGCTATAACTCGCTCTTTGTCATCACCGAGGGTAATGTCGGCATCGTGACCCGTTTCGGTGCCGTGCTGCGTACCTCCGACTCCGAGCTGTCGGTGTCGCGCCCCGGTCTTCACTTCAAGATCCCCTTTATCGATAAGATCCGCGTCCTCGACGCCCGCATTCAGACCTTATCCTCCTCGGCCGACCGTTTCGTGACCGCCGAGAAGAAGGATCTCATCATCGACTCCTACGTCAAATGGCGCATCATCGATCCCGCCACGTATTACCTCACCACGGCCGGTGGTAACAAGATGCAGGCCGAGGAATTACTGCGCCGCAGAATTACCAACTCCCTGCGCAGTCAGATTGGCCGTCTCACCATCCATGAGATCGTCTCGGGTAAGGATGACGCCTTAGAGGATACCGCCTTTGATTCTTCCTCTCCCACCTCGGGTGAGGCTCTCATCGGTGCCTCCAAGCGCGACGAGGTGATGCAGAACGCCTTAAAGGACATCGGCTCTTCGGCCGTGGAGTTAGGTATCGAGATCGTGGACGTGCGTATCAAGCAGATTAACCTGCCGCCCGAGGTCTCCTCCTCCATCTTCCAGCGCATGCGCGCCGAGCGTGATGCCGTGGCCAAGCTCCACCGCTCGCAGGGCCGCCGCGAGGCCGAGACCATCAAGGCCCAGGCCGATCGTGAGGTGGTGGTGAAGATTGCCGCCGCGGAACGCGAGGCCCGTAAGCTCAAGGGTGAGGGCGATGCCCAGGCGACCGCGATTTACGCCAACGCCTACAATAAGAACCCCGAGTTCTTTGAGTTCATCCGTTCCATGGACGCATACCGCGCTTCCTTAACCACGGGCCGCGACGTGCTCGTCTTAAAGCCTGAGAACGAGTTCTTCCGTTACTTCAATCAGGCGCAGACTCAGTAGCCACAGACCTTACGAAAAATGCTAAAATTCCCCGTTTGGGACGGGGAATTTTAGCTTCCCCCCGGATTTACCTTCCACACTTAATTGAGGACAGTCAAAATGCCAAACAACGTGGTCGTGCTCGGTACTCAGTGGGGCGATGAGGGCAAGGGCAAGATTGCCGATCTGCTCACCTCGCGCGCCGGCATCGTGGTCAGAAGCCAGGGCGGCAATAATGCCGGTCATACCCTCGTGGTCGGGGACCGCAAGGTCGTGGTGCGCTTAGTACCCTCCGGCATTCTCCACAAGGACTGCCTGTGCCTCATCGGCTCGGGTGTGGTCGTTTCTCCCGAGGCGCTGTTCGGTGAGATCGGCGAGCTTACTGCCGCCGGTTTTGAGAACGTCGAGAGCCGCATCAAGTTATCCGAAGGCTGCGCCTTACTTCTCCCCGTGCACCCCGCCATCGATCGCGGTGCCGAGAAGAAGCGCGGCAAGAACGCCATCGGCACCACCGGCCGCGGTATCGGCCCCTGCTATGAGGACAAGGTCGCCCGCCGTGGCCTCAGGATTGGCGATTTAAAGAATATGTCGGTCTTTGAGGACAAGCTGCGCGCTCTCCTTGATTACCGCAACTTCCTCTTAAAGCATTACTATGACGAGCCCGAGGTTTCTTTTGAGACCGTCATGAACTCCGTCCTGCCGGTGCGTGAGCGCATGTTAGCCATGCTCACCGATGTCTCCGACACCATCGCTAAGGCCGGTAAGCAGGGCGTCAAGGTGCTCTTCGAGGGCGCTCAGGGTACTTTCCTTGACATCGACTACGGCACTTACCCCTACGTTACCTCCTCGAACACCGTGGCTGGCGGCTGCTGCACCGGCTCCGGTGCCGGTCCCTTATCCCTGGACTATGTCTTAGGTATCGCCAAGGTCTACACCACCCGCGTCGGCGGCGGCCCCTTCCCCACCGAGCTCAATGACGAGGTCGGCGAGGGGATCCGCAAGCGCGGTCACGAGTTCGGTGCCGTTACAGGACGTCCGCGCCGTACAGGCTGGTATGACGCCGTTGCCATGCGCCGCGCCGTCACTATCAATTCCCTCTCGGCTTTAGCCCTGATGAAGCTTGATGTGTTAGATGGCATGGATGAGGTGAAGATCTGCACCGCCTACCGTCTCCCTGACGGTACCGTAAGCGAGCTGCCTCCATTCGCCGCCTACGAGTATGAGGTGGAGCCCGTCTACGAGAGCATGCCCGGCTGGAAGGAATCCACCTTCGGTATTACCGAGTTTGACAGGCTTCCCGTCAACGCCCAGCGTTACTTAAAGCGTCTTGAAGAGCTCTCCGGCGTCAAGGTGGCTATCATCTCTACTGGCCCTGAGCGCAATCAGACCATTCACTTAGAGGATCCTTTTGCTTAAGTCTGAAGCTTAACTGAAGATCCCGGAATGGCGCGGGGGCGGGAAGGTAACTTCCTGCCCCCGTTGCTATTTAGATAGGCGTTTCGGCTCCTCCGTTTACAGAGCCTCCCCGGGGCAGTTCATGCGCTTTGTCAGGGAATACGCTGTCCTCTTCGGCGGCAGCTTCAGCACCGTAAACGCGCGGACCTACAGGGCGAGCCAGTATCTGCCCGATACGGGCATTTACGGGAAACATCCGCTTCACATGCGGACGGTTATGGCAGGGAACCGGCCGGTACAGCGCGATCTGCTGGCCGCCTGCAATCTCATGTCTACAGATGAGCAGGGGTTAAAGGAGATTAACGCCGCACTCGCTGCAGAGGGATTTCCCCGCTTCCTTCAGCTGCACGATGCCGAAATCAGACGGCTGATGCAGCTTCCCCGGAACGTTTTAGGCAGACACCTGCGCTGGTACATACGCGGTTTTGTGACTGCCCCGGAATACAGGTGCTGTGGCACGGCACCTTCAACGGCCGTGAGCTCCTCAGGGAGCAGGCGGCAGGATCTGAGTGAAAGCGCTGGGGGCTGCGGCACACGTCCGTCAGGACCGCTGCGGAAACAGGCGTGACGTTTAAAAACGTCCTTCTCTCAGGGGGCGGCAGAATATTCTGAATTTCTGCTGTGCAATGCCAGGTGAAGAGGTATACCGCGTCATTGCAAAAAGGAGGGAGGTTAAGGCGCGAAGGCTCTTTGCGCAGTGGCTCGTGGGTAATTACAGACTCACAGAATAATTAGTCTCCCGGAGATAGGTAACACATGTATCCTGCAAGAAGTATCACTCAGGGAGCGGAGAGTGACAGACTCATCGCACTCTCTGAGTAATGAGAATTATGTCCAATTGGTCATAATGAGAGCGGACTTTAGTGGTTGCGCTGCGCGGCCTTGAGGGCGATCGTGATCAGGGCCTCTTTAAATGGCGAGTCAGGGAAGGTGGTGAGGGCTTTTATGGCACGGCTGGTGCAGTTAAGGGCCTCGTTCTGGCAGGCGTTTAAGGCATCGCTCTCTTCAATGGCCGCTTTGACGGCGGCAAAATCGGAGTTCTCCAGGGCCTGATAGAGGGCCTCAAGCTTTTCTCCCTGAGCATTTTTTAAGGCGAGGATGACGGGGAGCGTGACGCGTCCGTCCGTTAAATCAGTACCCACGTCCTTGCCAAGCGTGGCGCTGTCGGCGGTGTAGTCGAGGATGTCATCGGCTATCTGAAAGGCGTAACCAGTTTCGCGGCCATAGGTCTTTAAAGCCTCGATCTGCTCTTCAGGGGCATCGATAAAGAGGGCAAAGGCACAGGCTGCCATCTCAAAGAGAGCGCCTGTCTTACAGTAAATGGTGTGGTAGTAATCGCTTTCAGCAAGGGAGAGATCGCCCTCGCGCTCCAGCTGATTGATCTCACCGGTGACAAGGGTCGCCACGGTGCGGGAGATGATGTCAATGCACTTTAAGGACTGCAACTGCTGCAAGAGGGCAAAGCAGCGCGTAAAGAGATAGTCACCGGCTAGCACCGCGACGTGATTGCCGTAGATTACGTTTAAGGTATCCTGACCGCGGCGCTTAGGCGAGTTGTCGATGACGTCGTCGTGTACCAGAGTGGCGGTATGTAACAGCTCGACGGTAGCGGCTAACAGGCAGGCCTTTTCCTTAAGCTCCGCGTCTTCATTAAGATCCTTTAACATGTAGGCACACAGAAGCAGCAGAGTGGGGCGGGTCCGCTTGCCGCCTGCTGAGACCACGCTCTGGCATAAGGCATTGACCTTCTGTTCAAAATCTCCCCCGGTTAAGGTGTCGTGAAGCAGGTGCTCCACGCGCTCTAATTCATCCGCAATGAGGGATCTAAATTCGCAGTGGCTCATAGGTAAATCTTCGTGTGGTCCTGAAAAATCTGCATAATTTTACCCCAATTTCGGTGTCAAAAGCCCCGTCAGAGGCTACAGGAGGCAAAAAAGCTTTGCTTACGTCACGGAGTGCCGTTCCGGTACGCTGCAGTACCTAAAATTACGTCTAAAATAATGCTTTAATTAAGGAGATGATCTATGCTCTGTCCACCGAGTCTAAGCCGCGTGCAGGCGGCCTTCTGCAAGAGCTCGCGCCGCGTCAGGGAAGAGAAGACGCCCGAGACTCCTTTTTCCTATCTGCTTTCGCATGAGCTTAAGGAGCGCGGCCGGGAGCTGACTCTGCTCATGCGCACGCCCTGCCCCTATGCCCTGAGCGACACCGATAACACCACCACCTTAGGGCAGGCGCTGATGGTGATGACCTGTAACGATCTATGCAGCGGCGAGGAGGGGTTTCGGGCACTGCCTGAGGTGCTTGACTATCTGTCCCCGGCCGATCGCGATCTCCTCGATGCCATAGTCATCAGACTCAGGGAGGCGGATTGCGAGGCCTTAAAGGAGCGTTTTGTGCGCGAAAGGCGGGACTATGATGTAGCGGCCTTTTTAGGGGCCTATCTGTGGCTTATAGAAGGCTTTGAGGAATTAGTGGAAACGCGGGATACCGGCAACGGAGAAAGAGCCCTGGCGCAGGGACTTTAGGCCCTGCGTAAAGGATTGGGTACAGAAGCGTAAAAAGAGCGCGAAAAAGCTTTGACAAATGGGCGCTCACGCTTTAAAATGCGCGGCGGTTGCAAATGCCTTAGACGGATGCGGAGTCTTATTGAGCACCGTGTGGCGGGGCTGAATGAACACGACGGCGCGATGCCGTGAGTCAAGCCAAAGCATTGCATCAGATTTGAAATATCTGTAAAATGTTTGCCCACTATCGCCCTACAAGGGTTAATTTGCATGGACTGATTGTATGCGGGAGCAAGAAACTCCTGCAGATTCGGAGTTTTGAGCCAATATGTACGCAGTGATTTTTTGCGGCGGTAAGCAGCACAAGGTCAAGGAAGGCGAGCGCATCAGCGTTGAGCTTCTCCCCGCCGAGGCTGGCAGTGAAGTGGAACTGGATAAGGTTCTGTTAATTTCTGACGGTACCAACATTAAGGTTGGTGCTCCCTACCTTGAGGGCGCTAAGGTCAGTGCCAAGGTGATTGGCACTCACGGTGGTGAGAAGATCAAGATCGTCAAGTTCCGTCGTCGCAAGCATCATCAGAAGGTCACCGGCCACCGTCAGTGGTACACCGACCTTGAGATCACCGGTATTGCCGGTTAAGAGGAGTCAAGTAAATGGCACACAAGAAAGCTGGCGGTTCCGTTCGTAACGGCCGCGATTCCCAGGCACAGCGCCTTGGCGTGAAGCGTTATGCCGGTGAGATGGTCAGCGCAGGCAGCATTATCGTGCGTCAGCGCGGCACTCACTTCCACCCGGGTGCTAACGTCGGCATCGGCCGCGATGACACCCTTTTTGCCAAGAAGGACGGCAAGGTCGCTTTCGTGACCCGCGGTCCCAAGGGCCGCAAGTTCGTGCAGATTATCACTGAAGAAGTGGCCTAATCGCTCTTGGAACAGGCAGGCTCCTTAACCGGGGCCTGTTTTGTATCTATACCTGCCCTTTTCTCCCCTGTCTTACCTCTAGAGGTCAAAAACCCATGAAATTCGTTGATGAAGCGTCAATTAAGGTTCAGGCCGGTGACGGCGGTAACGGCATCGTGAGTTTCCGCCGTGAAAAATACATTCCCCGTGGCGGTCCCGATGGCGGCGACGGCGGCGACGGCGGTAATGTCTACCTCGTGGCTGATCCCAATCTCAATACCCTCGTTGACTACCGTTTTACGCGCTTTTACGCCGCCGAGCGCGGCGAAAACGGCGGCAGTGCCGACTGCACCGGTGCCCGCGGCTCGGATATCTTTCTCAAGGTTCCCGTCGGCACCCGCATTCACGATGAGGAAACCGGTGAGATCCTCGGCGATTTAAGAGAAGCGGGGGAGAGAGTGTGCGTGGCCCGTGGCGGTCGCCGCGGTTTTGGTAACACGCATTTCAAGAGTTCTACGAACCGCGCGCCCCGTCAGAGAACCATGGGAACGCCCGGTGAAAAGCGCGCTCTGCTCCTGGAGCTGCTCCTCGTCGCTGACGTGGGTTTACTGGGTATGCCCAATGCCGGCAAGTCGACCCTCATCCGCTCGGTGTCCGCCGCCCGTCCCAAGGTCGCGGACTATCCCTTTACCACCCTCGTGCCCAATTTAGGCGTGGTCAAGACCGGTGATCACGGTTCGTTCGTGATCTGCGACGTGCCGGGACTTATCGAGGGCGCCTCGGAGGGAGCGGGTTTAGGTCATCGCTTCTTAAGGCATTTAGAGCGCTGCCGCGTGCTGCTGCACCTTGTGGACGTGCTCCCTGCCGACGGTTCCGATCCGGCCGTGAATGCCCGCGTCATTGAAAGCGAGCTTAAGAATTACGCCGAAGAGCTGTACGCCAAGCCCCGTTACCTGGTGCTCAATAAGTGCGATCTCCTGGATGAGGAGGAACTTGAGCGCGTGAAGGGCGAGGTGATCGCCGCTCTTGAAAATCCTCCCGAGAAGGTTTTCGTCATCTCGGCCCTGACTAAGCAGCACTTAGAGGAGCTGATCGAGGCTACAGCGGCTCTCGTCGAGGAGAGCAAAGAGGCCGAGCGTGAGCAGACGGCCGCCCCCGAGGTTAAGGAGTTCGTCTGGACCGAGGGTAAGAGTGACGAGGAGCCCCTCCAGGAGGAAATCATCGAAGAGGAACTTCCCGAGGACGAGGAAGGACCGGAGTTCATTTTTCAGCGCTAGGGCGCTACAGGGGGCGGCAACGCCCCTTTTCCATCTCTACTAAAGGATCCCTATGCAACTGTGTCTTATCGCCGCCTTAAACCCTAAACGTGTCATCGGTTTTCAGGGAAAGATGCCCTGGCATGTGCCCGAGGATTTAAAGCGCTTTAAAGCCCTGACCATGGGGTCGCCCGTCATCATGGGGCGGCGTACCTTTGAGTCCATAGGCAAGGCGCTGCCTCACAGGCGTAATCTCGTAGTCAGCCGCACTTTTTCAGAGGAAAGGGCGCGGGAGCTTAACCTTGAGCTGTGCTGCAGTCTTGAGGAGGCTTTGGAGCGGGTTAAGGAGAGCGATAAGGTCTTTGTCATCGGCGGCTTTGCCATGTACGAGGAGGCCCTGCCCCTGGCCTCCTGCCTCTACCTTACCGAGATTGATAAGGACTGTGAGGGCGATACCTTCTTCCCCGAGTTTAAGGTGGGAGAGGGCGGTTTCAGGGAAGTGAGGCGCGAGAGCTTTGTCAGCGCCAGAGAGGGGCTTCACTGCGCCTTTGTCGACTACGAGCGCGCGTAAGTTAACTCCCGCCGTCGTTTAGGGCGGCGGGAGAACGTCTTAGTGACGGGCACTGATCTGACTTTTTATCTGCGTGTAGCCGGTGGATTTGACGCTGTAGAGCCTGTCGGTGTCAAAACACCACGCCGTCAGACGATCGCCCCACACGCAGCCGGTATCCAGAGCCTTGAAGTAGGGACGCGAGCATTCGGCGCCTAAGGCCGCCCAGTGCCCGAAGACTAAGGTGTACTGCTTTTTCTTGGAGCGGGCGGGATCGCCCAGGGAGAACCACGGGAAGAGGCCTGCCTTTTCCACGAGCGCGGGGCTTATCGCGGTGTTCTTAAAGTCCATGAGGCCGGAGCGGTAGCAAAGGCGCATGCGCGTGAAGGCGTTTAAGGCAAAGCGCCAGCGCGTAAGGCCCTCGAGCTCGTCGCTCCAGATCCCCGGGGTGTCCTGATACATGTTGGTCAGTAAAACCCTGCGGCGCACGGGATCGCGCAGGACGTGGGAGGTTTCCTTCGCCACCTTGCGGGCCGTGGAGAGCTCCCAGAAAGGATAGATCCCCGCGTGCACGAGGACGAGCTGCTTTTCCTTGTGCTGATAGAGAAGAGGCAGGTGGATGAGGTAATCGGTGATCTCGTCAAGGAGCGGCGATTTGAGGATGACCTCTAAATTATCCTTGGGACGGGGCATGACGATGCGGTGGGCCACCGCGAGAAAATTGATGTCATGGTTACCGAGGACCGCATGCACGCGATCACCCAAACGCATGATCTCGTGCATGGTCTCGACGGGATAGGGGCCGCGGCCGATGAGATCGCCCGTGAGCAGAAGCTCGTCTTTTTTCTCGTCAAACTTAATGACCTCAAGGAGCTTCATAAACTCGTTGTAACAGGCGTGAATATCTCCGATGCAGTAAGTCGCCATGATTACCCCTTATCAAATTTTCCGTAAGCCAGGCCTTGGTATACAATGTACTCAATGCTCTCTGCATGGTAGCACAACCCTTTAGCCTTAAGAACCGTAACGCATAAAATGCCGCTTATCTCCAAGGACTTTATCGTTAACCGCCTGTTACCGGCTGTCAAAATCGACAGTCTTATCGGCTCTTACGTGACCTTGAAGCCCAAGGGGAACAATTTAAGCTGCTGCTGTCCCTTTCATCAGGAAAAGACCCCTTCCTTCTATGTTACGCCCTCGCGGGGCACGTATCACTGCTTTGGCTGCGGGGCGCATGGCAATGTCATCGACTTTCTGATGAAGTTCAAGAATCTGAGCTTCACCGAGGCCATCGAGGAATTGGCGCAGTTTGCCGGCATCCCCGTGGAGTACGAGGACGGCGGGAACAGCTTTGACCGCGACAAATACGCCCGCTACTACGATCTGATGGATCGCTGCGCGGCCTTTTTTGTCCGTGAGCTTACGAAAAGTAAGGCCGCGCAGGATTACTGGTATAAAAAGCGCGAGCTCAGCAAAGACACGGTGTTAAAGAACCGCCTGGGCTTTGCCCCGGCAGACTGGGACAATTTAAGGCAGGTGGCACGCTCTGATGAGGAGTACCGCATCCTTGCCGACCTGGGCATGGTGAACGTGAAGGAGAACGGCAAGAGCTTCGCCATGTTCAGAAACCGCGTCATGATCCCCATCGTGAACCTCAAAGGCAAGGTGATAAGCTTTGGCGGGCGCACCATGGGCGATGACGAACCCAAATATTTAAATACCCGCGAGACGCCGATTTTCAGAAAGAGAAAGGAGCTCTTCGGTCTGTACGAGACCCTGGCCGAACACCGCAACCGTCCTGCCTCCATCGTCATCGTGGAGGGCTACATGGATGTCATCGCGCTGCGTCAGGCGGGGGTGACCAATGCCGTGGCCTCCTTAGGTACCGCCACCACGCCCGATCACTTTAAGCTCATGTACCGCTACACAAAGAAGGTGATCTGCTGCTATGACGGCGATAAGGCAGGACGTAAGGCCGCCTGGCACGCCCTGGAGACGGTAAGTCCCATTCTTACCCCCGACTGCGAGATGCGTTTTGCCTTCCTGCCCCCCGAGCATGATCCGGATTCTCTGGTCAGGGCCGAGGGCGCGGGCGGATTTCAGCGTTTTCTGGACGCGGCCATCTCCTTCCCCGAGTTTTTAATCCGTCACTGCGCTGAAGGCTTTGATTTAGCCGATCCGGGCCTGCGCTCGCAGTTTATCGCCGCCGTGCTGCCGCATATCAAGGCCGTTGCCGCCCTGCCCCTGCAGAGCGTCTGCGTCATGGAACTTTCCAAAGTCCTGTCTCTTGATGAAAAGCGCGTTTTTGAGATGCTCGACGCTCTTCCAGCGCCGCAGGAGGCACCCTCTTACGTGGATCGCGATCCGGACTTCGTGCAGCATCCTAAGGCCACGGAGGGTTCTCAGGCGGGCATTCTCAATACCCCGATGCGCCGTCTGGTGGCTTTTGCCCTGCAACAGCCGACCGTGGTCGCCCTCATGTACGATCGCGTGCACTTAGCGGAGCTTCCCGAGCTCTTAAGCACCTTAGGCGTGCGTGGGGTGAGCGAACTTAAATTTCTTTACGATCGCATCGCCGCGCAGCGTGACATCACTCCCGCGCAGCTTATCGAGGTGGTGCGCGACACGCCGCGGGAGAAGGCCTTTAACGTGCTCTCCCACGCCTCCTTTATCCCCAATAAGGCCAATGGCGAGGAGCTGTCCATGGACGCCCGCTCCGAGTTTCTCTGTAAGCTCATCGCCGAGAGCATTTACGCCGCTCTTGAATATCAGACCCGCCTCGTCACCATTAAGGGTAAGGATATTTCAAGGGAAGATATGCTTAACGTGCAGAAATTAGGCCGGTTACTGGCGCGGCGCTTTACGGTAAGCGGCGCTTAAGCGTTTCCCCCCTTTAAAAGAGAGGCGTCTTTAGGTATTATAAGACGTCTTCGACATGGCCCTTTAGCTCAGTCGGTTAGAGCAAACGACTCATAATCGTTGGGTCCCCGGTTCGAGCCCGGGAAGGGCCACCATCCTTTAAGCGCCTAACTCCTTTCAAAGTCCAGGTCTCACAAAGCGGCGATAAGTCCCATCAGAAAGCAATGCCTGGCAGCGAGCATTTTCTGTGATCTGCATGCGTACGGATACCTTGGATCTGTGCATTAAGCGGTGGTGATTTACCTTGGATCTGTGCATTGAGCGGAGGTAGTTTACAGAAAATGGCCGCGAAAACCGCGTAGCTTTAGCTGCGCGGATGAAGCGGCCCCGCCTTAATGATAAAGTTTCTCAGGTGGCAGAACACTGAGGCGAAAACGTGGTAGTGCAGGGCATTCTTTACTTCTCAGGA
>DVOQ01000056.1 GCA_018713485.1 Candidatus Avisuccinivibrio pullicola
CCCCCTTCACTGTACAAAATTATACACGGCGTTGCCGTTTTGCAGGGCGCCCTGTTTCAGGACGCTACAGCAGGGATAAGGATGCTCAGATACGTACCCTGAGGCTCTCCCTGCAAAGTCTGAGAAAGTATCTCTAAAGAGTGTTTTGGCTTCGCCTTAAGGAAGTGTTATGTTGCACACCGGCAAGACGGTGGTTGTCAAATTAGGCACCACCACCCTGACCCGCGGTTCCTCCCACTTAAACCGCGCCCACATGCTGGAAATCGTCCGCGCCGTGAATACTCTGCGTGAGAGAGGACACAAGGTGATCCTCGTCTCGTCGGGGGCCATGGCCGCGGGACGGGAAATGTTAGGCGATCCCGCCCTGCCGCCCTTAATGAGTCTTAAACAGATGCTCGCGGCAGTGGGGCAGGGGAGGCTTATCGAGATCTACGAAAACCTCTGCTCCATTTACGGGATAAGGATAGGGCAGATCCTGCTGACCCGCGCCGACGTGGAGAACCGCGAGCGCTTCCTTAACGCCCGTGATGCCTTACAGGCACTCTTAGATTACGGCATTCTGCCCATCGTCAATGAAAATGACGCCGTCTCTACCCAGGAGATCCGCGTCGGTGACAACGATAATATGGCCGCCCTTGTGGGGATCCTCATTAAGGCCGATCTCGTCATTCTGCTTACCGATCAGAAGGGCCTGTACACGGCCGATCCGCGTAAGGATCCCGATGCGGCTCTTATCCGTGAGGTGACGGAAATCACTCCTGAAATTGAGCGCCTCGCCGGAGGGTCCGGCACGCGCCTTGGCACCGGTGGCATGTCCACTAAGGTGCGCGCCGCCAAAGCCGCCACGCAGGCCGGCATCGGGATGGTGATCGCCTCGGGTAACGATCCCTCCTGTCTGCCCGCCCTCGTCGCGGGGGAAGGCGAAGGCACGTATTTCAGGCCCCGTCCTCATGCCGCGTGGGCTAAAAAGACCTGGCTTTCAGTCGCGGCCCGCTCCCAGGGAGAGATCTGCGTGGACGAGGGCGCCGTTAAGGCCCTTACGGAGCGCGGCTCGAGTTTACTGCCCTCGGGCATTCTTGCGGTCAGGGGCGACTTTCTGCGCGGTGCCATCGTCGCTATCGTCACCTCCTCAGGGCAAACTATCGCTCAGGGACTGACCCGCTATTCAAGTGAGGATTTAAATCTCATCCGCGGCCATCAGTCCGAGGAAATTGAAAGCCTGCTGGGCCTGTCCCATGGCCCCGTGGCCGTGCATCGCGACGATCTGGTCCTGCTGTAGGCTCGCTTAGAGTTCTCCATAAGGAAAAGGGGGCTCGCAGCCCCCTAGCCTCGGGGCGCTGATTTACGGCCGGGGCCCGGAAGCCCCGTTCTCGCTGAGAAGATGGGCCTTTTGACCTGCCGCTCTGCTATCATTAGAGCGAAGATTATTAATCCGGCCTTAGAGCCTTACAGAACGCTTATGGAAAGTTACATCGAATCCCTGGCCCGCGGCGCCTATATCGCTTCGACCAAGCTGGCCTTGATGCCAACGGCTACCAAGAATCTGCTCTTAAACGAAATTGCCGACGCTATCGAGGCCCGTTACTCCGAGGTGTTAGAAGCCAATCAGAAAGATGTGGACAGCGCGGTGAACCGCGCGCTGCCGCCTGCCTTAACCGACCGGCTGACTCTCAACGCCTCGCGCTTTCGCGAAATGGTCGGGGGCATGCGTCAGGTGGCGCGTCTTCCCGATCCCGTGGGCCGTATCCTCAAGGGTTATACGGTGGCAAGTCAGCTCTCCCTCATGAAAAAAAGCGTGCCCTTTGGCGTGGTGGGCGTCATTTACGAGGCCCGTCCCAACGTCACCGTGGATATCGCCGCCCTGTGTCTTAAGTCCGGCAATGCCTGTATCTTAAGAGGTGGCTCCGAGGCGCTTAACACCAACCGCGTCCTGCACGGCATCATGCAGGAGATCTTAAAGCGCGAGGGGGTGGATCAGGGAGCGATCACCTTCGTGGACAGTACCGATCGCAATGACGTCCGCGAGCTTCTGACCCTTGACCGTTATATTGACGTCATTATCCCGCGCGGCGGCGAGGCTCTGCACCGTCTCTGTCAGAAAGAGTCCACCATTCCCGTCATCGTGGGCGGTTTCGGTATCTGCCACGCCTTCGTCGATGAAAGCGCTGACTTAAAGCGCGCGGTGGACGTTATCATCAACTCCAAGGTACAGAAGCCGGCCGCCTGTAATGCCCTTGATACCCTGCTTCTGCACCGCAGCATCGCCGAGGAGTTTATGGGGTATCTCAGGCCGCTTTGCGAGGAGAAGGGCATTGTCCTTAACGTACACGGTGAGAAGCTGGAGAGCCTCGTCCGCACCCTGGGCTACAAAGCCTCCCTCATTACCCATGGCAGGGAAGAGGACTTTGACACCGAGTGGCTGTCCTTAAAGCTCAATGTCGCCATCGTGGACAGCCTCGATGAGGTTCTGCTGCACCTGCGCGTGCACCGCGCCACGCACTCGGACAGCATTCTTACCAACAATCTGGATAACGCCCGCCGTTTTGCCGCGAACGTGGGCTCGGCCTGCGTCTACGTCAACGCCGCGACGCGTTTTACGGACGGCGGTCAGTTCGGCCTCGGGGCCGAGGTGGCGATCTCCACGCAGAAATTACATGTGCGCGGACCCATGGGCCTTGAGGAGCTCACCACCTATCAGTGGATAGGCACGGGCGATTATCTGTGCAGGGCCTGATCTTTCTTTAGGTAAGGCCGCGCTCTGAACCAGGGAATCAGGCCGTCAGGATTTCTTCAGGCGCTTAGTTTCAATGTCATAGCCGCCCGCGGCGTTCTTAACAAAGGTCACGGTATGGGTGATCCCCGCGGGAATGTCTTCCTCGTGATGGGAGACAAAGAGCACAGAGGTGCGCCCATGGCGCATGATATAGGAGATAAAGCCTAAGACCTGCGCGCGGGACGCTCCGTCCAGCCCCTGCAGCGGCTCGTCGAGAATGAGCAGGGGCGGGTTCTTGACGAGCGCCCTGATGATGAGCACCAGACGCTGCTGCCCGAAGGACAGCGCCCTGAAGGAGGTGCCGGCAGCGTCCTCAAGCCCCGTAAGTTTCAGCCATTCATGCACCACTTTAAGCTCTTCGTCGCCGGGATGCGCGTAGAGACCGATGGAGTCATAAAAGCCCGAGAGCAGGACGTTGATGACGGGGGAGGAGACGCGGTAGTCAAGGTGCAGGGAGGCGCTCACGTAGCCGTAATACTGTTTGACGTCCCAGATGGACTCACCCGAGCCGCGTTTCATGCCAAAGACGGTGACATCATTGACGTAGACGAGGGGATTGTCACCCGTGATAAGCGAGAGCAGCGTGGACTTGCCCGCGCCGTTAGGTCCCGTGATGAGGTAATGCTCACCGCGGTGCACTTCAAAGGTGAAGTTCCTGAAGATGGGCCTTTCATAGGTGATGTTGATATTTTTTAAGGAGACGATGGTGTCGCCCTTAAAATCCTTAACCCTGAAGCGTGCCGGAGCCTGAGGCAAATCAGAAACCTCAGAGGTTTCCTGCGTAAGCAGGGCGCGCACCTGAGGGGCGTTGCGCATCGTCTCGTAAGGTCCCATGGCGCAGATCCTGCCGTTGTCGATGATCCCCAGCTGCGTGGTGCAGGAGGGAATTTCGGGGGCGCGGTTGACCATGAGCAGGACGGGCAGAGCGAAATTGACGTGAATGTAGGCGATGATTTCCAGAAGTGCCTGCCGGCTCTGTACGTCCAGGGCGTCAAAGGGGGCGTCCAGAATGAGCAGCCCCGGATTTTCGCTTAAGGCCTTTGCAATCAGGATCTTGCGCCCCTCGCCGCCTGACAGGGTACGGATCGGACGGTCTAACAGCGGCCCGATACGCAGCGCCCCGATGATCTGCGGGGTCAGAGGTCCGGTGGCGATGAGCTCGCGGGCGGTAATGCCTAACTCTTCCTTGGCATCGGGGGTATCGGTATTGCGCAGATTGTAGTCATCTTCAAAGAGCTTTTGCTGATCTTCAAAGGAAACCACCGCCGCCTTAAGCCCTGAGGGGGCCGTACCTGAGACAAGCTCATAGCGCCCGCCCACGGCGCGGGCGAGGGTGCTCTTGCCGCAGCCGTTGCGGCCGATGAGCACCGTCAGGGAGTGCTCAGGAAGCGTAAGCTTTTCCACGGTAACTTCAAAACCGTCCTTAAGACGGTATACGGCGTTTAAGAACTCTAAGGACTGAGCCATGCTGATTTCTCCGCTAAGAAGCCCTCATCCTAGCACTAATGGCGCATCGTCCCTTAGGCGTGAACCGCTTTGGTGATGAGTGCACTTAAAAAGTGCAGCAAACGTTTACGTATTTACCTGTGTATGCGAGGGCACTCTCAATTTTGTGAAGAGCGCTGTATTTCCTGAAGAAAGTTTGCAAATAGTGATCCCCTAAGCATTAAATCGCCGTTTTTTGCTCTAGAGTGGGAAGGGTGAAAAACGGCCTGCGTGCTGTCAGGATATCCCTGGCAGGCGAGCGCATAAGGGGACTTACTATGAACAACTACAAGGTACTGGTACTGTTAAAGCCCGGTGATGAAGTGCAGCCGGCCATCGAAAGAGCCTCGGACTTTGCCCGTTTCATGCCGGACATTGAGGTGGCTGCCTGCCGCATTATCAACGAATACGACGAAATCACGCAGCCCTCTCTGGAAAATCAGGCTAACCGGGAACTGCTGGCCATCGCCAACGCCCACCCGAGCATTAAGCATTTCACGCCGCGTGTCATCTTCAGTAAGGATGTGCCTGCCGCTTTCGTCAGGGAAGCGCATGACGGAGGCTATCAGCTGGCCATTATCTCGGCCAATAAGCGCAATACCATCCGCGATCTCTTTGCGAGCACCATCGACTTTGCGGTGATGCGCAGGATTGAGGTGCCGCTCCTTGTGGTCAAGCAGGCCGACGCCCCGCAGCGTCTCGGTCGCGCCATCCTCCTGGCCATTGATTTTGAGGAAGAGAACCATCAGCGCGATCTTGACGAGGTGCTCTACAGCGCCGCCCGCGTCTTTGCCGATGAATTTAACGGTGAGCTGCATGTGGCCAACTGCGTCTCCCCGCTCCACCGCGGTCTCATCTCCGGCAATACCTCCACCCCGCCTATGTACCGTACCGCCATGGGTGATCCCTCGCGCAAGGACATTCACCACATGCTTCTTGACGAGTACGCTGAAAAGCACGGTATCCCCGATGATCACACCCACGTGCTCATCGGCCGCGTGGACGAGGAAATACCGCGCCTGTGCGCTAAGCTTGATGCCCGCATGGTGTGTATGGGGTCCTCAAGCCGCAACGGTCTGTTAGCCTCGATTAACTCGAGCGCCAGCGAGCTCGTTTTAGAGCAGATCCGCGGTGATCTCTTCGTGGTCAATGACGTGCAGCGCGTGAAGGACGCCGAAAGTGCCAGGGTCAGGGCCAGTCAGGAGTAGGTATCTAAAGCCTAACGGCCGGTGAAAGACCGTGCCGCAGTGCAGGTTTAAGGGAGGGGTTCAGCAGAATCCCTCCCGTTCTTTTGCAGAAAAACCGGCCGCGAAAAGAGGGTGACTCACAGGGATGACCGGGGAAGGTCACTTTTCATGACCGCCGTCACGGGAGGGACAGGCAGTGTTTAAATACGCTGGGCGCTGCGCTAGAATCAGCGACAGTGACATGTACCACATGGGGGGCTTAAAACCGCTGCCCTAAGGCAGCTTAGGAGAATTATGAGCTGAGTAGCTCTGGCGGCAGCCTCTCTGGCCGCATTATTCCTCACCTCAGCCTGTAACGGAGATCCCGGGGATAGCTATACCGAGGAGAATATGACCGCACTTGCCCAGCAGCACTGGGAACTGGTCGTGAAACAGGTGAAGAATGATCCCGTGCACCGCAATTTTGGAAGGTGCGTCTTCTTCAGCGGCACCTCTCTACCCGATCCCGGTAAAGCGCTGCCCCGCACCACTCAGGTTGATAATCTGACCTACATGTCCTCAGGTGGCTGCACCGTGTACCAGAATTATATAGATGCGGGCGTGCTGACCTGTAAGGTCGAACAGGGGCCTGATCGCATGAGTAAGCTCATTACGGTGGATTTCACGCCCGAGGTGCTGCCCTATGTCACGGAAGATAAAAGCGGGTTCTGCATTGATGTTCCCGTCTTTGAGAAGCTCGTTGAGCGGTAGCCGGTTAAACTTCTCGAGACTAAGGACATTGACGGGGTATATACATGGCAAGGATCGTTTACCGCGTCCGTGATGCAGAGAAGGTGCCCGCGTTTGCCCTGAAGCTCTTTGGGCAGCGCTCCTTTGGAGAGCACTTTTTTTCAACTTTCGTATACTACTCTCCCGAGGAGGACGCATGGTCGCTACAGAGCCCGGGCGGCCTTGCGCTCATAGAGCCTGAGGGGCCTCTATCGCAGCTAAGCCTCTCAATTAGGGGCGCGTCAGGGTAAGGGCGCAGGAGACTCTGCGCCTTACGCTCAGGAATGCCCTGCAGAGAGCGTCAGCCTCAGTGAGGCAGACTGCGGTTTAAGGGGAGGTCAGAGAAAAAAGAAGGCAGGCGGACCCGCACGGCGCGGGCCGCCTCCTGCGCGGGTCTACTTCACGTTAAACAGGAACTCGAAGAGATCGCCGTCTTTCACGATATAGTCCTTACCCTCGGAGCGCAGTTTGCCCGCCTCCTTGGCTCCCGCCTCGCCGTGGTACTGAATGAAGTCTTCATAGGCGATGGTCTGGGCGCGGATAAAGCCCTTTTCAAAGTCGGAGTGAATTTTGCCGGCCGCCTGCGGGGCGGTGGCACCGACCTTGACCGTCCACGCGCGCACTTCCTTGGGTCCTGCCGTAAAGAAGGTCTGCAGACCTAAGAGCTTATAGCCGGCGCGGATGACGCGGTTTAAGCCCGGCTCCTCAAGACCCATGCTTTCCATGAACTCCTTGCGGTCTTCCTCGTCCATGGAGGCTAAATCCGACTCGATGGCCGCCGAGACGGGCACGCATACCGAGCCTTCCTTTTCGGCGAACTCCTTTACGGCATCGAGGTAGGGATTATTGCTAAACCCGTCCTCGGAGACGTTGGCGATGTACATGACGGGCTTTAAGGTCAGGAAATTGAAGTTGCGCAGCGCCGCCAGATCTTCCTTCGTGAACTCCACCTGGCGGAGCATGAGATCGTTTTCAAGGGCGGGCCTGGCCTTTTCCAGCGCCACCACCTGGGCTAAGGCTTCCTTATCCCCGCCGGTGCGGGCACGCTTTTCAAGACGCGACAGGGCCTTGTCGCAGACCTCGAGATCGGCTAAGGCGAGTTCCGTATTGATGATCTCGATGTCATCTAAGGGGCTTACCTTGCCCGAGACGTGGATGACGTTGGGATCGTCAAAGCAGCGCACCACGTGGGCGATGGCGTCGGTCTCGCGGATGTTCATTAAAAACTGATTGCCAAGACCCTCACCCTTGGAGGCCCCCTTGACGAGGCCGGCAATATCCACGAACTCCATGGCCGCCGGCACGATCTTGGCGGGCTTCACGATATCCGCGATGGCGTAAAGACGCGGATCGGGCACGGGCACGATGCCGGTATTGGGCTCAATGGTGCAGAAGGGGAAATTCTCCGCCGCGATCCCGGCCTTGGTTAAGGCGTTAAACAAAGTGGATTTTCCCACATTCGGTAAACCCACGATGCCGCAGTTAAAACCCATGATTACTCCTTTTTAAAAGAGGCAGGCTTAAAGCCGTTCACGGCGGCAATGCCGCGCTCGGCACCTGACTTAAATGCAGTGGTGATTCCGTCCAGGGCCCCGTCGAGAGCTTCGTCTAAAAGCGAGCGATCGTGCGGATCGGGACGGTTTAAAACAAAGGAAATGACATCGGCGGGCGCTTTGCCGATCCCGATCCTGAGGCGCCAGAAATTCTGTGAAGAACCCAGCGAGGCACAGATACTCTTAAGCCCGTTGTGACCTGCAAGACCACCGCCAAAGCGCAGTTTTAAGGCTCCGGGCGGCAGATCCATCTCGTCGTGGAGCACCAGGACCTGCTCGGGGGCGATGCGGTAGAAATTGCAGAGCGCGCCTACGGCTCTTCCCGACTCGTTCATGTAGGTAGTGGGAAAGACTAAACGCACGTCGTGCTTTTCAATCTGGCCGCGCCCCACGAGGCCAAAGAAGCGGCTCTCGGGGTTGAGGCTGATGTTATAGCGGTCACAGAGGCGCATCAGCAGATCAACGCCCATATTGTGGCGCGTATGCTCGTATTTGGCCCCGACGTTGCCCAGTCCGGCAATCAGGGCGATCTCAAAGGGAGGGTTGGCCATAATCTTCCTCGTTAAGGGCGTTAACACCCTGCAGCTCTTCAGGAGGCAGAGCCTCAAGAAGCTCCCGGATACGCCTGCCGTCTGCAAGTACGTAGTCTTTATCCAGCGCGTACCAGGGCTTTAACACGAAGGCCCTTAACTGCAGGCGCGGATGGGGCAGCGTTAGCTCAGGATCAGCTAAAAACAGCCCCTTAATGTCGAGAATGTCGAGATCAAGGGTGCGCGGCCCGTAGTGTTCTTCCGTACGTACCCGGTTACAGGCGTTTTCCAGAGCCTGCAGTTCATAAAGCAGCTCACGGGGATTTAAGTCCGTCTCAATGAGTGCCACGGCGTTGATAAAGCGCGGCTGCTCTTTAAATCCCCACGGCTCTGTCTCGTAAAAGGGAGATCTCCTGACTACTCTCACCCCGTCCCTTCTCAGGGCGTTCAGGGCAAAGGTGAGGTAGTTCTGACGCTCGCCTAAATTGGAGCCTAAGCCAATGACGGCGCTAAGCATCAGGGATCGAGATTCATCGCAATACGCCAGGCGCGGGCGCGGGCTAAACGCTCCTGACGGTCAGCGGCGCTGTCGCGCTCGTAACCGTCTGCGCTTTCCTTACGCTCTTTGCCACGCGGGGCGCGGGCGGCCTTCACCGAGCGATCACGGCTTTCACGCTTCTGTCTGCGCTTTTCGGCCATGCGCTCCTCGCGTTTACGGCGGCGCTCCTCGGCTAAGCGGGCACTTTCGTCGTAATAGGGCGCGTAGAACTCGACGTAGGGCGTGAGCTCCTTCTCAAAGTAGGCGCGCAGCTTTAAGAGATCATAGGAGGCGCGGAAGTACTGACTCTTCACTAACTCGTTAATCTCCTCCCTGGTGTGATAGGGGGAGAAGAGCGAGAAGTAGAGAACGTAGAGCTCGGTGATGTCAAAGTAAATGGCCGTGGGAATGTCGGTGGCCGTATTCTGGGCATCGAGGGCCTTATTGGCCGCCTCCACGATGAGATTGCGGCTAAACACCGTATCCCCGCCCATGGCGGCATTGCGCTCCTCAAGAATGCTGCGCACCCTGGTGAATAGCAGCACGGCATAAAGGAAATAGGGCTTGTTGCGCTGCCCGCGCGCGGTGCGGATGTCCGAAGACTCCAGCGCGTGGGAGACGAACTCGCGGAAGGCGCTGTCAGCGATGATGGATTTCTGGCCCGGCATTAAAAGGCGCAGCAGATCGTAGGCAATCAGCTCCTTTAAGGAGGCCTGACCGTGACCTGACAGGAAGAGCTTATTCACCTCCTCGAACATGCGCGCGTTGGAGATATTGGTTAACAGGCTCTTTTGCGTCGCAATGGCCTTTTCGGTGCGTTTGGAGAGGCTGAAACCTAATTTGGCCTTGAAGCGCACCGCTCTTATCATGCGTACCGGATCCTCGGCATAGCGGGTCTCGGGATCGCCGATGATGTCGATGATACCGTGATTTAAGTCGTAAAGACCGCCGTGGAAATCGGTGATGGACTCATCGGAAGGATCGAAATAGAGCGCGTTAATCGTGAAGTCGCGGCGCTCGGAATCCTCGGACTGATCCTGACCGTAGGTATTGTCACGCACTAACATGCCGTGTCCGTCTGACACGGTGGCCTTACGGTTATGGCTCTCGCCGGCGCGGAAGGTGGTCACCTCAATAAGCTCGTTACCGTAGATGACGTGCACGATCTTAAAACGTCTGCCGATAATGCGCGAGGAGGAGAAAATGGCGTGCACCTTCTCCGGAGTGGCGTTGGTGGCGATGTCATAGTCCTTGGGCTTGACGCCTAAGAGTAAATCGCGGATGCACCCGCCGACTAAATACGCTTCATAACCGCGGTTTCTTAAGGTTTCACAGGTGCGCAAGGCGGCACGTGAAAAGTCCGTGACGCGGATGGGATGCTGATCGCGGTTTAAGGTCAGCCGCGTCAGTCCGTGTTTCTTTACCTGGGCTTTGTGCTGCTTGAGCAGGTCATCAAGCCCTGCGTCTAAGAGAGAAATTTTCTGTGTCCTCTGTTCTAATTCTAGTAAGAAAATCCGCCACATTATACCACCCTGTCCGCCTTTACGGCAGGGGGCAAGGTCGCGGACAGGGCGCTTCTGTGACTGTTAGCACCCCACTCCCGCAGGCGTCACCGCTCATCTAAGCCAGCCGTAAGCGGCTTACCTCGTCAACGAGCTCCACCCTCTCAAGACTGCGCTTCTCCGGAGCGGCGCAGAAGACCATGGCAAAGCGGGCCACGCGATCCTGACTGTTATCATCAAGTCCGTATTTGCGGGAGCGGATCTGCTCACGGGCTTCCTCTAATCTCGCGTCAAGGCGCTTCTCATCCGCGCTCTGCTCAAACTTAAACTCGAAAACAAGAGTGAGATTATCAGGTGTCAGATCAAGGACAGGATCGGCCCTGCCGGTGCCGGAGAGAACCTGAGGACGCGGCTTAAATCCCGCTCCGCGCAGGTTGAAGCCGATGAGCGCGGCCACCATGGCCTCATT
>DVOQ01000001.1 GCA_018713485.1 Candidatus Avisuccinivibrio pullicola
CCTGAAAGTCTCTGGCATTCCTGCAGCAGTTCCTGTGAATGGGTATCAGCAGCGATAAACGGGTAAAGCTTTTTAAGCTGCCGCAGACGGTAGTTAAAGGAGAATTTACTGACGGGTTCAGGACGGACACACAGGGCTTCCGCCTCTTTACGTGAGAGCGCCTCGCCAAAGCACTGACGTGATTCCAGCTCATCAAGGAAGTCCTCATAATCAGACTTTGTCTCAAAGAGAAGGAAATTGTGAACAAAGCGCGCACAGCCCATGGCGCGGCGGAGCCTGACCGCCGCCTTCAGAGGGGTCTTCAGTCTGACCTTAAGGGTTCTGAGCATATAGGGCATGGCACTTCCTGAAAGCGGGACTGAGCTCAGGCTAACACAGTCACGGAAGAATTATCCGTCACCTGAGAAAGATTATCACTCCTAAAGCCGCTTCATCCGCGTATCTGATGCTAGCGGTTTTCGCGGCCAGTTTATATAAAACCCGGACGTGATGGGGTTCCCTCCCGCCCCGTTTGCGTTTCCAGTCTTCAGGCTGCAGGAGAAACAGGTCATCAGGTCTACTGAGCAGCTCTCATCCTCCTGAGTCTTTAGGTCTGCCGCCTCCGTATCTGTAAGCTGGGCTTTACTGAAGCCTTTCTGTGGCAGACGTGACTATGTACTGTGCTTCCATAGTTCTGCACTTTGTGCCCGTGAACCCGTTATCGTATGCTCCGGTAGGATTCAACTGCTTTTAAGAATTCAGGAGCGGGCCTGTTGCTCCTGACTGATGATGGCATTGTGGACAAGCACGTCAGCGACAGGACGCGTGGGCTTACTAAAAGTGAAACAGCGACCTTACACAACCTCGCACGCAAGTGTGTAGGCAGTTCATAGCTGCGGGGAAAAGGGTTAGAATAACTGAGGCAGTATCTTCGCCGCTTAAAGACAGGGAGTTTTCGCATGTCGGAATTGAATCTGGATCTTCTGTTAAGTCCCATTAGCTCTCTGCCTGATTCACAGCAGTCCTTTGCCTCCATCAGAAGGCAGGGACGTATCTACGTGGATAAAACCGCTTTTGTTTACGCTCTGGCTTTCAATAATAATCCGCGCTTTTTAAGCCGGCCGCGGCGCTTTGGAAAGAGTACTCTGCTCTCTACTTTGCAGGAACTGTTTGAGCACGGGGTAAAAGGCTACGACGGGCATGACTCATATTTCAGAGATCTCGTAATTGAGCGATACTGGAAGGAGGATAAGCACTATCCGGTACTATGCCTGAGTTTTGCAGATATCAACTACGAGTGCACAACTGCCGCAGATTTTAAACAGCGCTTTATCAGAGCACTTGACGAAAAAGCAAAGGCGCTCGGGATCGTCATTCCGGAAGATCTGCCTACCCCATCGGAGCGCTTTAAGTATCTGGTGCGTCAGTTTGAAGACGGCTCTCTGGTACTGCTCGTTGATGAGTACGATGCACCTCTGACTTACAGAATAGAGGCTCCTGAGGAAGAATATAATGCGGTGGTGCAGACTCTGCGCGGTTTTTACGGAGTGATCAAAGAGCAAGGCCATAAATTTCGCTGTGTCTTTATTACCGGAATTACTCGATATAAGGATTCGGCGCTGTTTACGGCAGGTGATGCTGTCGAGGATATTTCCCAGGATCCGCGTTTTGGAGAAATCTGCGGCTATACCCGCGCAGAAATTAAACAGAGCTTTTACCCTCAGCTATGCCTGTCTGCATCCAAGGTACTGGGTAAGACAGTGGCGGGGATTTCCCCGCAGGATGTGGAAAAGCTGCTCGATATTCTGACTGAGTGGTATGACGGCTACTGTTTTGACAGCGCCGGAGCAACACACGTGTTTTCGACCTGGTCAGTTTTAAAATTCTTAGGCGATCCTCTGGGGAGCCTTGATAGTTACTGGTATAAGTCAGGAGGGCAGCCCAAAATTCTCCAGAGGGCTTTTTTTAGTGGAGATCTGGTACAAACTCTCTCTGAAATCGTCGATGGTAATTTAAGTGTTCCGCTTTCAGCTTTTGTTAATCCTCAGTCACTGCAGTCCATGGATCGCCGTGTTCTCTTATTTCAGACCGGCTATCTGACTTTAGCAGAGGCTTATCGGGGCCCGGGAGATACTTTTGCAGATGTGAACCGCGTAAAGCTTAAATTCCCTAACCGTGAAGCCGAAGTGTCCTTTAAACATTTACTTAGTGATTATCTTTTTTCCGCAAGCAAAGGAGGAGAGGATATCTTTAGAACCTATCAGGAGTGGTTCTTAAAGGCCCTGACTGCCAGGAATGCTGACGCGCTCATGCAGGTTTTTAACGTTGTTATTAATTCTGTGGACTGCTTCCATTTCCCGATTAAAGAGGAAAGCATGCTGGCTGCGATCCTGGGGATCTTTATGCTGTGCTGCGGGGTTGAGGTGAATGTGGGAGAACATCAGGCGCGGGGGATTGTAGATACCAGGGTCAGGTATGATAGAACCCATTTGATTTTGGAATACAAATTTGTCCGCAGAGGAGAAAAGCCCGCCACTCGGCTGCAGCAGGCAGTGCAGCAGATCTGTGATCGCAGGTACGGTGAAACCTTAAAAAACGTCAACTCCTGGAGAGTGGCTGCGGTTTATGCTGAGGAGGAGCGCAGTATTGTCCTGTGGCAGGAGATCTGAGTTCTGAGAAAGAGCAGCCTCGCTTCACTGCAGGGAAAGTCACTGCCTTTCTCCTGCACAATTCACGGAGCGCTGAGAATGAGCCGCACTATGAAGGGCGGCTCATAACCTGGTCTAAGCGTGCTCCACGCTGACACTGTCAGCGCTGACCCCTGAACGGTGCAGGGCCGCAGAGAGACGGGGCAGCATTCTTTCGAGAAGAGCACGGGTTTCGCTCTTCTGCGCACTGACTCTTACCCCAAGGCTTTCCGATCCGTTGACCATGCTTAAGTTGATGGTCATCTGGCCTAAATGCGCGGGGGCGAGATCGATGGTCATCTGACGGATATTGCGGGCCGCCATGGTGGCGACCATTTCGCTTATCTCATCCACGGAGCTTTCGCCGGAGCTCAGATGGACCGCGGCGGAGGTAAGTTCCTTAAGAGCCTGGCCTGAAGACTGCTGAAACTGTCCCTGACCATGGCTGAACCGTGAAGATCCTGAGAGTGAGCTCTGTCCGCTGACGCCCAGACCGCTTAATTGCGATAGCACGCTGTTTAGCGAGGTCAGGGTGGAGGTAAGGGTGTTGCCCTGCTGCGTCAGTCCCTGCATGAAGTCGCTGAGTACCCCTGATTTAAAGCCCGTGCCGTTTAAGAAAGGATCCGTAAGAGACGGATCGTTAACGGCCTTTTCAGAGCCCTGTAGCGGAGAAGAGGCTGCGCTGCTTAAAGCCTGCTTAAAGGATTCCTCAACGCTGACGGTCCGCGAGCGCTGTAAATTAGTGCTTTCCACGTCACCTAAAACGTTTTTTTCTGCACTCTTGCCCAGGATCGGACGCTCCTTAACGGACGGCACTGTCCCGCTTAAGGGGTTCTGCGCGGTTTCTGAGGTGGGGCCGGAGAGGGACGGGGCCGTTGCGGCGGCGGTTGAAGTGCCGTTTTTCTCGCCTCCTGTGAGATACATGGAGTTGGGATCAGTGAATTTGGCCATAGTGGCTTCCTGCGAGGTCAAGGCACTCTGAAGATCAAGATCCTGATTGAGCAGGGCAGTATCCGTGGCACGGTTATTGAGTGCATCCTGTCCCTGCAGAGCTTTGGCATCACTTACCGTGACGCGCTGTACGTTGGTTTCTGCTGCCAGTGCGTTGAGATAACGGCGGGAGTTAAGGCTAAGCTGTTCCGTGTCCGAAACCGTTTCCACATCCGGAGCGGTAAAGTTCTGTGACTCAAAGCCGCGCGCCTCCCTGAAGTCCCGGGCCATGAAAGGATCAGGCGCGCTCCTCGGCGCGGGTATGCTCTGATCCTTAAGCCCTTGCCTGGCGCTTAGCTCTGCTCCCTGAGTGTCCATGACAAGGCTGCTGATAAAAGCGGCGGTGTCACTGTCTCTGTCTCTGCCCGTGTCTAAGGCGGGTTCCTCACCGGGGGTGAGGTCAGAGTGCTCCTGATTAATTTCCTTAACAGGCTCCCGTGTCTCACCGGCATCATTCTTTTTATCCGTGGCGGTCCGGCTGGCAAAGTCCATGGACGTGAGACTGTGCTGCGTCACGTTCTGTGTCAGAGTCAGAGTGTAATCTAAAGCCGTGTTCAGGTTAGGCGTCAGGGAACTCAGGATATGCTTAAAGGCTCCCCGGGGATCCGGGGACTTAAGGTGCTTGCCCCTGACGGCAAGATCTGCCGTACTTCTCTCTGCGTTTACATGGCTAACTGCGTTCTGCATATGTTCTCTCCCCCAGTTAAAGCGGGAACTCACGGATTTATAAAAACTTTTTACTAATCTTTGCTCCCCGGGAGCGTGCAGGCCCCGGATGGCAAGGGGATTTATGCACTAAGTGTGCCAGAGCTTAAGGAAGTGTTTGCAGGAACGCAGTCTTACAGGGAGGGAAGTCCTGAGAGGCGGACTCAGAGCCATGAACGGCCTTAAGGCTGCACAGTACTTCGTGGAGCAATTGCCATGACGTGGAGGCGGTAAGGACGGGTAGCGGTGAGGAGAGGCTGGCACTCCCGTTTCGGTGTAACACATAAAAATCCAGTGACGGACAGGAGACCGAACGCCAAAGCTAGGATACCGGCATGGGGAACAATAGACAGAGAGGCCCCGCTGCAGCGGGGCCTTGAGAGGATTTAAGCCTTGACCGGGCGCAGGGCCTTGTGGATAAGGCCAATGACAAAGCCGGTGCAGGCAAAGGGAATCCAGCCTAAACCATAGGTGTGCAGAGGCACCCAGTTGCGGAAGATCTCCTCTAAACCGCCCATGGCGATCTGAGCGGTGTTAAGACCGTTGGAGAGGGCCATGATGAAGGTGAAGCCAATCGTCCATGCGTAAACGCAGCGGCGGCTTCCAAAGAATCTGTCCAGGAAGACCAGAATGACGAGGGCTACGCACAGCGGATAAATGAACATCAGCACGGGGATGGTGGAGACGATGATGGTCTTTAAGCCAAAGAGGCCGATGAGATAGGAAATGACGGTAAAGAGTATTACCCAGGTGATGTAGCTTAACTTGCCGGTGAGATCCCTGATGTAGGAGGCGCAGCAGGAGATGAGGCCGATGCTGGTAGTCAGGCAGGCCAGGAGCACCATGGCCGAGAGGAGCATGGCACCGGCTGAGCCGAAGAGGATCTTGGCGCTTTCGGCAAGGATCGGCGCACCGGTTTCCTGCAGTCCAATAGAGGAGACACTTTCTGCGCCGACCTTGGCGATGAAGATGTAGATGACGGCAAGCAGGGGGCCGGCGATGAAGCTGGACTTGTAAACCTGGCGGGTAACCACGGCGGGTTCCTTAAAGCCCGAACCGCGCACGGCGCGGATGACCAGTGAGGCGAACACCAGCGCCGCGATGGCATCTAAGGTGTTGTAGCCGTCGAGAATGCCCTGGATGATGGCCTTGCCCGGCGTGGCGTAGGGGGCTGCAGGAGTCTGCGGCTCACCTAAGGGGGAGATAAATGACTGAATGATGAAGATGAGCAGCGTGAGCACAAGCGCGGGGGTCAGGAGTTTGCCGATACGGTCCACGAGCTTGGAAGGAGAGGCGGCCAGCCAGCCGGAGATGGCGAAGAAAATGGCAAGGAACACCGGCAGGGCGTATTCGGCCTGTGACTGACTGAGGAAAGGCAGAATGGCGATTTCATAGGAAACGGTGCCGGTACGCGGGACGGCAAAGCAGGGGCCAATTGCCATATAGCAGACCACGGTGTAGAACACGCCATAATAAGGGTGCGCGCGGGAGGCTACAGACTGCAGCACATCCTGACCTGAGTAGCCGATGGCCATGACGGCTAAAAGGGGCAGACCCACGCCGGTGACACAGAAGCCTAAGAGGGCCCACCAGACATTCTCGCCTGCGGCCTGGCCCATGGAGGCCGGAAAGATAAGGTTGCCCGCGCCAAAGAAGAGCGCAAAGAGCATCAGACCGATCGGGATGAAACGATTACGGTTGTTGTTCATACAGTCATCCTTGAGTAAAACGTGTTCTCAAATCCTGCCTTAGGCAGACGGCTTTTATGCAGGCCGCCGGTGTAACGTGACTCAGTAAGCCAAGGCCTTTAAATCGGGACATTCTACCGTGTATGCGTTAAAAGAGCGTGAAAAAGGGGCAAAAGAGGTATTTTTGCACTGCTTTGGGGCGCCGGAGAGGGGCGCCAGCGGAGGAGCGGGTAAAAAAATGCCGCCTTACGGCGGCCATAACAGATTGCAGAAAAAGCTTTAAAAACTAGCGGATATTTAAGATGGAGTCCATGACCGTGTTCTGGGTCTGCAGCGACTGGGCATTAGCCTGATAGTTTCTCTGGCCGATGATGAGATCCACTAACTGCTGCGTTAAATCCACGTTGGATTCCTCGAGGTTGGCTCCCTTGATGGAACCCGCGCCGCCGCGGTTGGCTTCTTTGGGGGTGGCGTCACCGGAGGCGATGGATTCCTTCCACTGCGTGTCACCGACCTTGGTTAATCCCTGGGGATTGGCAAAATCGGCCATGGCGATTTTGGCTAAATTCACGTAGCGGCCGTTGGAGTACTCGGCACGCAGAATACCGTCCTCGTTGACGGAGACATTGACTAAAAGACCCGTGGAGTAGCCGTTATTGGTCGGGGAAATATTCACCGTAAAGGACGAGGAGCCGTACTGCGTGGCCGTAAAATCGATGTGCATGTCCTGCTCGGGATCGATACCGCCGCCCATGGCCTGGTTTAAGGTGTAATCGGTATCGTAGTGATTGCTCACTTCGGTATCAAGGCGCGGCGAGGCGTAAACGCCCTCGTTGGCGGTATAGAGAGCGGAGGGGACCATGCCCACCATGGAGCCGTCTGAACCGAAGGTCATCTGGAAACCGTAATACACGGTACCCTCGACGCTCGAGTTCTGATCGGTGACCTCCATGCGGATGGGGTTCTGACCGTTGGCGTTGGCAATATCCACGGGCTGACCGTCCACGTAGGCGATGACATTCCACGTCGTGGTATTGTCGTCGTTCTCGGCGGCCTTCATCATGTAATAAGTGAGGGTGTGCGCGCCGCCTAAGGAGTCGTGAATGGTCTGCGAGGTGGAGCAGGTGTAGGTGTCGGAATTCTCGGGATCGAAGGCTACCTCCCAGCTTTCACAGTTATTGACCTGGGTAGGACCGTAATTGTCCGGATCTGCATAGCCAAGCGGCGGATCTACCACGTCCGCACCGGCGGGCAGGTTGACGCCGATCCCGATGTCGGTGGACATGCGCGGCGCACCGGTGTCCTCGGGAATATGAATGGAATGCGTGGATGAAATGTCAAGGGAGACGGCGTCTCCGGCCTCATTGACGTCCCAGCCCTGGAGAAAGTCACCCTGGGCAGTCACGATATAGCCCTCGTCATTAATCTGGAAGGCACCGGCGCGGGTGTAGGTGCGATCGGAGACGTAATGGGTGCCGTCGGTGGGATTGTTCTCGTTGGAGAGCACGAAAAAGCCGTTGCCCTGAATGGCCATGTCTAGATTATTGCCGGTATCACCCGAGAGATTGCCCTGCACGAACTGCTGCGAGACGCAGGAATTCTGCACGCCCATGCCGACCACGGTCTTGTTATTGGTGAAAACCGAGGAAGCGTAGACATCGGCGAACTCGGCACGGGAGCGCTTGAAGCCGATGGTGTTGGCGTTGGCGATGTTGTTGGAGGTGACATCCAGATATTTCTGGGAATTGCGTACACCTGAAACTGAAATACCGAACATAAACGTTACTCCGCAATCTGATTTAAGTTGTGTTTTTTCTCTTCCTGAGCGCCTGAAGGCGTTCTTATACTTTGTCCTGTATAAAGCAAGGAACGTGCCAGAAACATTAAGCTGTATAAACGTACTGAAAAATAAGAAAAAACAGGAAAATACGGGCGCGGTCAGATAGGAATGGGGGAGTAAGGTGGCAAGGCAGGGCGGCAAAGCTTGCCGCCCCTTAAATCCTAGATTTTCGCGTGACGGATACTGAAGCGCTTCTGGGCGCGCGCCTGATGGCGGGCGTCGAGAGCGTTTTTAAGCGCAATGAGCAGGGCGAGGATAAAGAAGCCGCCGGGCGGCAGAATGGCGATGAGATAGGTGTGTTCGGCAGAGAGCACGGTCATCTCCAGGGATAGGGCCCAGTCGCCCAATAATTCGGAGGCTCCCATGAAGAAAGTCCCCGATCCCAGGATCTCACGCAGACTGCCTAAGACAAAGAGCACGAGGGAAAAACCCACGCCGCAGGCTAAGGCATCCACGGCAGAAGCGACAGGTCCGTTGCGCCCTGCAAAGGCCTCGGCGCGTCCCATGATGATGCAGTTGGTGACGATGAGGGCTAAATAAATGCCTAACTGATCGTAGAGGGCGGGGAAGCGGGCCTCCACCTCAAAGCGCACTACGGTCACAAGGGTGGCGATTAAGGCAACGTAGAGAGGAATGCGCACTTCCTTTAAGATGAATTTACGCAGAAGCGAGATGATAAGCGAGCTTAAGACCACGACAAGGGTGGTGGCGATACCAAGGCCTAAAGCCGAGGCGGCCGTGGTGGTGACCGCAAGGAGCGGGCACATGCCCAGCAGCTGGCAGAGGCCAGGGTTTTCCTTCCACAGACCCTTGATAATAAGGGTCATCAGGGAGGTACGCGGCTTTTTACGCGCAGGTGCCTCCTCCTCAAGGAGCAGACCTTCCACAGCGGTGGCCTTCTGGCTAAGGCCCCGCTGTTCAGAGGCGGCCTTAGGGGAGAGAGCGCCACGGCCTTTGCGGGCGCGCGGGGAGATGATTTCGGTGATCTCGACTCCCGTCTCGGTCAGCGTGGTGGTGCGGGTGGAGCCGTCGCGCTGCACCTCGGGTACGGAGATCGCCTTTGAGGCGGGAGTACTCTGTGCTGGGGAGATGATGCCGTTGATCTTAAGCCCTGACTGAGAGGCGGCGGGCAGTACGGTGCTGTTCTCCTCAGGCTTAGGACGGACGATGCCCGTTACCTGTAAGGGTTGCGTGTCGTTCCCGGGTAAATCAGCGCTCATGATTATCTCCTCACTCTGCAGGAAGGCAGGGACTCAAAGTCGCTCTCGTTTAAGACCTCAAGAGCGTCACGGGTGGCAAGAATGACGGCACGCGAGGTGACGGTGGCGCCCGTGATGTAATCAAAATCACCGCCAAATTTTTTAACCTCGAAGTTGGCGTCATCAAGACCCAGACCTGCGAGGGCATCAAGGTAGTTACCGTGCTCATGATCGACTTTGTCGCCAAGACCCGGCGTCTCGTTGGATTTGGCGATATCCACGCGGTGAATTTTAAGATCCGGCGTGAAGCCTGCCACGAGGATGAGCGGGTTGGAGTAACCGCGCGAGGTGGAGTAGGTCAGGATATAACCCTTACTCTCTCCGTTTTGCGTGGCTCTGACAAAGCGCATGTTCTGACCGATCCGGGGATCGCTTATCAGGCGGCAGTCAAGTGACAGGGGCTCATCCCCGTCAACTGGCAGGAGCACGGCCGTGGCGCGGTTGACGCGCGCCTCCTCGTTTAAGGTGATCTGTTCGGCGGTACGGGCCCTGGCGTTGAGGATTAAAAAGACGCACAGGGCGCCGATGATCCCTAAGGCCAGCCCTGCGCCGAGGGCCCTTGTGAAATTGAGTTTAGCCATTACTGAAGACCTCCCTTGCGGTAGCCAATACCAAAGGGACGGCGTTTGGTGATAACGTCGATAAGGGGCGCGGCGGCGTTAGCCAGGAGCACGGCAAAGGCCACCGAATCGGAGTAGGAGCCGTGGATACGGATGAGGATCACTAAAAAGGCAGTGAGCGCGGCAAACAGAATGCGGCCGCGGGCGGTACCGCAGGTCGTGACGGGATCGGTGATGATAAAGAAGGCGCCTAACATGCTGCCGCCAAAGAGGAGGTGCTCCGTCATGGTAATGGAGGCCCCCGGGTTGACGCTGTGCCAGATATAGCCCAAAGCGGCGAGGGTGATAAGGAAGGTGAGGGGCATCTGATAGAGGATGACCTTTTTTACCATGAGAAAGAGTCCGCCCAGGGCAAGCGCGAGCGCCATGGCAAGGTAGGCCACATAGTCATCGGAGGTAAAGTCGGTGGTGCCGAGCATTTCCACCTCGCCGGCCTTGCGGGCGGTCTTGACGCTCTCAAGGAAGGTAGCTCCCGTAAGCGTATGCGCATCTTCCTTTAAGGCTACCACCTCACGGTACAGGACATGGGGATCATCACCCATGAAAATCACTCCGGCGGCGCGATCGGGAGTGACCACGCTGATGGCGGCAGGAGCGGGGGTGAGCCACGTGTCATAGAAGACCCCGGGGGCCGAGATGACAAGGAAGATAAAGCCGGCCATGGCGGGGTTGAAGATATTCATGCCCAGCCCCCCGAAGGCGTGCTTGACGATGAGAATGGCAAAGACCGTGGCCGCCACGGTGAGATGCCAGGGAAGGAGGGGCGGAATGGTGAGGGCAAGGAGCGCGGCGGTGACGAGCGCGGAGCGATCGGTGAGGGCGCGCTTCACGCTTCTGTGGCGCAGCAGAGCGACGAGCGCTTCACAGACAAGGGCGGTAAGGGCGCTTACGATAAACTGCAGGATAAGACCTGCACCAAAGAAATAGACGGCAACGGCAAAGCCCGGGATAAGGGCAAGGAGCACCAGCAGCATGATGGCGTTAGTGGTCAGGGGCGCGTGCAGGTGCGGGGCGCTCTCCAGACCCAGGTTTTGCTTGGCGGTCTGCTCGGCAATTTGCATGATTCTCTCCTAAGGGCGCTTCTTTAAGCTGTCAGGCAGGGGCACGATCCTGGGGCCTTCCTCAAAATAAGCGTGCGCATGAGGCTTAGGCGCCGGCGGTGTGTAGGGCGCGGAAGGCGGGTTTTCAACTTTCCCGGGGGTAGAGCCATCCTGAGGACGCGGGGCAGGCCAGGCTGGATCTAAGCCTGACTTTTTATCCACGCCGCCGCGGCGCAGGGCGTAGGGCAGCGGATCGCGGGGGCGATCCTCACTGCCCTGCCGCAGACGGTGATCGCGGCTGATGATCTCGCGGGCGCGTTCGGCAGGGGAGGCGTTCGTCTTTTCGCCGGAGGCGGGAGCGGCGTTAACGCCGGCTTTCCTGGCCGCTGCTCTTTCGCGGGCGGCGGTGAGGGCGGCGGCCTTGCGCGCTTCGTGTTCGCTGTCCTTAGAAGCGGTCTCAGAGGCAGACGAACCGGCTTCCTTAGCCTTTTTCTGCGCGGCGATGCGGGCAAGGGCGGCTTTTTTCTTTTCCTCGCGGATCCTTGCTTCCTCAGCGAGGCGGATCGCGCGGGCCTCCATGCGCTCTTTGGCGCGGGCGGTACGCTTTTCGTTGTCACGGATGAGGGCGAGAATGGCCTTTTCCTTACGGAACTGTCCTGTGAGGGGGATCCTCGAGGGGCAGACATAGGCGCAGCAGCCGCATTCGGTGCAGTCGGTCATGCCGCAGGCGAGCGTTTCCTTATGGCGCGAGGCCCTGGACAGGGCATAGAGCTGATAGGGCGCGAGGCGCGAGGGGCAGACCCTGGCGCAGCGTCCGCAGCGGATACAGTTCTGCGCCTCTCCGGCAGGTGGCACTTCCCTGCTGTCGGGCGTGTAGACACAGGTCACGGCCTTGGTGATGGGCACGTCAATGGAGGGGACGGTAAAGCCCATGAAGGGACCGCCTAAAATCACGCGCTGATGGCGCTCGGGCAGGAGCTTGAAGGCGTTTAAAACGTAGCGCACCGAGGTTCCTAAGCGCACGTAGGCGTTGCCGCGGCGGCGCAGGGTGCCGCCGTCGACGGTGATGACGCGGCCGATGAGGGGCAGGCCGTCCACCACCGCCTCCTTGACGGCAAAGACGGTCTCCACGTTATCCACCACGATGCCGCACTCGGAGGTGTGCTCGGCGTAGGGGATCTCGATACCGGTCAGGATCTTGATGAGATTGCGCGCCGCCCCCGATGGATAGACGGTGGGGATCACGCGCAGCTGCGTGCCGGTGTGGCCCTCGAGAGCCTTTTGCATGGCCCTGATGGCCTCGGGCTTGTTGTCCTCGATGGCGATAAGGCAGATCTCGGGTTTGAGGATTTGCCGGATCACCTCGATGCCGGTGACGATGTCAGCGGCCTTTTCCTGCATGAGGCGGTCATCGCAGGTGGCGACCGGCTCGCATTCACAGCCGTTGACGATGAAGATCTGACAGCGTCTGCCGTCCACGATGGCGGCGCTTAATTTGGCCGCGGTCTGAAACTGCGCGCCGCCCAAGCCCTCGACGCCGTACAGGCGGATACGCTCGAGTAAGGTTTCAGGCGGCAGCCGGTCCCAGTCCTTTAGAGGCTGCGGATCGACATGGGTATCCTGGCCGTCGGGCTTAATGACGATGGAGCGGCCGCTGAAGCCTGAGGGATGGGGCAGCATCTGCATGGAAATGGAGACGATATGTCCCGAGGTCGTGGCGTGCAGCGGCACGAGACGGCCTTTGCCGGGCCGCGTCAGGGGCTGCCCTGCCTTGACGTACTCACCGGCCGCGACCAGAATTTCACCGTCGGGGCCTAAGTGGCGGTCAAGGGGCAGGGTGATAAGCGAGGGGATCCCCAGGCTTTCAATGGCGCAGCTGCCGGTCTGTTTTTTCTCGTCGGGGCGGATCCCTCCAAAGAACTTCCACAGCTTGCCCTTTAAGATCTTATCGAGCTGTTTTGAAACGGCCATCAGTGACGCGCTCCCGTGACGGTTAAGACGTTTTCAATTTCCCAGTTGTAGTTCATGGGGCCAGGTTCCATGCGGATAAGTTCGATGCATTCCTCAGGACATGTTTTAACGCACTCCCCGCATCCGGTGCATTCCTCGGTCAGGACCTCATGGGCTTCCTTGATAGCGCCCTTGATGGCGTCCACGGGGCAGACCTTCTTGCAGCGCGAGCAACCGGTGCAGGGGCGCTTGTGAATGAAGGCCACGGTACGGGGCGTAAAGTATTTTTCATCCCCGTCCTCATCCTGTGGCGGCTCGATACCCAGGATCTGAGCGAGAGCGAGGGTCGTGTCGGGGCCTCCCGGAATGCATTTATTGCAGGGCGCCTCACCGGAGGCTACGGCCCTGGCGTAGTTAAGGCAGCCAGGGTATCCGCACTGTCCGCACTGCACTCCGGGGAGAGTGTCGTTAAGGCGGGAGCTTAAATCATCGCCGCTCTCTTCCTTACCTTTACCTGAGAGCAGGGAGAGAATAAAGCCTATCGTAAGGAGGACGGCCGCCAGTCCCAGAATAAAGTGTAAATCGACGGCGCTTAACCACTGACTCATGCCACGGACCCCGCGAAACCTGCAAAGCCCATAAAGGCGAGGGACATGAGACCTGCGGCGATGAGGGCTACGGGCGTGCCTTTAAAGGGGGCGGGCACGTCGCTTATCGCGAGGCGCTCGCGCATCGCGGCAAAGAGCGTGAGCACGAGGGTAAAGCCCGCGCCGGCTCCGGCGGCGTAAATGAGCGACTCGGCAAAGTTCTGCTCTAAGGTGCCGTTTAAAAGCACCAGACCCAGGACAATACAGTTGGTGGTGATAAGCGGCAGGTAAATGCCCAGGGCCTGATAGAGGCCGTAGGTAAAGCGCGCCATAAAGATTTCCACTAACTGCACCGCCACCGCGATGATGAGGATATCCACAATGAGATCAAGGGAGGAGAGCCCTAAGGGGGCGAGAATGAGATGATTGACCCCGTAACAGGAACCTGCGGCCAGCACCAGCACGAAGGTCGTGGCCCCGCCCATGCCTAAAGCCGCGGAAAGATGATTGGAAACCCCGATAAAGGGGCAGATCCCTAAAAAGCGCGACAGCACGAAATTATTGACAATGGCCGCCGAGAAAAACAGAATAAGTCCGTCAGTCACTTTGAAAACATCCTGAAAAAATGTGTCCTGCCGATCATAAACCCGCCGCCCCCGGGCGGAAATGCGAAAAAATTGCAACTAGGCCTTTAAAAACGTCTTCGCCTGAAAAGACGTCCCAAGGTTTCTCGCTTCTGAGTTTAGAGGAACGCACGCTCCTTTTTAAGGAGCTGGCGCAGAAGTTCCCCAACCCCAAAAGCGAACTTAATTTTAACAGCCCCTTCCAGCTTTTATGCGCGGTCATGCTGTCAGCGCAGGCCACTGACGCCTCGGTAAACCTCGCCACTCCTGCGCTCTTTAAGAGAGCCCCGGATGCAAAGTCCATGGCCGTCTTAGGCGAGGAGGGGATCGCGCCCTATATTAAAAGCATCGGACTGTGGCGCTCCAAGGCGCGCAATTTAGCACAGACCGCCGCCCTTTTGCAAAAGGATTTTGGCGGTCAGGTGCCCCGCTCCTATGCTGAGCTTGTAAGTCTGCCGGGGGTCGGTTCCAAGACCGCGCTCGTGGTGCTCAATGTCGCCTTTCATGAGCCTACCGTGGCCGTGGACACGCATATCTTCAGAGTCTGCAACCGCACCGGCCTGTGTCCTGGCAAAAACGCCCCCGAGGTACAGGAAAAGCTTGCTGGGTTAATCCCCGGTGACTACCGCCTGAACGCCCACCATTACCTGCTCCTGCACGGGCGCTATACCTGTAAGGCAAGAAAACCGCTCTGTGAGAGCTGTGAGCTCGTTTCCCTCTGTAAAAAGCGGGGGCTTTAGGCCCCGGTATAGGCTAAGGCATCCCCGGGGAGGCCTTACTTCACTTACGGCGCACGGGACTTTGCAAAGCCCTGGCGGTAAGCTCCTTTACCATACGCGTTTCCTTACCCGAACCGCTTTCGGAGAAGGTTAAAAGCGAGGTGAGCTCGCCCTGGCTCAGATCGCCCAGCCAGCGGTCATTGGCTGAGACCGTGAGATCGGAGAGTTCGGCCTTGGAGCGTAAGATGGCGTCGATCTTTTCCTCCACGGTACCGCTCACTAACAGCCGGTAGACCTGTACATCCTTGTCCTGCCCGATGCGGAAGGCGCGATCGGTGGCCTGATTCTCGACGGCGGGATTCCACCACAGATCGTAGTGGATGACCACCGAGGCGGCGGTGAGGTTGATACCCGAGCCGCCGGCCTTTAAGGAGAGAATGAGCACGGGCTTGTCCTTAGAGTTCTGAAAATCATCGATCATGCGCTGTCTCTCGGAGGGCTTTAACTTACCCTGCAGGAAGTCAGGACGGAAGTTAAAGGCCTTCTCGATAAAGGCCTGTAACAGCTCGCCCATCCTTAAAAACTGCGTGAAGATGATGACCTTCTTGCCGTGTTCGCGCACGTTCTCAAGAATGTCCATGAGCGCCATGGCCTTGCCCGAGTCATCGACGCGGGCGACGCGGGCTTTGGTGTCGTAGACGGCCGGGGAGTCGCAGATCTGCTTTAAATTGAGAATGGCGTGGTGCACGGCAAAGAGGCGCTGCGCGAGCGTCATCTTACTCTCGTACTGGCGCAGGGCCTCGTTGCAGCGGGCCTCGTAGAGGGCGCTCTGCTTAGGCGTCAGCGGGCAGTACTGCACCGCGACCATTTTCTCGGGCAGATCGGGAATGACGTTCTTATCGGTCTTGAGCCGGCGCAGCACGAAGGGCGTCACGGCCTGACGCAGAATTTTAGCCGCGTTCTCATCGTGATGCTTCTCGATGGGCAGGACGTAATCGGAGCGGAAATCATCGAGAGTGCCTAAAAGCCCCGGGTTTACGAGATCCATGATGGCCCAGTAATCGGTGAGATGATTCTCGACGGGAGTGCCGGTCATGGCGATGGCGCTGTCGGCGGTAAGCTCGCGCAGGGCGCGGGCGGCCTGGGTACGGTGATTCTTGATATTCTGCGCCTCATCCACGATAAGCACCCTGAAGTGCTCGTCTTTAAAGAGTTCGGTGTGGCGCGTGAAATAAGCGTAAGTGGTAAGCCAGACGTCGCGCTTTTCCGTTACCTCCTCACTGTCGGAATACACGACGCGGAAGGTGAGAGAGGGGGTAAAGGCGCGGATCTCGTGCTGCCAGTTGATAAGCAGCGAGGCAGGCATGATCACGAGCGCGCTTTTTGAGGCAAGCTCTCCTTCATCCTTGAGCTTTAAGAGGGCCGAGAGCACCTGCACGGTCTTGCCCAGTCCCATGTCATCGGCGATGACGGCGCCAAGGCCATGCTTTAAATTGTGCATGAGCCACTTAAAGCCCTTTACCTGATAGGGGCGCAGCGTGGCATTAAGTCCCCGGGGAAGGGAGGTGTCGGTGTTGCGCCTCAGGCTGTCGACCACGGCCCTGATTTTGGGGCTGAAGCAGATGCGATCGCCCTCGGGGGTAAGCGTTTCCCCCTCCCCGAACATAGCCGCGAGCACGGAAGGCAGGGAGAGCTTTTTCTTTTTGCGCTTCTTACCCGAGAAGACTTCCTCCATCATGGAAAGATCCCTGGCGTCTACGAGCACGAGACGGTCTTTGAAGGTGATGATGCGCCCGGCGTTTTTGACGAGCTCGGCGTAGTCTTCCTTAGTTAAGGTCATGTCGCCTAAGGTCACCGAGGCGTCATAATCGAGATAGGAGAGCAGGGAACTGAAGCCGCCCCCCGTGTCCTCCATATTCTGAAAGTTAAGGCTTAAGGTGCGGCGCGGGCGCAGGATGGAGTGCAGACCGCGCGACATGAGGGCGTTAATGCCCAGCTTCTGTAAGGCGCGGATCTCTCTTAATGCCTGCGTGGCGGCCTCTCCTTCATAGGAGGCGGTGCCGGCGGGGTTTTTGAGCACGTCCTGAAGCACCGGATAGCGCTCACCGAGCTCGATGAGCGTGAGCAGATGGCGCGTACAGGCAGAGGGATTAAGATCTTCCTTAAAATCCTGTAAGGTGGCGTAGGCCCCGCCTGCAGAGGTACCGGAACTCTGCTCTTCAAAAAGCAAGGTCACGTCCAGATGCCGGACTGCTTCCCCGTCAGAGCCGTTCTCCTCCCTCTCTGCGGATGCCCTGTCCGCAGTCTCCTCTGTCTCCCCGGGAGTTTCCATGCCCCTGTCCCCGTCAGAGGCGTCGAGAAGATAGTCGTCAAGAGCGAGGACCGGTAAGAACTCCGGAGCAAAGAAGGTCAGGGAGGTCAGCGGATTAAAGTAGGCCGGCAGCCGGAGAAGACCGTGGCGGGTATCGCCGTGATCGGAGATAAGCTCCGGATAGGGATCGCTTTCGCCCTGCCAGGGGCCGAAGAGGGACAGGAGGAGACCGCGGCGGAAGGCATTAAGGTCAAGGCGCGTGAGAACCCTGGGATAGAGATGACACATGAAGTCCTCTAAAAACAGGCGCAGGAAGGCCGTTCCCAGAACAAGGTTGTCAGCGTCGCTGCAATAGGCCGGATAGCCGTTGCACCTGGCGCGCTTATGCCAGCCGTAGTGGCGGACGAGGGCTCCCGCTCTTTGGGTAAGCTCACGCACCTCAGGGAAAAACAGGGCCGGGAACCAGCCCCCGCACTGATACGAATTCACCTCGGGATGATAGGAAGAGTAATAGGGTGAGTCATCAATAAAAGAGTGATAGTAGAAGGCAGGTACCAGGGCATGGTGCTTAAGCAGTGTCAGGGCCGTGTCCTTTAAGGCAAGGAGCACCTTAAAGTCCGTATTCAGGGAGGCCTCGGTTTCCGGCGTGAAATTCAGAAGTTGCATGAGGGAGGAGAAATTAAACTCCGCGCGGTAGGCTTTACCGCCTATGCGCTTAAAGTGATCTATATGGTAGTTCTTTAAGGTGAAGCTCTCAGACGGGCGTTTTTTCTGACCGTAGCCGCGAAAACCATGGGTATGGAAATGTTCTTTTTTCCACTTGCTAAACTCCATGGGGGCGACGTCCTCACTGACATGGCTTACAAGTACCGTTTCATCAGGGGAGAGAACCTCCTGCCTGGAGAAAATATGCGCCACGGAGGCTTTATAGCCTGAAAGGGAGCCTAAAAATGGGATGCGTACCTTAACATAGAAAGGAACAAGGCACACTCTGCCTGTGGGGCTTACGTAAAAGAGCGGATCGGGACTTACGCCGGGAGGCAGAGCCTGCGCGGCGGGGGATTTTTTAAGTTCACCTGCGGTTTTAAAAACCGGCAGTGGCGGCGTGACGACATAGCTCTCCTGCGCTGCAAGTTCCTGAAGCCTGACATCGCTTTCACGGAAAAGAGCCGTGAAGAACTCGGGAAGCGCGGGGCCTTCGTAAAGCGGCCGTTCATCCTCATCATCATAAAACAACAGAAATGAGGAGGGTTCACGGATATCCGGCTGCGCGGCAATGAGATCGAGAAAGGCCTCTTCGGCGTCCGGCAGCTCCACGTCATCCGTGCGGAACTCCTCAAGGGAGAGGGAGGGCAGGTCTGCTTCTTCTTCGGGTTCATCCTTAGCTTTAAGATACTGTTCCACCTCATAGTCGGAGTTGAGCGCGATGCATGGCTCCTGATGAAAGCGGGAGAGAGTATCGCCTGCGCGATCCCCCTCAAAGACTTTGAGCTTATTGAGGTTAAAGCCTAAGAAGGTGAAGAGGGACTGCGGATCTTCAAGGAGCGCTTTACAGAAATGACTGACGATATATGCGTACAGGGGAGAGAAATCCCGCACGCTCTTAAAATCCGTCGGGGAGAGCTGCCAATCGGTATTGTCCTCGCCGTTCTCGATGGTAAAGCCCGTGACATCCTTAGGAAAATGCTCGCACAGGACCTCGCCCATTCCCCCGAGATCATCAAAGGAGAGAGTATGGTTCGCGGCTTTGCTTAAGGCTACGAAATTACCGGCTAGATAATCCATGACCGTGGCTCTGACACGGGAGGAGAATTTATTCGCGAGATTTAGAGTATAGCTGTTCTTGCAGTAGCTGAAACGGCTCTGGCCTTTAGGGCGGCGGCGTACCTCATGGGTGAGTTTGAAACCGCCGCCTGCCAGAAAGCGGATCGAGAGAGAATAAGCGGGATAGTTCTTATCAGACAGCAGGCGCGAAAGCTGACGGTCAGTTTCTGAGGCAGAGGCGTCAGGCAGGGTGCTAAGGGCGCGTACTAAGCGGGCGGAGGTGCTGTCTAAGGCATCAGGGGAATTGCTGAACATAGTAAGTCACGGGAGTTTAACGTAATACTGACAGGGCATTGTATCTGATTTTCTGGCCCTGCAGAGATAAAAGTCGCTTTGCCCCGGTGGTGCTTTGGGTCAGGATGGGTACAATGAGGGGGAAAACAAGGAGCTTACCATGAAACTTTTTTTACTGCGCCACGGACAGACGGACTGGAATTTACAAGGCCGCATTCAGGGACAGACCGATATTCCCCTGAACTACGCCGGTAAAGGCATGGCCTTAAAGGCCGCCGCTGCCCTGCGGGACATTCCTTTTGACAGGGCGTACTGCTCGTCCCTGACACGTACCCGTGAGACGCTGGATCCGGTGTTAAAGGGCCGCGGCACGCCGGTGTTTTACCGCGATCTCTTAAAGGAGATCTCCTTTGGTGAGGACGAGGGCGTGACCTTTGAGGAAATTAAAGCGCATCGTGAATGGTCCGTGGCGGGCTTTTTCTTTACCCCGGCAAGCTACGTGCCCCGTACGGGAGCCGAGAGCGTGGGGGCGCTGCGCGCCCGTGCCCGCGCTTTTTTAGATGAATTAAGCCTAAGCTGCCGTCATCTGAATAATGTGCTGGCGGTAACTCACGGGGCCTTTACCCACGCCACGATCTGCGAGGTCTGCAATCTCCCCGACGCACGCTTCTGGGAAAGCCGCAAGATGCGCAACTGCTCTGTGACGGTAGTGGAGCTTAAGGACGGTCACTGGTCCATGGAGCGTGAGGCGGTGGATCTCTTAGGCGGGGAAAACCCGCTTGCCGCTCTCTCCCCGGAGCTTTATGGTCATCAGGGCGCGGGCATGATGAAGACCACCTTTCCCTAAGATATTAAGGAAAGCAAGCGTCAGTCAGGTTTTAGCGTTCAGGGGGGGGCTATGGGGCAGAACTGCATTGAGGTGCGCGGGGCGCGCGTGCACAATTTAAAAAACGTGGATGTCGATGTGCCCTTAGGGGAAATCGTGGGCGTGGCGGGCGTGTCCGGTTCGGGCAAGTCCTCGCTGGCCTTAGGCGTGCTCTATGCCGAGGGCTCGCGCCGCTATCTTGAAGCGCTGTCGACATATACAAGGCGGCGCATGAGCTATGCGGGCAAGGCCTTAGTGGATGATATCCGCCACGTACCGGCGGCTCTTGCCCTGCATCAGAGACCGGGTATTCCCGGCATACGCAGTACCTTCGGGACGGCGAGCGAACTTTTAAATTCCCTGCGCCTCATGTTCTCGCGCCTCTCTTCCCACCGCTGCCCTGAAGGCCATTACGTGCCGCCTTCCTTAAATGTGGCGACGGAAAAGCCCCTTACCTGTCCCGTGTGCGGGGCGGTGTTTTACGCACCCTCGGCCGAGGAACTGTCCTTTAACTCGCAGGGAGCGTGCCGTACCTGCGCGGGGACGGGAGTGGTGCGTACCGTGGACAGGGCGACTCTCATTCCCGATGACACGCTGACCATCGACGGGGGAGCGGTTGCTCCGTGGAACACCCTGATGTGGTCGCTCATGACCGACGTGTGCCGCGCCATGGGGGTACGCACCGACGTGCCCTTTAAGGAGCTGAGCGCTAAGGAAAAGGAGATTGTCTACGACGGGCCGCAGATAAAAAAACATATTCTCTACCGTCCCAAAAACGGTGAGGGAGCCACGGAACTTGATTTCACGTATTACAGCGCCACCGCCACGGTGTTAAACGCACTCTCCAAGGTCAGGGACGACAAGGGCATGAAGCGCGTGGAGCGCTTTTTAAGGGAAGATCCCTGTCCTGACTGTCAGGGCACCCGCCTGAGCGCTGCCGCCCGTGCCCCGCTGTTAAACGGCCGGCATTTAGATGAGGTCTGCGCCCTGACCCTAAAGGAGGCGCTTGCCTTCGTAAGGGCGGTGCCCGCCTCCCTGCCTCCTGAGTTCCGCCCCATGGCGGAGGTGATTGCAGAATCTTTTGAGGTGGCCGCACAGAGACTCATCTCTTTAGGTCTTGACTATCTCACGCTAGACCGGGCCACGGCCACGCTCTCCACGGGCGAGAGACAGCGTCTGCAGCTAGCCCGCGCCGTGCGCAACCGCACCACGGGCGTTCTCTATGTCCTCGATGAGCCTTCCATCGGCCTGCATCCTGCCAATATCGAGGGACTCAACGCGGTGATGCACGATCTTATCCGTGACGGTAATTCCGTGATCCTTGTCGATCACGATCCGCAGATCCTCTCGGAGGCGGGTTATTTAATCGAGATGGGACCTGGCTCGGGCAAAGAGGGCGGGGAGGTGCTCTGTCAGGGCCCCATGGAGACGGTGTTAAACGATCCGCACTCGCGTATCGCGCTTTTTTTACGAGATAAAGTGCAGGCGCGTGTAAGACCTGCTGTAAAGCGGGAGCTGCTCTTTGAAAAGGGGAAGCTTACGCTTAAAACCGCCGCGCTGCATACCGTAAAACCCCTGGAGGTCAGTTTTCCGCGGGGCCGTCTGAGCGTGGTTACGGGCGTGTCGGGCTCGGGCAAGACCACGCTCGTCCTTGAAAGTCTGGTGCCGGCCCTGAAGGCCCACAGTGAAGGCAGGCCCCTGCCCTCCCACGTGCTCTCCCTTGAGAGCGCGGGTGTATCTGAGGTGCGCCTTATCGACGCCACGCCCATCGGTATCAATATCCGCTCCACCCTCGCCACGTACTCCGGCGTCCACGATGAGTTAAGAAAGCTGATGGCCCGAACGCAGGAGGCTAAGAAACGCGGTCTTAAGGCGGGGGATTTTTCCTATAACACCGGTAAATTACGCTGCCCCACCTGTGACGGGACGGGGATCGTGAGCCTTGACGTGCAGTTTTTGCCGGACGTGGACATTCCCTGTCCCGACTGCCATGGCGCCCGCTATGGCCGTGAGGTGGAGGGCCTTAGCTATGTCAATAAGGACGGTGTCAGCCGGAACCTGAAGGAGATCATGGACATGGAGGTGCGCGAGGCGCTCCTCTTTTTTAAGGATGTGAAAAGTATCCGCGAGAAGCTTGCGATCCTCAATGAGCTGGGACTTGGCTACCTGACCTTAGGCGAGGATACGCCCGGTCTCTCCGGGGGCGAGGCGCAGCGCCTGAAGCTTGCCTCCGACATGGGACGGAGCCGGGAGAACACCCTCTTTGTCTTTGACGAGCCTACCATCGGCCTGCATCCCCTCGATGTCCGCACGCTCCTTAAGGTCTTTGACGCTCTGGTGAGCGCGGGAGCGACGGTGGTCGTCATTGAGCATGATGTAAGCGTGATGCGCAATGCCGACTATCTTATCGACATGGGGCCTTACGGCGGAGACAGGGGCGGGAGCGTAGTGGCCGCAGGTGCCGTGGAGGAGGTAAAAAAGGTCAGGGAGAGCGTGACGGCGCGCTATCTCTGAAAAACTGCCGGCCGCAGCCGGCAGGGACGCTTAGTCCTGAGAGGCCGTCACCTGGGCCTGTTCCTTTTCAAGGAGGGCGCTTAAGGTCTTTTTGAGGATCTTAAGCGCTGCAGTGATTTCCTTTTTGCGGATGATAAGGGGCGGGGCGATACGCACCACGTCAGCTCCGGCGGTGAGGATGAGCAGACCGCGTTTAGCCGCTTCCGCCTGCACGAGGGCAGCCTTGCCCTGCAGGACACCTTTAAGCTCGGCCCCGCGCAGAAGACCCATGCCGCGCACTTCCTTAAAGCAATTAAGTTCCGTGCCGATTTCCTCTAAGCCCTCCTTTAAGAGAGCGCCCTTGTTTTTCACCTTGGTAAGGAACTTCGGATCGCCTACCTTGTCGAGCACGTAAGCGCCGACGGCACAGGCTAAGGGATTGCCGCCAAAGGTGGTGCCATGGGTGCCTGGCGTAAAGTGCGCGGCGATGGCCGTAGAGGTGAGAATGGCGCCTAAGGGCAGACCCGCGCCTAAGCCCTTGGCCGAGGTCAGGATGTCGGGACGGAAGTTTTCAAACTGCTCGTAGGCGTAAAGGGTACCGGTTCGGCCCACGCCGGTCTGCACCTCATCGACGATGATAAGGGCCTCATGTTTATGGGCAAGGCGGACCACGGTCTTTAAAAATTCAGGGTCAATGGGGAGAATGCCGCCTTCGCCCTGCACTAATTCGAGCATCACGGCGCAGGTCTTATCCGAGATGGCCGCCTCAAAGGCCTTAACGTCATTGAAGGGTAAATGGGTAATGCCCTCCACGTGCGGGCCGAAACCCGTGGCATACTTTTCCTGACCGCCCACGTTCACCGAGAAGAGGGTACGGCCGTGAAAGCCGTGATAGAAGGAGATGATCCCGTATTTATCCGTCTTGCCCTGATCGTAGGCGACGCGGCGGGCGAGCTTTAAGGCACCTTCATTGACCTCGGCTCCGGAGTTGGCGAAAAAGACCCGCTCATAGCCGGTACGCTGACAGAGCTTTTTGGCAAGGGTCAGGGTCCTGTCGTTGACGAAGATATTGGAGCAGTGAATGAGGCGGCGGCTCTGTCTGCGGATGATTTCCGTAACGCCTCTGTGATTGTGACCTAAGGCGTTGACGGCGATGCCGGCGGTAAAGTCTAAAAAGGCTCTGCCGCTGTCATCATAGAGCAGGGCCCCCTTGCCATGGGTCAGCACCATGGGCAGGGGCTTGTAGCAGGGAAAGCAGTAAGTATCAAAATCCTGACGCGTGACGTTCATCATTGCCTCGCAATATTCTCTAAGTTCCTACTTGAGGTTCATTTCGTAAGCGTGTTCATCGCAGCAGTGCTTCTTGGGGCACTTCTCGCAGTCCTTGAGGATCTTTTCAGGCAGAGCCTCGCGCGTGGTGGGGGTAAAGCCCACTTTGGCAAAAAACTGCGGGCTGCGCGTGAGCGCGAAAACCTTTTCAATCGCCATCTGTCTTGCCTTCTCAATTAAGAAGGTGACGATGGCCCGTCCCTGACCCTGACGCTGAATGAGAGGGCTGACGCCTAAGGAGCGGATTTCGGCAAGGCCCGAGTCATAGACGTAGAGACTGGCGCAGCCTACCACCTCCCCGTCCCTGACGCAGACGGCGAAGGTGAGAATGGATCGGATGACGTCCTCCCGCGGACGGGGCAGGTTCTCGCCCACCTCGGCCCAGTAGCAGATCATCTTGTAGAGCGAATCCACGTCCGAAAGCCGCGCCTGACGCACGATGCACGAGCCGTGGCTCTTACCCTCCAAAAGCTCCGTGACCTCGTTAAGGGCCTTGGTGATCTGATTGAACTCCACGGCGCTTAATCTGTCATGCGCGTGCAGATCAAGGGCCTTGTCGTAAAGCTCCTTGAGATTTAATAGCGAATAGTCCCCCGTGATACAGGGGATGGGGGGCAGAGAGTGGCTTCTGTCCTTGTTTATGTCCGGGACCGTCTTTTCCGGATGCTCAGTATAGGGAAATTCCTTGTGCTGCATAATATCTACCTGTTCGCTGAGTATCTTTTGGGGTTAAAGGCCTAAGCCTCGAAAGCCGTACCCAATCGTCGCAGGGAGAAGAGATCAAGTTTAGGATCCGTAAGGCGCTCTAAATTAGTCAGTACCAGCATATTCCCGGTACGGGAGGCGCTCTGTAAGGCCGAGCGCACCTTGATGACCATGCCCTCCGTGATGATCCTGTCCTCAATGAGGGTCTCCGCCTCAGAACGCGTCAGTTTTTCCAGGATCCTGCCGCTGCCGTCCTTAACTCCGGGCACGTCCGAGACTAGAAGAAGCGGGGCCTTAAGGAGGGCGGCTAATTCCACCGCCACCTCATCGGCGTTGATGTTAAAGGTGGTGCCCTGAGACAGGCCAATGGAGGAAATGACGGGCGTATAGCCGTTTTTAAGCAGTGCCGTCAGAAAGTCCGCACTTTCCGCTCTGACGTGCGCGACCTGACCGTATTCCTGAGGGTAGGGCACAAGCTCAAGGCTTCTCCCGTCCGTGGCGCAGAGCCCCAGGGCATTAAGTCCGGCCTCAAGCGCGAGGGCCTGCAGACTGCGGTTACAGGAGCCTGCGAGCATGCCCGTGATATAGGGCATGGCTTCAGCGGGCGAGACACGGATCCCTTCCTTCTTGGGTGTGACGATGTCAAGGCGCTTAAGCAGGGCGTCAACCTCGACGCCACCGCCGTGCACTAAGATGACCTCACGGCCTGACAGGCGTAAAAAGAGGGTCTTCAGGCCGTCGCGATCGGCAAGGGTCTTGCCGCTTAATTTGATGATCAGGGGCTGCATCATTACCTCAGAGCGGTCATTTCATCAAAGCTGTAAGCGAGATTGAACGCCTGCACGGCCTGCGAGGAGGCTCCCTTCATCAGATTGTCGATAGCGCCCGTGATGACAATATGGCGTCCCTTAACGGCCGCGAAGATATCGCAGTAGGGACTGTGTACCACGTCGTCGAGTTTCACGGGGGCGTTCTTGAGTCGCACCGCCTGATGTCCTGCATAGGCGCGTACGTAGCATTCCCTGACGGCCTCTGCCGTGACGCCTTCCTTAAGCCTTGCGGTCAGAGTGGCGTGGATGCCGCGCTTGAAATTGCCCAGATGGGGATTGAAGATCACCTCCGTGCCTAAATGCGCCGCGATTTCGGGAGTGTGGCGGTGCGTGAACAGTCCATAGGCGTTAAGGCTCACCTCGCAGAACATGGAGGAGAGCTTCGCTCCGCGCCCCGCTCCCGAGACGCCGCTCACCGCATTGATGGCGGGAGTGTAGTCAGGGTCTAAAAGCCCGTCCACAAGGAGGGGCTTTAAGGACAGCTGACTTACCGTGGGATAGCAGCCAGGCAGCGAGATTAAGGGAGTCTTTCTGAGGGCGTTCAGATCCACCCACTCGCAGAGCGCGTACACGGCCTTCTCTAAAAGCTGCGGATAGCAGTGCTCAAAGCCGTAGTAATCCGTATAGAAGTCAGGCGCATTGACGCGAAAGGCTCCTGAGAGATCGAAAACGCGCGCCCCGCCTTCAATCAGAGCCGGGGTCAGATCGTGACTTACCTTATGGGCCGTGCACAGAAAGACTGCGTCATGCGTCCTGCCCACCTGCAGAGCCTCACTGTCCTTTAAGGGTTCAAGGGGCAGTTCGCAGATCCCCGCAAGGCTGCCATGCAGGGCCGCGATGGGCTTTCCTGCGTCCTGAGACTGTTCCGAGACGTAGAGATGGTCTACCGTCACCTCAGGATGACGGCTTAACAGAGCGCAAAGCACGGCACCGGTATAACCGCTGGCGCCGATGATGGCGGTACGGAGCATGTGAATACCTCATATCAACACAGACTGGCAGAATACTGTGATTTAGCTCATAAAAAAAGCGCTGCACAAAACTAAGGCGGTTTAAAAGTACCTTTTGCTCATAAAAAATAATTATTTTTCAATGAGTTGTTTAAATAAAGAAAAGAGGTTATGCCCTAAGACGGTGCGAAGGTAACGTCTGTCGCCATGCTTTTGGGCAGCTTAAGCTGACGGCAGGGCCTCTATCCCGTATCATATACGCGAGGTGAGCTATGACTGAGAATAATCTTGACGAAAAGCAGGAGGAACGGCTCCTGGCGACGTGGTGTGATCACGTCACGCGCCTTGTTGCCATTCCTTCCACGAGTGCCGACACTAAGGAACACGATCTGAGCACCCTTAATGTCATCGCCTATATTGAGGCGGTGCTCATCAAGGCAGGTTTCAGCACTGAGCGCCTGGAGGCGCGCCCGGGGCACGTCAGCCTCTATGCCTTTAAGGGAGAGCCCGTGATCCTGCTTTCGGGGCATGTCGATACCGTGCCCTGCAACGCAGATGCCTGGCAGAGCGAACCCTTCACCCTGACGCTTCGGGAGGGACGGGCTTATGGACTGGGCGCCTGTGACATGAAGGGCTTTATCGCCCTGATGCTCACCCTCGCCGCATCCACCGCGGGAGATAATCTCGCGCTCCTTTTTACCTCCGATGAGGAGACGGATATGGCGGGGGCCTTAAAGGCCGTGGAGCACCTTAAGGGGCGGCGTTTCTCCCTCATCGTTATCGGGGAGCCCACGGGTAACGTGCCCGTTACCGCCCATAAGGGCTGGATGTACCGCGAGTATCGCACTCAGGGTAAGGCGGCGCACTCCTCCCATCCCGAGCTTGGGGAGAGCGCCATCGAAAAGGGGCTTACGGTCCTTAACGCTCTTTACGCCTTAAGGGACCGGTTTAAGGTACAGAGCGATGTCAGGGGACAGTATCCCACCCTGAACGTAGGCCGCGTCACGGGCGGGGATGCGGCTAACCGCGTTCCCGATACCTTCACGGTGATTTTTGACGTGCGTCCCACTCCTTACGTGGATGTCGCTAAGGTTAAGGAGGCCTTAAGCGCACTGCCGGGGGATGGCGTCCTTCACGCTCCCTTTGCGGATATTGCGCCTTTAAAGGACACCTTAAGTCCCGCGCTGCACGCGCTTTTAGAAAGGCTGACGGGCACGCCCTGTCAGAGCGTTGCCTACTGTACCGAGGGTTCGCTGCTGCAGAGTTTAGGCCCCTGTGTCATTCTGGGGCCCGGCAGTATCGCGCAGGCCCATCAGGTGGATGAATGGATAGAAATCTCCGGGGTGCGCAGGGCCCTGCATATCTTTACGGAACTCTTAAGGACCCTGAACCGGCCTAACGGGGATAGGCCTTGACGGTCAGCTCGTCGATGGGCCCGTCGGTGAAGGTGAGCTCGTACTGATACCACGGGCTCTGCACGCTCATGGGCCGGTAGGCGTGATCGGGATTTAAGAGCGCTTCCTCAGGCCTGATTTCCATGGCCTCGAGGATCATCTCGGGCCTGACCTCGGTGCCGGTGCCCTCTAAGGCGAGGATGAAGGCCGTAAGCGAATTAAGCCCTTCCTGTTCAAGACCGTTGGGGAAGCGCGACTGCCACTGCACGTATTCAAGACCGGGTTCATCAGCTCTGGCTACGCCCCGCAGTTCAATGGCCGGGGAGAGTACGGCGGTGAAGCCTTCGCGGTTATTTAAGGGATTGGCCGTGGGCAGGGCCGTGTCCATTTCGTTTAGATACTGATTGAAGAATTTGCAGAAGGAATCGCCGTCGGCGAGGATCTGCGCAGGTGCCACTCCGCGGGAAGCGGCCTCTTCAATGGCCTTTTCGCGCTGCGAGTCCTCCCACCACGACATGCCCGCCGAGAAGAAATAGTAACAGGCCACGCACAGGCCCAGGATGCGCAGATTGCGGCGCATTTTCTCGTGACGTTCTGCCTTGGTGTCCTCGGGTAAGATCACCTGCGGTTGCGGTTCGTTTCCGGCCATGTATCAATCCTTATTTTGTCAGCGGAGTAAGAAATAACTAAAAGGCCCCGGAGGGCCCTTTTAGTTTAGCCTAAGTTGAGCCTTTTAGGCCGCACTCACCAGCATAATGATGGAGCGGGCTTTGACCTTCACCTTGTCACCTGCCATATAGCGGCGGTAGTTAAAGGCGCTCATCACCGCGTCCTGCGGGGGATTGCGCGAGGTATCCACTACGGGGTACCAGCTCTTGCGCACGCCCTTGGGCGGCGGGGGAAGCTCGATGCTGAGATCTTCCCAGTAGGCGTTGACGAAGACGTAGGCGTAAATGGAGTAAGTGCCCCAGTACACTAAAACGCCGATGGAATGGGAATTATCCGACCAGTCGGGCTGGAAGGGCAGCACGCCGTGCCACTGCAGCTTGGTGGAGCGCAGCACGGAGTCGAGCATGCGCGTGTGACGGAGGCGGTTATCGGCCCGCGAGCGGAAGGTACGGCGGCGGATAATAGCCTTGGTAAAGCGCAGCATCTCCTTCTGCCTGGCGTTCAGATTCCAGTTCATCCACGACAGCTCATTGTCCTGGCAGTAGGCGTTGTTATTGCCTTTCTGTGTGCGCAGGATTTCATCGCCCATGAGGATCATGGGCGTGCCCATGGAGAGCACGGTGAGGGCAATCATGTTCTTGGCCTGACGCAGGCGCAGATTGTTTAAGGCCTCGTCATCGCTCTCGCCCTCATAGCCGTAATTGGCCGACCAGTTGCTGTTCGAGCCGTCGCGGCCGTTCTCGCCGTTGGCTTCGTTGTGCTTGTCGGCGTAGGTGACCAGATCCCAGAGGGTAAAGCCGTCGTGGCAGGTGATGAAATTAATCGATTTCTGCGGATCGACCTCACGCTCGTTGTAGATATCGGGAGAGCCGATGATCCTTTCGACAAAGCGTTTGATGGAGCCGGCATCGCCGCGCATGAAGGAGCGCACGTCATCGCGGAACTGCCCGTTCCACTCGCGCCACTTGGAGCCTGCGATATAGCCTAGCTGATAGAGACCGCCCGCGTCCCACGGCTCGGCGATGATTTTGGTGTCGGCAAGGCGCAGATTGGTGTCGATATCAAGCAGCGTGGGCGAATTGGCAATGGGCATGCCGCTGCCGTCACGGGCGAGAATGGAGGCTAAGTCAAAGCGGAAGCCGTCCACGTGCATCTGCTCAACCCAGAAGATCAGGGATTCGAGGATGAGATTGCGCACCACCGACTTGGTGCCGTTAAAGGTATTACCGCATCCGGAGTAATTGCCGTAATGGCCCATCGCGTCCATGATGTAGTAATTCTGCTTGTCAAAGCCCTTAAAGCAGTAGGTGGGACCGTTCTGATCGCCCTCGGAGGTGTGGTTATAGACCACGTCGAGGATTACCTCAAGGCCGTTTTTATGGAGCTCGCGCACCATGTCGCGGAACTCGTTGATGGGGCCCATGACACTCTTGTCCGAGCTGTAGGCCTCGTGCGGGGCGAAAAAGGCCATCGGCGAGTAGCCCCAGTAATTCTTTTTCCCGGGCAGCGCGTCCTCGGTGTCAAACTGAAAGACGGGCAGCAGCTCCACGGCCGTGACGCCTAAATCGACTAAATAGGGGATCTTCTCGATAAGACCGCGGTAGGTGCCGCGGATGTCGGGGGCCACGCCCGAGGAGGGATCGGCGGTAAAGCCCTTGACGTGCATCTCGTAGATGACGGTTTTGTTGAGCGCGTGACGGGGGGAAGTGTCAAGACCCCAGTCATAATCGGTCATGTCGATGACCACGCTCTTGGCCGCGCAGCGTAAATTGGTGCGCTCGTCGGCGTTCTGGAAGCGGCGATAGCATTTGGGAAAGAGCACGCGGCGTGCGTAGGGATCAAGGAGCACCTTGCCCGTCTCGACATGGTTCTGAGCGCTTTTATACGCGCGCACGGCGGATTTGACGCGCCAGGCGTAAATCTGACCTGCCTTAAGCCCCTTAACATGCACGTGCCAGTAATACACCGACTTGAAGATGGCCGCGTCGAGGGTCACGATATCGGGATCGTCATCCTCAAGGTGCTTAAAAAGCAGCAGTTCAATGGAGCTCGCGGCTGGGCACCACACCGCGAAATTCACGCCGTCCTTCTCGATGGTCGAGCCGAGGACGCGGCAGTGTCCGGAGGAAATGACATATTTGCGCTGCTGTTGTTTTTCCTGAAGCATGGGCGGATTGCTCTTAGTTAATGGGCCTCAAACCTTTAATGTCAAAAACCGGCATGGTTAAATTGTCAAACCGTACATTTTACCCGTGAGTGTGCAGTCTATCAAGAAAAAAGACACCCGCGCGGTCTAAAAAGTCAAACTTTTGTTTACGTGTGCCACAGCGGTGCCCTTAAGCGGGGAATGTGCCTTAAAAGCGGGAGAGCGCCGCTTTAAACCAAGGGGCGCTATAATCGTCACGTAAGTTTTAAAAGGTATATCCCATGCTAAGTTCTGCTTTTAATGCCCCCGCGCTCCTTGCCCTGCGCTCCGTGGTGGGCGATCCCCTGTTTAATGCCCGCGCCCTTTTAGATGCCGCAGACAGCTGCGGCGAGGCGTGTCTTTTCACTCAGACTCTGGCCCTGTCCGGTCAGAAAGCGGGCGCTTTATGGTTTAACGCCGACCATGACGCGGCGGTAAGGCACGCCCTTACTCTGCTTATCCGTGGCAATGCGCAGGGGCGGGTCTTAGGCGTGGGACTGCCGCTTAAGGACGACAGCGGCGCTCTGCGCTCGGTGTATGCCCTTATCGAGGGCAAAAGCCTTAAATATCTGGTCTGCCTCAATCCCGCGCTCTCTTTACCTCTCAGGACTCTGGATGACAGCGCACGCTTTTTCGCGCCTCTGTGTGAAGATGTCTCCTTTACCTTGGAGGGTGAGCGCTATGTAAGTACTCCCTTAAGCACTAAGGACAGGTTAAATCCCCTGAGCGTGGGCGGCATGAACCTGGTCATCTTCAGCCGTCCTGAGATCCTTGATGAAATCGCGGCCGGAGCTTTTAGCCCCGCGCTTCCTGATAACACGGTGCTTTTAGATCCGGTCTCCGATCCGTATGAGCAGGGACAGAGTGCCGTGCGCTTTGAGAGGGCTAAGGCGGTAAGCCTTAAAAGCGGCGCGCTCTACGCCTATGTCGCACCCTTAGGCACCGAGGGAGCCTATGTTTACTCAGGCCTGGGGATCCTCGCTTCAGACGGCGGCATCGCGGGAGCCTCGCGCGTGGGTTCCTTTGCCCCCTGGCTTCTCACCCGCGTAGGAGCGCTGCGCGCCCCGGAAGCGGACTTTGACGAGATGTGCCGCATGGTCTCCCAGGGACTTTATGACTATCTGAGCCTGACTCACAGTAAGGGTTTTGCCCTTTCCCTGTCTGGTGGTGCCGATTCTGCTCTCTGTGCCACGCTCGTCTTTAACATGGCCTTATGCCTTTTAAGCGAAGTGGGCCCTGAGGCCTTTGTGAAGGCGCTTAGCTCCTGCGGCATCACCGTGCCCCTCTGTGAGGGGAACGCTTACGCAGACTATATCCGCGCGGAGGTTATGCCTGAGCTTCTTGTCACCCTCTATCAGGGATCCGAGTACTCAGGTTCCGTGACCTATAACGCGGCTAACCATTTAGCCGCTTTCCTTGGTGCAAAGCACTTTAACTGGAGCATCGCTCAGGTGGTGAGCGACTATATCGGCATGTATGATGCCTTGGGGGACGGGGAAAAGCTTTCCTGGGAGAAGGATGATCTCACCTTACAGAACATTCAGGCCCGCGCCAGACTGCCCGGTATCTGGATGGTCGCCAACCGCTATGGCCGCCTGCTGTTAGCCACCTCCAATCTCTCCGAGGCGGTGGTAGGTTACTGCACCATGGACGGTGATACCGCCGGCGGTTTCTCTCCTATCGCCGGTATTGGCAAGAGCGTGGTGCGCCGCATTAACGCCTATCTTGAGGAAACCGGCCTCTTAACTGGCGAGGGCCCGGAGCGCTTTAAGGTCACGGCCCTTGACGAGGTCAATGCCCAGGCCCCGACGGCGGAGCTGAGACCCGGCGGAAAGCAGACGGACGAGGGTGATCTCATGCCCTACGTACTCCTTGATGCCATCCGCCGTCTTTTCGTGACCGGCATGGGGGCCGAGAGTCTGATTTCCGCCCTGAAGGCCGATCCGGCCCTGAAGGACTTTGATGAGCCGTACTTAAGACAGTGTCTGCGCCGCTACCTGAAGCTTCACTCCCGTTCGCAGTGGAAGCGCGGGCGTTTTGCCACGGGACTGCATATTGAGCATGATGATGCCGCTCCCGGTTCCTTCTGGCCCTTCCCCGTGTTCAGTGCCGATCTGAACGTGGTCGCGTCAGCTCTTAAGGAGTAGCTGCGTTCTTTCCCGTCTTAAGGAGCCCGCGCCGTGGTGCGGGCTCTGCCTCTTAAATCCTGTACCGCTGTCTGGTTTAGGATAATAATTTGTGATCCTGATCGGATTTTTATGATCTGAAATAACCTCTCTTAGCGGTTACAATAAAGCGGAACTTTCAGAGAATGTTTTTAAGCAGGAATAAGCACTTTTGGTAATGGATCCCATACCTGCGCCTTCTTCGACGCAGTCTCTTGAGAGCACGGATGCAGCGCGGCGTTTTGGAGAAGACGCAGTCGAGCTTACGCGGCTGCTGTTTTACTATGACGCACAGCACGATCCGCGTCTCTGGGATCACGTCACCGATGACGTGGTCTTCATCGGTCCGCTGCCAGGTCAGGTGGTCTTTGGCAAGGAGGCTTACCGCTATTCGATCCGCGACGATCTGGAGTACTGGTATGATCTTTACGAGGAGGAATATCACCTCGTTTATTCTGACGGTACCACCGCTCTGGTGATGGGCTCCTATCTGCTGCAGTCCCGCGAGGACGAGCAGGTCTTCATCATGGTGCGCCAGCGCGTCTCCATGTTTTACGTCAATATTGACGGCCGTCCCATGCTCCGTCACGCCCATGTCTCCGATCCCGACAATCTCAATCAGGAAGGAGAAACCTTTCCCTACAATCTGGGTCACGAACTGCGCGAGATGATTGACCGGATGAAGGCCAATGCCGTGCATGACGCCATGACGGGCCTTAACAACCGCAATTTCCTGGAGCAGAACGCCGATACCTTCAACGGTCTCATGCAGAAAGCCGGCAAGGGGCTCGTGATGTACTTTGACTTAAACGGTTTTAAGCAGGTCAATGACACCCGCGGGCATGACACCGGTGATTTTCTTATCATCTCCTTCTCCCAGGCGCTCCGTCATGTGCTCCTGACCATTTTGCCGCAGGCCATCTGCGTTCGTACCGGCGGCGATGAGTTCGTCTTCATCGATACCACCACAAGCGATCTTGCCGTGGTCGGCTATATCGTGCGCGCCTTAAAGGAAGAGTTTGCCTCGCGCATTGCGCGCGTCTCCCCCGGCGTTACCTTCTCGGCCGGTTTTGCGCGTATCCGCAGGGGCCGCTATCTGCCCGTCCGTGAGCTGATTTCGATTTCCGACATGCGTATGCTGCGCTGTAAGCGCCGCCTTAAGGGGGGACGCTAGGTAAGGCGTCCACAGTCCGTGAAGAATCTCCCCATGGACGGGGAGAGTTTAGGCAGAATATGGTTTGTCCGCATCTGTGCAACAGGCAATCTCACGCGCAAAACCGTCATAGACGATGCCTAAGCGCCACAGGGAAGACTGACTGGATGCTGTCTCACCGTATTTGCGGGCATGGATTTGCTCAGAAGCGGCAAAGCCTGCTTTACGCAGGGCGGATTCACGCTTAGATGCATCGCTCATTCTGGGTACGAACTTATTCTCAATGATTACCGTGGTTCCTGCACACTCAAAAGAGAGATCAGGTTTTCCTGAAAACTGATGTTTATTGGATATTACCTGAATACATAGCAGGTTCTTGAGGAAAATATACAGAATCGCAGAAAAAGTGCCCTCAGAGGAGATGGGTTCGGCCTCATGGTCCAGATCTCTGAAATAGAGATTGAGGATTTCCATAAACTGTTCAGTATTACGCTGACGGATAGCTTCCTGCAGCTTTTCACCGTCTTCTGAAATTCCAGGAGCATCATGTCTGCTTAAAAGCACCTCTGACAGCCCATTAAAAAAAGCCTGGCGCAGTTCAAAATTGGGGAATTTTAACGTGACCCAGCTGCGGCTGATTTCTGCGGTGTTTCTATGCCCTGCAAAGGGGCGTCCCAGCGTCAGATATCCGGTCTGATAGAGAAGGACACTGCTCTTCATTCTGTCAAGAGAAGAAGGGTTGATAAAGCTTTCTTTTGAGATCACAATTTCTTTATTGTTATCGAGTTTTTCGATGACGGCATCATAATCGCTTTTAAAGAGTGCCTTAATAATCAAGCTCGGCAATCCGGCTGTGTTATACCAGTAGGTATCCAGCATATATCTGCCAGATTCAAAGAATTTAAGTACGGACCACGTGGAAAAGACCCGCATTGAGCACTCGTCGTCAAAGCAGTATCCGTCATACCAGCAGGCCATCTCGTCCAGCACTTTTTCAACATACAGCGGCGACGCGGTTGCCTCAGCATAAGTGAGGTTAAACCACTGCATAGCAGCCTGAACGAGATAATCATTAAAACCTTCTCTGATTTCTTCACGTGTGTAACCGCAAATTGCACTGAAGCGGGGATCAAGGGATATATCAATAATCGAATTACCTTCAGTCAGGAGATATACATCTTTATAGCGGGTGATACCGGTAATGAAGGTAAATCTGAGCTTTTCTCCGTAGTTCTTGATGGCTCTGTAAACGGCCCGCAGGGTGGCAATTAAGGACTCATACTCCTGCTGTGAACCCCTGTTTAAAAAGTAAATCACGGGCGCGTCATATTCGTCAATTAAGACTACCAGAGAGTTATCAGAAACCGTCTGTAAGATGCATTCAAACTTTTTAAATCCAGTAGTGGCTTCAGGTGGTAAGTCAACCTGAAGAATTCTTGCGTAATGCGACATGAGCTGTGAGAAATTAAGCTGAAAATCGCTTACCGTAGTACTTTCTCCGATAATATTGCTAAAGTCGAGGTGAATAACGGGGTAAACCTTCGGATCGGTCCACAGCTTCTCGATTTTCAGCCCCTTAAATAGGGAAGGATGTTCATCATATGGCTTAGTACCGTGCTCAAAGAGTTCTTTTAATGTAGAAACCAGCGTGCTCTTTCCAAATCTGCGCGGACGGGAGAGAAAACGGGGCTGAAAATCCTTTGCCAGAAGATATATGTATTCGGTTTTGTCAATATAGAGCAGATTTTGTTTAATAAACTGAGCAAAGCTCTTGGCAGATACTGGTAGCTTTTTCTCAGGTACAAACTCATTCATGGAACCGCGCTCCCGTTTTGAAGGCTCAACAGAGGATCTGCTTTGATTATACGCATTGGGCTGCAGACTTTACACTGGCAGGGTGGAGAAAACGTTTTCACTCTGCTATACTCGCCGCCGTTTTGCAAGGTAGCGACAAGACCGCTCTTAGAGTGCACCGGGAGCGCCGCGGCGTGCAGCCGTCAGGGAAAAGAGCGCATTTAGTTAAAAGTTGCGGGGTATTACAGCCGTGCCGTCCTTACAGGTGATGGTGGCGGTAGCGGTAGAAAAAGAGCGGCACCACGGCAATACCGAGGCACATGGCAAGCACAATGGCCGCTGAGCGCATCCCGCAGTGAAAGAGGGTGATGATATTGCCTAAAATCACCTCGCGATCATCAGAGCGCATGAGGCTGATCAGGGCGAGCAGGGCCTTGTAGGCGTCCATGCCCGGCATCAGCGAAATGACGCAGGGGACGGTAAAAAGGGGGCGGGGCGTGTTAAGGCGCGGCGCGATGTATATAAAGATGAGCGAGAGGAGAGCGCAGGCGATAAAGGTGGCGGCAATGACGTCAAGGTTAAGTCCCGTGTACAGTCCCTGGCGGACAAAGCGCGTCAGGGCCGAGCCCACGGCGATAAAGGACAGATAGCGCAAAGGCACGCCAAAGAGCATGGCAAAGGCAGGGCCGATAAAGGCCGCGGCAAGGCTTTCGAGCGTCAGCGTGATAAGGTAGTGCTCCATCAGCGGAAAGCCTCCATGGAAATAAGGAGAATGACGCCTAAAATACCCGTGGCGGCGCTTAAGATGAGCACCGTGGCCTGTACTAAGCGGGTAATGCCGTTTTCGATATAGCCCTTAAAGAGATCGAGAAAGCCGTTTAAAAAGGGAAAGCCCGGCACCAGAATGAGCGAGGTCGCCATGAGCGACAGCGTGATGCCCGCCGTGCCCTCGCCCAGGGCGCGGCTTATGTAAACGGCGGTGAGGCTGCCGGTAAAGGCACTTACCATGTAGTTAAAGGCATCAAAATAACCGCGCGCGGCGAGGAAAAAGCGCACCGTCATCACGATAAAGGCCCCCAGCAGCGCGGAAAGGCAGACGGCGGAGCTGCCTCCGTTAAGATAGGCAAAGGCCGCTCCGGCCACAGCGTTAAGGCCGATGAGAAGCCAGCGCGGGTAGGTGACAGGGCCTATTTCGTTTAGAGCTGCGGCTAATTCCTCCACCGAGCTGAACTCATTGCGCTCGGCCTTAAGGCACAGCTGATGGCAGGCGTTGACCTGACTCATGTTGATACCGAAATTGAGCACCTTGGAGAAGACCGTCAGTTCTCCTGAGGGAGAGGAGAGGGAGACGATGGTGCCGGTACGGTTGACTCCGCACTGCACGTCCTTAAGCTTCAGGGCCCTGGCGAGCAGATGCATGGACTGCAGGATATGGCGTGTCTCGGAACCTGCCTGCGCTAATTTACAGCCGAGACGGCAGACTAAGCCGGCGCGGTATTCAAGGGACGCTCTGTCCTCAAGTTCGGTACCCTGCATATGTTCCTCATTCGCTTAGGTGACGGGGATACTTTACCAGACAAAGCCGTCCCCGTGCAGAGAGCGGGTGCAAAAAGCCCCCGCAAGGCGCGGTACCGGGACAGCATAATAATTCCCGGGAAATTCTGCACTTAAAGGGTGCAAAATTTCGGGAAAGCGGGCCTCTTTAGGCACACCGCGGCACGCTTTCTGCCCGTCGCGGCGCTTTTCTGCTAAGATCGGCGCACCTTAAGGGAGGCACGTAAGCGCTTTATGTATACAACAACCACAACCTTTATCGTTTATATCCTGTGCATGCTCATCATCGGCATCATCGCCGCGCGCATGACACGTTCCTTAAATGACTACGTTTTAGGCGGCCGCAGCCTCGGTCGCGTCGTGACGGCGCTTTCGGCCGGTGCCTCGGACATGTCCGGCTGGCTCCTCATGGGACTGCCCGGAGCCCTCTTCGTTTCCGGTATCTCGGGGGCGTGGATCGCCATAGGCCTTACCGTGGGCTCGTGGTGTAACTGGAAGTTCGTGGCCTCGCGTCTGCGCTCCTTCACCGCCAACGCCTCAGATGCCCTGACGCTGCCTGACTATCTGGCGGCGCGCTTTTGCGATCGCTACCGCATCACCGCCGTGGCGGCCGCCATCATCATTCTTATCTTTTTCGTGGTTTACTGCGCCTCGGGCATGGTTTCGGCGGCCCGTCTCTTTGAGCAGACCTTCCACATGGATTACAGCAACGCCCTGTTGATCGGCGCGGTCTCGACCATCTTCTACGTCTTTATCGGCGGTTTCCTCGCCGTGAGCTGGACGGATACGGTGCAGGCCTCGCTCATGATCTTCGCGCTGCTGCTTACCCCCGTCATCGTGATCATGGACTGTGGCGGCTGGGATGCGGCCAACGCGCTCATTGCGGCCAATAAACCCGAGATGAGTCAGTTCCTGACCGGCATGACGCTCGTGGGTTTTCTCTCCCTCGTGGGCTGGGGCTTAGGCTATATGGGGCAGCCGCACATTCTGGTGCGTTTCATGGCGGCAGGTTCCGTGCGCGGCATGGGAGATGCGCGCCGCATTTCCATCACGTGGATGGCCCTCTGCCTCATCGGTGCCGTGCTTATCGGCTATTACGGCTATGTCTTCTCCTTAAGGCATCCCGAGGTCAGCGTTCACAACCCCGAGCAGATCTTCATTATCGTGACGCAGACCCTGTTTACCCCGTGGATCGCCGGTATCCTGCTTTCTGCCATTCTCGCGGCCATCATGTCCACGCTCTCCTGCCAGCTGCTCGTGGCCTCGACCACGCTCGTAGCCGACGGCTATCGCCGTTTCGTGCGTCCGCACGCCTCGCAATCTGAGCTAATCTGGTGCGGCCGTATTATGCTCTTAGTGGTGGCGGCGATTGCCTATGCCATTGCCATGGATCCCAACTCGGGCATTCTCGCGCTGGTCGCTTACGCGTGGGCGGGATTCGGTGCCTCCTTCGGTCCCACCATCCTCGTGTCGCTGTTCTGGAGACGCATGAATCTCTACGGTGCCATCGCCGGCATGGCCACGGGCGCTCTCACGGTCCTTATCTGGGAGTACGGGGCCTTCCTCGGTCTGTACTCGATTGTGCCGGGCTTTATTTTCTCGCTTATCGCCATTTTCATCGTTTCCATCGCGACGGAGAAAAAAGATGACTCCGCGGTCCTGCTCTTTGATAAACTGGAGAAGCAGTTCTGGGACGAAGTCAAGGATAAGTAGAGAGGCATGGCAGGTTCGCGGCGCGATGATGTGTACAGTGAGCTGTACTTAAGAAAAAGCGGTGTCCATTTTGACTTTAATGTCGTGGACACCACGGTCAGAAGAGGTCTGGGACTCTGCTTTTACGCGGTGTTAGGCCTTCTGGCCATCGTCACGTTCGCCCTTGTAAAAGAGGATCTGCTGCAGGGGCGGGTGCTTGTGTATGCCCGCATTCTGCAGGGACTTACCGTCATTTACTGCGCCCTCGTGCTTATCAAATATCTTTACTACGTCAGGGTGCGCTCGCGCCTGCGCCGTGATCCTCTCCCCATAATGGCCGAGGCTTACGCCCTCGTGGAATTAGACGCCCGCGTGGCGGTCTTTTCCCGCTATCTGCCCTCCTTCCTGCTGCGTACTAAAAAGGCGGTGGTGTTTAAGGAATGCGGCACGCAGAAGCCGCGGTTTTTTCTAAGCGCCGCCACCGTGAAGCTTCCGGATTTAAATGACGGTCAGTTAGTGCGCGTCTTTATCGATCGCAGACAGCCCCGTATTTACAGCGTGGATGACGCCTCTGCCCTGCAGACGCAGAGCGCCCGCGTAAAGAGCAGGGTCTTTAATTTAGGGATTTCGGGTCCTGCCGGCGTGCAGAGCTCTGAGGGTATGAACCGCACCGACGGTGAGGCTCTTTAAGGACTTCTTAAAAGGGGAGCGCGCTCCCCTTAATCCTCATTAAATCCAGCTTTCAAAATGCGTGTCCGCGGTGGCGTGTGCCCTGAGCTCGGGCGTGGCGTCAATAGCATAGCGGTGCGGGCAGAGCTTTAGCATCTCCAGATCGTTGATGCTGTCTCCATAAGCGCAGGCCCCGTCAAGAGTGGCGTGATGCTCCTTTAAATATTTCTCAATCCGTGTGACCTTATGCTGCTGATAGGGCACCACGTCCGTAAGTTCAGGGAGCACCCTGCCATCTTCTGCGTATTTAACGGGGGCGGCGATGACATCGTCAAAGTGCAGGGCCCTGCCTAATGCGCCCACGATATAGGTGACGGTAGCCGAGACGATAAGCAGGGTGTCACCGCGGGAGCGGTGCCGGTCGATGGCCGCGTAAGCGCCTTTTTTAACGGTGGGCAGCAGGCGGTCGAGAAGAAACTCCTCAATGAGCGCGTCGCGCTCAGCCCTGCTGAAGGTGAGCATGGGGCGGATGGCGTAAAGGACGAAATCCTCGATCTTAAGGCGCCCCTCAAAGTAAAGACGCTGAAATTCATCCATCGGCTCAATAAAGGACTGCGTGACAATGCCTTTATCTAACATGAATTTAAAGAAGAGCTCATTGGAATCGGCGTTGATGAGGGTGCCGTCCATGTCAAAGAATGCCAGTGCCATAAGCTTACCTAAAGGTCATAATCGTGAGCCCCGGCGCTGTACACCAGGGGGTTGATGGGAGCAGTGGTCAGGCGCAGATGGGCCTTGCCCGTGAAGACGCGGTACATGCGCTCGGTTTCCTCGTTGGTTTTTTTGTATTTGTAGCGGTAATTGATGAAATTGGGCCCTTCCGTGACCGTGACTTTGTCGATGGTGGCAAAGCCGAGACTTAAAAGCAGGACGCCTAAATCGTGAATCCCCGGGTGTAAGGGCACCGTTTCCTGATGAATGGCCTCCTGGCCGTCCTTTAAAAGCCACGTAAGATCGGCGTCATCGAAGCGCGAGAGCGCGGACTTTAAAAAGGCATAATCGCCGCGGGCGGCGTAGGGCAGCAGCAGACCTTCAGCCTCAAAGGCGGCGCATACCGAGGAGGGACGCATGACCTCGCGCAGGCGGTCTGAAAACACGAAATGCCCGTAACAGGCATTGAGGGCCTTTAACAGTTCGTCGGCGGTGATGCCGTGACGCGGGGCAAAGCGCTTTAACTGCGCATTAAAGAGCTGCCGGACTTCACTTACCGTGAAGCCGAACATGGTGTCGATGGCACTGCTGTAGGTCAGATCGGTAAGCTGCGGCAGACCCTCTGACATTTCCGAGGAAAGAGCGAACTTGATATGGCCGGTGAGCAGTACCCATTTGACGCGGGTACCGAGGCGCTTTAAGGCGTTGAGCATGTCAAGGTAGGTGGAGATCGCCTCGTCCTGATACATCGCAGGCAGGGAGGAGGCGTTAATAAAGGGCACGTCATAATTGTCGATAATGACCGCCACCGCCTTCTGATATTTCGCCCACAGTGCCTCGATAAGCTCGCTTAGGACAGTCTTCGGCCGTTTGCGGGTCACCGTAATGGTATTGAGATGATGTACCCACAGCTGCGCCTGTAAAAGGTTAATCAGATCGCTTTCTAAAAGGGCCGGCGTGCTCGCCGTAACTTTTTTAAGCGACAGACGTATCACGGGCACAAACTCGTGAGGTGGCAGGGGAGGCTGGGCTGACAGCAGGGCCTTTTCCTGGGCCTCTTCCTCTGCCTGCACGTTTGCCTGTTCCTCGGCGCTTCCTGCCGTAAGCACGGTGCGCTTTTCCTCAGGCTCGGGATTGAGCGCCGTGGCCGGGGACACATCCTCGGGATCAGCCGAGGGGGCCGGTTCCGGAGCAGGACGGTCTGTTCTTTCAGAGCTTGCGGTATCCTGATCTTC
>DVOQ01000057.1 GCA_018713485.1 Candidatus Avisuccinivibrio pullicola
TTTTCCTTTCTGAGGGCCTCATTCATGAGCATGGCGTCCACGCGGGCCTGCTCCTCTCTGTCAAAACAGTACATGGCTGTCTTTTACGCTGTAAGCGGCTCTCCTCAGGACTTAGCGGGAAAATCCGCGTCGGTAAGAGCATCGCCCTTTCGCGCCCTTTCCAGCAGAGCGTCGGAAAGACCCGTGCTCTCCTGGATTTGCGCCATGGTTAAGCCGAGCTTAAACATGTTTTTAGCAGTGTTAAATATGCCACGGGCCTCGCCGCGGGCTTCACCGCGGGCCTCGCCTATCGCTATGCCGCTTTCTTTTTCCTTTCTGAGGGCCTCATTCATGAGCATGGCGTCCACGCGGGCCTGCTCCTCTCTGTCAAAACAGTACATGGCTGTCTTTTACGCTGTAAGCGGCTCTCCTCAGGACCTAGCGGGAAAATCCGCGTCGGTAAGAGCCTCGCCCTTTCGCGCCCTTTCCAGCAGCGCGTCGGAAAGCCCCGTGAACTGCTTGATCTGCGCCATGGTGAAACCGAGCTTAAACAGGTTCTTGGCGATGCTGAAGCTTTTTCTCAGAGCGCCCTTAGCTTCACCGCGGGTCTCACCAAGCTCTATGCCGCTTTCCTTTTCCTTTCTGAGGGCCTCATTCATGAGCATGGCGTCCACGCGGGCCTGTTCCTCGCTGTCAAAATAGCGCTTTAAATTGTCATAATCAGCAACAAAGTCCATTTCCATACGCTCCAGTCCGGCAAAAATCGGATCATCCTCAGTGTACTTAAGAGCTCCCGGCCCCGGCACGCTCCTGTTCCTGAAATACTGCAACCACCGCAGCAGTCTTCTCCGGGAACGGATCTCAGGGCACTTGGGAACTTCTATGAAGTAGAGATACAGCTTGTCGCTGCCCAGTATCTCCGGATGGTTGCGGTGCAGGAGCGCGAAGGGATGCACGAACTCCTCCGGCAGTTCCCTGAACAGCTCCTGACTTAACAGATTGATGACGATAACCGGCTTTAAGCGCTCCTTCGTGGCCAGAGCGGCCGTGTCGGAGGCGGTACCGGCTGTGTCCTTAACGCGCCCCGTTTTCCCTGCGGTGTTATCCATGCCCTGCCTTGACGAGGAGGTGAAGAGCCTTGCGAAGTTAAACAGGCTCTTGTCCTTAATGCCGGGCCTGAGGTACTGGTAAACCTCGATATTGATGAGCTGTCCCTGCGAGGTCTCAACGAGGATGTCGAGCACGGCACCGCGCTCGTTAAGGTGTTCCTTAATCAGCTCGCGGTCAGGGTAGCGGATGGAGGTGATGGTTTCCCCCTGCTCCATGCAGGGCGGAAGCTCTTCCTCAAAGATGGCGTTTAGCAAATCAAGAATATAGGACTGATGCCCGGGCATGGCGAGCACGTGTTTGACCCACACGTCGCTTAAGCGCGAGAATTCCTTGAGGGGCTTTCCTTTGTAGACAGGAACGGTATAGGGTTTCTTCTCGGTCATCCGCTTTCCTCCCGGAAGCTTTTTACGCATTATAGCCTGAAACCGCCTGCCTGAAGATGCGGATGGACGGGGATATCTGTTGTGCAGAAGAGGTAAGGCCGCAGTTCGGAGCTGTGAACTAAAGCTTAATCGGTAAAGGAGGCAGTCCTGCATAATCCCCGGAAAGTGATTTCTCAGGGGACGGGGAGTCTTCTGCCCTGTCCCCTGATCACGTCAGGCCCCCGCCGCTTAAGACGGGGGCCGCTTGCTAGAGAATATAGCGGCTTAAATCCTCGTCCTTTACGAGATCGGAGAGGTGCGCGTCTACATAATCCTCGTCCACGGTGAGCGTGGTGCCGGCCTTGTCCGAGGCGCTAAAGGAGATCTCCTCCAGGAGCTTCTCCATCAGGGTATGGAGACGGCGGGCCCCGATATTCTCGGTGCGCTCGTTGACCGTGAAGGCATCCTCGGCGATGCGGCGGATCGCGCCGTCGGTAAAGATTAGGTTCACGCCCTCGGTCTTTAAAAGCATCTCATACTGCTTGGTGAGCGAGGCATGAGGCTCTTTCAGGATGCGCTCGAAATCATCGGTGGTGAGGGCCTTTAACTCCACGCGGATGGGAAGACGTCCCTGCAGCTCCGGAATGAGATCGGAGGGCTTGGAGAGCGAGAAAGCGCCCGAGGCGATAAAGAGGATATGATCGGTGCGCACCATGCCGTACTTGGTGCTGATCTGACAGCCCTCGATAAGCGGCAGCAGATCGCGCTGCACGCCCTGACGCGAGACGTCGGCGTGCGAGCCGGAGCTGTCCTGACCGCAGATCTTGTCAATCTCGTCGATAAAGACGATACCGTGATTCTCGACCAGGGAGACGGCCTCGCTGCGCAGATCATCGTTCTTGGTGAGCTTGTCGGCCTCTTCCTCGGTCAGCATCTTGAAGGCGTCCCTCACCTTGACCTTGCGCTTGACGGTGCGCCCCTGGGTCATGGTATCAAAGAGCGACTGCAGCTGATTGTTCATCTCCTCCATGGCCGAGGAGCCGCTGATGACACTGACCGAAGGTCCCTGATCGCGCAGCTCGATTTCAATTTCCTTGTCATCAAGGGCGTGCTCGCGCAACTGCTTTCTGAAGTACTGCCGCGTGGGATTGCTTTCCTTTTCCTCGCTCGACATGGGCCCGGGCGGCACTAAAACGTCGAGAATGCGCTCCTCGGCGGCGTCCTCGGCGCGCACGCGGTTTTTGGTAAAGGCTCTCTCGCGGACCATCTTCATGGAGACGTCGGCTAACTCGCGGATAATCGAGTCCACTTCCTTGCCCACGTAGCCCACCTCGGTGTACTTGGTGGCCTCCACCTTGATAAAGGGGGCCCTGGCGAGGGAGGCGAGGCGGCGGGCGATCTCGGTCTTACCCACGCCCGTGGGGCCAATCATGAGGATGTTCTTGGGGAAGATCTCCTGACGGAGCTTCGGATCTAACTGCATACGGCGCCAGCGGTTGCGCAGGGCAATGGCCACGGCTTTCTTGGCCTCGCTCTGACCGATGATATGGCGGTCGAGCTCGCTGACTATTTCACGGGGGGTTAACTCACTCATCGCACTTAATAGTCTCAATAACATGATTCTGATTGGTGAACACGCAGATGTCACCGGCTATTTCGAGGGCCTTTTTGACGATCTCCCCGGCACTGAGATCAGTGTTGTAGTAAAGAGCCCGCGCCGCGGCGAGAGCGTAATTGCCGCCCGATCCCGTGGCGAGAATGTCATCGTCCATCTTCACGACGTCACCCGTTCCGGAGATGAGGAAGGAGGCGCGCTTGTCCGCGACGATGAGAATAGCCTCTAATTTGCGCAGCGCACGATCGGTGCGCCACGATTTGGCTAAGGCCACGCAGGCGCGCTCTAAAATCCCGCCATGCTCCTCTAACTTGCTCTCAAAGAGATCGAGTAAGGTAAAGGCGTCGGCGGTGGAGCCTGCAAAACCGGCTATGACCTGATTTTTAAACAGGCGGCGCACTTTAAGGGCATTGCCCTTCAAGACCGTGCTCTGCCCCATGGTGACCTGTCCGTCACCGCCCACGGCGACCTCGCCGTTACGGCGTACCGAGACAATGGTTGTCATGCACTCTCCTTTTAATGTGCCGTCGGTTCATCGACGAGCGCGCAGCGGCTTACTAAGCCCTGCTCGCCTAACTGATTGAATTCCGTGCGTGCCGCGTCGCGGCTGACGTAGGGGCCTAATTTGAGCTGATAGCGCCCTTCGCTGTTCTGCACCACTTCCGAGGTCTGTCCCTGGAAGGCGATAAGCGCTTTCTGTCCCTCAGCCTCGCTCTGCGTGGCGAAGCTGTCACAGTAAAGGAAGGCGCCCATGGTGGTACCTGAAGGCAGCGGCTCGCTCCCCCGGGAAGTCGTGTCAGGAGAAGGGGGCTCAACGGGAACGCTTTCCGTTACCTGAGACTGAGGAGCCTCTTCCGCTGAGGGCAGTGGCGCCGTGGGATCTGCGACAGGCGCAGAGCTTTCCTTCATTCCCGCGAAGGGATCGGCCGGAGGTGCGGCGGGTGCATCGTCCTTTAACAGGGTGGTGTAATCGTATTTCTGCGCGGCCGGCACTTTCTCAGTACCATCTAGCGTGAGCGCTCCGCTCTGACCTTCCGTCTGTACCGTGTTCTGCGGCGGCGTCACGGGATCATTGGAGGCACTCAGGGAAATTAAAAAGAAGATGAAAGCCATCACGATGGCGAGCAGGGCTCCAAGCAGAACCAGCTTTTTACGATCGGAGAGAAACGTGCGGCTCAGGTTTTTGAAATCCATGATGTATGTCACTTGCGGGGAACAGCCCCCATATGTTTTACATGGGGGCTTTGGAGAAGAGATTAAAGACTACATTTGCTCCATGACACGGATGCCAAGGAGATTTAAGCCCTGCTTTAACACACGGGAGGTGAGATCGCAGAGGGCCAGACGACTGGCGCGTACCTCGTCGCTCACGCCCTCCTTTAATACGGGGCAGGACTCATAGAAGCGCATGAAGGTGCCCGAGAGCTCATAGAGATAGGTGCACAGTAAATGCGGCATGGCCTTGTCTCCCACCTGACGCACCGCCTCGGGGAAGGCTGTGAGCTTGTTCGCCAGGGCGGTCTCGGCCTCCTCGTTGAGGATAAAGTTACCGGGTTTTTTATCCGTCTTTCTGAAGATGGCGCGGATCCGCGAATAAGCGTACTGAAGGTAGGGCGCGGTATTACCGTCGAAAGCTAACATCAGATCCCAGTCAAAGATGTAGTCGGTGGTGCGGTTCTTGGAGAGATCGGCGTATTTGACGGCACCCACGGCGATGTTGTGGATGACCTCCCTGCGGATGTCTCCTTCTAAGGCAGAGCCGCGCTCCTCAAGGAGCTTACTTACGCGCTCTTCGGCCTCGTCAAGGAGATCCTTTAATTTCACGGTGCCGCCGGTGCGGGTCTTAAAGGGCCGTCCGTCACGTCCGAGCATCATGCCGAAGGCGTCGTGCTCGACGGAGACGTTAGCGGGCAGATAACCCGCCTTACGGGCGATGGTCCACGCCTCCATGAGATGCTGATGCTGACGGGAGTCGATGAAATAGAGAATGCGCTCGGCCTTTAAGGTATCGACGCGGTATTTGACGCAGGCGATATCGGTGGTGGTATAGAGATAACCGCCGTCCTTCTTGCGCACGATAACGCCCATGGGCTGACCGTCACGGTTGGTGAACTCGTTTAAGTAGACCACCATGGCGCCGTCATCCTCGACCGCGAGTCCCTTTGAGGTGAGATCGGCCACGATCCCGGGGAGCATGGGATTGTAGAGCGACTCACCCATGACGTCTTTTTCCGTTAAGGTGACATCGAGGCGATCGTAAATGCGCTGATTCTGCTCCATGGTCATGGTGACTAATTTCTGCCACATCGCCTTGCAGTAGGGATCGCCGCCCTGTAAGAGCACCACGTAGCGGCGGGCGGTCACCGCGAAGTCGGGATCGCTGTCATAAGCCTGCTTGGCCTCGCGGTAGAAAGCCTCGAAATCGCTTAAGTCCATGCCCTCGCCGGACTCGTTTTCCTTGCGCTCTAAATAGGCGATGAGCATGCCAAACTGCGTGCCCCAGTCACCGACGTGATTGGCCCGTATGACGTCATGCCCGAGGAACTCGAGGGTGCGCACGACCGCGTCCCCGATCACGGTGGAACGGATATGGTGCACGGCCATTTCCTTGGCGACATTGGGGGCCGAATAGTCCACGACCACGCGCTGCGGCTTATCCGCCTTCGCCACGCCTAAACGCGGATCGGCGAGCATGGCGCTTAAGGTCGCGCACAGGCTCTCGTCCGAGACGAAGAAATTGATGAAGCCAGGTCCCGCGATTTCGGTTTTGGCGATCCGGGGATCGTGAGGGAGGTGAGCGATGATCTCCTCAGCTAAGGCGCGGGGATTCTGATGCAGGCTCTTGGACAGCATTAAGGCCACGTTGGAGGCAAAATCGCCGTGGCTCTTGTCCCTGGTGCGGTCAACGCGCAGCGCGCTTAAAAGATTCTTATCAATATCATAAGTGGCAGAAAGCTGCTGCAGACTGCTCTTGATGAGGGATACGAGTTGCTCTTTCATATAGGTATCGGGAAAGTCCGTGGACAAAGTGAAATAACCGAAAGCCGGCGCTCAAGGCGGGCGTCAGCATACCACAAAAATGCCCTCTGCGGGGCAGCGAGGAGGGCCGTAGCGCTCTCCTTCAGGGAGCAGGGTTTTCAGCAGCATCGTGCAGCGATAAGATCTGTCCCTCATCGGGTGAGTGCCAGTTTTTATATTTGAGGCCTAAGGGATCGCGCTCTTTAGTCTGAAAGAGCGACATTTCACCCGAGGTATGCCAGTCCTCAGAGCCCTTCATGCGAAAGAAGGTGACGTGTTCCTTAAGCTCACCCTCGGGTACCTTAAAGAGCGAGATGAGTACGGGACTTTGCGTCAGCCACTCAGGCTGTGAACCTAAATGATAGGCAAAGGAGACACGGGAGCGCTCAAAGGCCTGCCCGTCGGAGGTGGCGCATTCACGTACGGTACTGTTGCCTAAAAAGCGCGAGAATTCCCACTCGCCTACGTTGACGCTGAGATTGGGCTGCGGTCCGAACACCTCCGCCCCGGCAGCGGTTAAATCGTAAATGTACACGGGCTTTATCCTGCCGCGATCGGGCATGGTCCCTGATTTACGCGTCAGAAAACCTAAGCGCACCATCTCATCCAGGGCGCTTAAAAGGTGCGGACTTACGCTCTCCTCACGGCTGCTGACTTTTTTAAGATCGGCCGCGTCGGCGGAAATGACCATCGGGAAACCGGTGGGCATATCGCCTGACATAAACAGATCGGTATCGCACAACAGGGTCAGATCGAGGCGGTACTTACCGCCGTAACGGCTGTGGGCCTTGTCGTGATTGAAGTTATCCTGAGCGATACTCTCAAACTGCGCTGTTCCGCTCTGTGCGTTAAGCGCTCCAGTTTCGTGATTATCACAGGAGGCTGCGAACATTAAAGCCAAAACTGACACGCAGAGCGCAGGTACAGTTTTCTGCATAGACGCCTCTCTTATTGTGTAGGTCTGAAACATTATAGACCACTTGAGTATACAAGGCAGGTCAGGCCTCCGGAGGGTAGTTGAGAATTTTTACTTAAAAACCTCAAAATGTGCCCTGGCGCACAAAAAGGAAAGGAGAACGCCCTGTTTAAGATCCTGAAATGTAAGCGTTTTCTTAACTCGGGCACTTAATGCCTGATTTTTAGGCGGAATTTCTCAGGAAAAGGGACGCTGCATAGTCATATTGCAATGCAAAAACGCGAAGTGCGTCACGCAAAAATTCAGATCATGAGCAGGGGATCAACGTCGATGGCAAAGCGAACTCCCGCGGGAATGCCGCCCTTTTTAACCGCGTTCACGGCCTTATCTAAAAGCGCCGCAAGAGAGGTTTCATTATCACCTGAGGCGAGAATATGGAAGTGAAAGCGGTTATGGCGCTTTTCCATCTTGTCTGACAGTACCGGCGAGAGCGTAACCCCCTGAGGCAGACTCTCCCGCGTGAGGCCCGTAAGGAGCGTGCTTAAAAAAGCGTGGGCCGCGTCGCGATCCTCGCTGTTGCTTTCCAGAAAGGCCTGCGCGCCGTAGGGAGGCAGCTTAAGCTGCTGCCTTAAGGGGAGCAGGGAAAGGACCAGAGGCAGATAGTCACTGCGCCTTTCAATTAGGTTATAGAGGAGCTCGTGATCGGGGTGGTGACTTTGCACGATGACGTAGCCTTCCTTTAAGGCCCTTCCCGCGCGTCCGGCTACCTGGGTGATGAGCTGCGCGGTGTATTCAAGGGAACGGAAATCGTCCGAGTACAGGCCGGAATCAATGTCGATGATCCCTACTAAAGTGACGTCGGGAAAGTCATGGCCCTTGGCGAGCATCTGCGTGCCCACCACGATCTGGCTCTGTCCCCGGCGGATCTTCTCAAGGCGCGCTTCCAGTTCATCGCGGTTTTTCACCGTGTCCCGATCAATGCGTTCCACGCCCACGTCGGGATAGCGGTTTTTGAGAAATTCCTCCACCTGCTCGGTTCCAAAACCGGTTTCCACGAGTTCGGCGTGATGGCAGACGGGACAGATGTGCGGCAGGCTCTCGCGGTACTCACAGATGTGGCAGGAGAGCACGCGCTCCTCGTGATGCACGGTCAGAAGGTTATCGCAGTGCGGGCAGGAGAAGATGTTCCCGCAGCTGTGACAGACTAAATGGCGCGAGTAGCCGCGGCGGTTTAAAAAGAGCAGTACCTGATTGCCCTTGACGGTTTCCTCGCCGATGGCGTTCTCGAGCGTGGTGCCGATCCCGCAGAACATGCCCTGACTTAAGGGCTCGGTGGTGAGATCGATGAGCTTCAGGTGAGGCGGCGCGGCCCCGCCGGCCCGCTCTGTGAGATCAAGGCGTGTGTATTCCCCGCTCTCGGCTTTGACGATACTCTCAAGGGCGGGCGTGGCGGAGCCTAACACTAAGGGACAGTTACACAGCCTCGCGCGCTCGCGGGCGAGCACCCTCGCGTGATAGCGAAAACCGTCCCCCTGCTTGAAAGAGGAATCATGTTCCTCATCAATGACGATAAGCCCGAGCCCTGGCAGGGGCGTAAAGAGCGCGGAGCGGGTGCCGATTAGGATGGCGCTTTTGCCGTATCTGGCGTTGAGGTAGGTCTCAAAGCGCTCCCTGTCACTTAAGGCCGAGTGCAGGGAGGCCACCGGCACGTTAAAACGGCGGTGAAAGCGCTCAAAGGTCTGCGGCGTGAGGGCGATTTCGGGCACCAGCACTAAAGCCGCCTTACCCTTTTCAAGCACCTTTTCAATGATGCGCAGATAGACCTCGGTCTTACCCGAGCCCGTGATCCCGTATAAAAGGAAAGTCTCGTGTCCCCGGGCGCTTGCCACCCGCTCCACCGCGTAGGCCTGCCCCGGATTGAGCGCGGGGCCCTGCTCCTTAATCACGCTGCCCCCCTTAAGTCCCTCCTGCCACGTGGTGTAATCAATCTCCGATTTGACCCTGCGGATGAGCTTTTTATCTAACAGCGCCGTGATGGCGTGCGGGGGAATGCCTCTGTCGCGGGCCTCGGTGACGGGAATGGCCAGAGTGCCCGCTGCCTCCTCGCTTAAGAGGGAGAGCAGCTTTAACTGCGCGGGACTTTTGATGCGGGTCTTGCCTGTAGCTTTTTGCAGTCTCGCGGGCGCATCCTCACAGAGCATGAGCAGATCGACGCGGGCAAGCTCGCAGCTTTTACCCTCGCGCAGGGCTAAGGGCAGGGCGGTAAAGAAACACTGGCCTAAGGGATAGTGATAGTAGCGCGCGCCAAAGAGTACGCTCTCAAAGACGTCCTCGCCCATGAGCCCCGTCTCGTCGAGGAGCTTCGCTTCCTTTAAGGTGGCGCTTTGCTGCAGGGCGTGATCCTTCAGGGAGACGATGACCGCGAGACTGCTTATGGATTTACCGAAGGGAACTAGGACCCGCGCCCCCTTAAGATAGGCGCACTCGGCGGCGCTTTTGCGGCCCTTGAGAATCAGGCGGTAGTCATAGGTGTCAAACAGCGGACGGTTGACTAAGGCTACATTCGCTATCAGAACACTCACATGACCTCCAAAAAACAGTGTCAGGTTTCATTGTAAAAAGATGCGGCCCCCTTTGACAAGGCGGGCGGGGAGCTGAAAAATGCGATAAAAGTGCGGCACAGGGTTGCAATCCCTTACGTACTTCTATAAAATACCGCAGCTTTTTTCCATTTTAGGTGTGTGGTGTTTTGGCGCACAGGCGGCCTTAATGGCGACACACAAAGAGGTTTTCATGAAAGAGAATATCCATCCCAAGTATGAGCTGGTGAATGTGCGCTGCTCCTGCGGCAACACCTTCCAGATCCGTTCCACTGCAGGTCACGACATCGATATTGAAGTCTGCTCCAAGTGCCATCCCTTCTATACCGGCAAGCAGAAGATCGTGGATACCGGTGGCCGTGTCGAAGCCTTCAAGAAGCGCTTCGCCATGCTCGACAAGGCCCGTGCCAAGAAGGCCTAAGTTTAAGGTTTACGCCTTTAAAAAGAAAAAAGAGATCCCCGGGGGATCTCTTTTTTTATGCCCGCACCCTCAGGGATAGGGAAAAGGGCGTGCGCCCCTTCGCCCTTTTGTCCTCGGATCAGTAGCCCACGCGCACCGTATCGCGGCCGAACAGATCCCGAAGCCCGTCCATGAGATCGTCATTGGGATCGAGACGGAAGCGGTTGTTTTTAAAGTGCACGATGGTGTTGTCAAGCATGAGATTTAAGGCGCAGCCGCGTACCGGGGGCTCTTCGCTGTTCCCGGAGTAGGGCAGAGGCGTCTTTTCCATGTCGATAAGGTTGCGCTCCATCAGTCGGTTCATCTCACGGGCCGTCTCCTTAAGCGCCGAGCTGTCCACCTTGACGGTGAGGGTGCGCGCGTCATGCCGGCGCAGTGTCTCCAGTGCCCGGAGACGCTGAATCCTGAAGCGCAGCATATTGTCTTCGGTGAGGAACACCGCACCACTCACCACAAGGATGAGCGGGGACTCCACCCACGTGCCGTCAGTATCTCCGTTTTTGGCGATGAGATCGCGGCGTTTCTTGCGCTCGGCAAGCAGGTTACCGTAGGCTTCGGCATTCTGCCCGTAGAACATGAGCTCAATCTGCGAGGTGCTGTCGTCAATGACCACGACGTAATAGCGCTTGCCGTCCTGCTTGGAGATGCGATCGGTGGAGGAGATGACCACGCCGGCAATCATGGCGTCCATGGGACGGGGGCCCGAGGGTCGGAGATGGGAAAGCGGCGTCAGTGCCAGACGGTTTAGCTCGCCGCGGTAGGCATTGATGGGATGACCTGAGAGGTAGAGTCCCAGGACGCCCTTTTCCAGATAGAGCTGATATTTCTCGGGCCATTCGCGGGCACGGGAGAGCACGGGGCGGGTCACCGAGGTGTCGAGCACGGAGAAGAGATCGAGCTGTCCTGAGGCTGCGTCCGCTTCCTTTTGCGAGGCGTACTTGATGGCGTCGGGTACCGAGGCCATCATGCGGGCGCGCGAGGGGCAGAGACGGTCGAGGGCGCCGCTTAAAATCAGCGATTCGAGGGTGCGCTTATTGATAAAGTCCGCGCCTACCTTGGCTACGAAATCAAAGAAATCCTCAAAGCCGCCCTCTTTCTCCCGCACCTTGACCACGTGATTGACGAAGGCCTCGCCAATGCCCTTGACGGCGCCGATGCCGTAGACGATTTCCCCTTCACGGTTGACTGTGAAATCGAATTTGCCTACCGTGACATCCGGCGGATTGACCCTGATCCCGAGGCGGCGGCAGTCGGCGATATAGGTGACGAGCTTTTCGGTGCGCTGCCGGTCGGCGGTCATCATGGCCGCGAGGAACTCGGCCGGATAATGCGTCTTTAAATACAGCGTCCACCAGGCGACCAGCGCGTAGGCCGCCGAGTGGGACTTGTTAAAGCCGTACTCGGCGAACTTCTCCACCTGATCGAAGATCTTCATCGCGATGTCGGGATCTTTATGCTTCTCGATGGCGCCCTCGCGGAACACCGAGCGCTGCGAGGCCATTTCCGCGGGATTCTTCTTACCCATGGCGCGGCGCAGGATATCGGCCCCGCCGAGGGAATAGCCCGCCAGCACCTGAGCTATCTGCATGACCTGCTCCTGATAGACGATAACGCCGTACGTGGAGTCGAGGATGGGTTTTAAGTCGAGATCCTGGAAGTCGGGCGAGGGATAGGCCACGGCCTCGCGCCCGTGCTTTCTCTGCACGAAGTGATCGACCATGCCCGATTTGATGGGGCCGGGGCGATACAGGGCCACTAAGGCGATGAGATCGTCAAAGCGGTCGGGTTTCATCTGCGAGATGAGTTTGCGCATGCCCGTCGATTCGAGCTGAAACACCGCGGTGGTCTCGCCCTGCTGCAGCACTTTAAAGGAAGCGTCGTCCTCATAAGGCACGGCGTGAATATCTAAAGGCGGCTTGTGCTCGCGTTTTAAGCGCTCGTTAATCATGTCGAGGGCATCGGAGATGATGGTGAGTGTCGTGAGACCTAAAAAGTCGAATTTCACGAGGCCCGCGTGTTCCACGTCCTTTTTGTCAAACTGCGTGATGGAATTGCGGTCCGAGTCGAGCATTAAGGGCGAAAACTCGGCGGTGCGGGTGGGGGAAATCACCACGCCTGCGGCGTGTTTGCCTAGATTACGGATCACGCCCTCAAGGCGCATGGCCACGTGAATGAGCTCCACGCGCGCCTTGTCGTCATCCTGCAGCGCTTTCTGATAGAGATTTAAAAAGTCGGGGGCCGCGCTTTCGCAGGGCTTACCGTCCTTGCCGATGCCTAAGGCCATGTTAAAGGTAAGCCCCGGCTGCGTGGGCAGCATCTTGGCCACGTAATCCACCGCTCCATAGCCCATGCCCAGGGCGCGCCCCGCGTCCTTGATGGCAGCTTTCGGGGCCATGGTACCGAAAGTGGCGATCTGCGACACGGCGTTAAGCCCGTAGCGCTCGCGCACGTGATCGAGAGTCCGCTCGCGGTTTCTCTGACAGAAATCCACGTCAAAGTCCGGCATCGAGACACGCTCGGGATTTAGGAAACGCTCGAAGAGGAGATCAAAGCGCATGGGATCAAAGTCGGTGATCTTAAGCGCGTAGGCCACGAGCGATCCGCCGCCGGAGCCGCGTCCCGGCCCCACGGATACCCCGTGATCCTTGGACCACTGAATAAATTCCATCACGATGAGGAAGTAGCCCGGGAAGTCCATGGTGATGATGACATCGAGTTCCGTTTCCAGGCGCTTCACGTACTCCGGCCGTTTTTCCTCGCGTACTTTAGGATCGGGATAGAGAAACTCAAGACGTTCCTCAAGCCCTTCATAGGCTTTCTGCCTTAAGCATTCAGCGGCCGTGAGATCGCCAGTCGGGTAGTGCGGCAGACGCGGGTGATCAAGTTCCATGTCGATATTGCAGCGTTCGGCAATCGCCACGGTATTCTGTAAGGCCTCGGGCAGATCGGCAAAGAGCTCCTGCATCTCGGCGGGACTTTTTAGATACTGCTCTTTGGAGTAACGGCGGGCCATTTCCTTATCCCCGCGCTTTACGCCGTGCTGAATGGCGACGCGTATGTCATGGATCTGATAGTCCGAGAAGCCGTCTTCGGGGGTATCAGCCTCTCCGTAGAGGAACACCGTGTCATTACTCGCCACGGGCGCGATACCGTATTTCATGCACAGATTTAAGGCCTGCGTCTCAAACTCGCTTTCAAAGCGCCGTCCCGTGCGCGTGATCTCGAGGCAGAAACGATCGCCAAAAACTTTCAGATACTCACCTGCGCGGGTCTTAAGCCCCTTTTCATCTCCATTTTGCATGAAGGCGGAAAGATCGCCGCGAAAACCGTTGAGGACGATAAGCCCCTGCTGCAGCGCGAACAGTTCGTCTAAATACACCCACGGCGTGCTTTCACTTTCGTTGGCCTTGTCCTGTAAGCGCAGCCATCCTTTGGAGAGCACATCATAGAGATTCTGCTTGCCCACGCGATCCATGGCAAGGAGGGTCAGGGTAAAGAAAGGGCCCCTTTCGCCCTGGGTTCTGTCGCGCACCGTGATATCCGCGCCCATGAGCGGTTTAATCCCCGCTTTCTGACAGGCGGTGAAAAATTTAATGAAACCGCAGATATTAAACTGATCGGTAATGGCCAGGGCGGGGATCCCTAATTTACCTGCGCGCCTGACGATCGCCTCGACGCTCTCAAGACCGTCAACGATGGAGTAATCGGAGTGAATGTGCAGGGGAATAAAGGGAGTGGCGTCGCTCATAATGAACCTCGTGTAACTGCGCCCATTATAGCAGGGCTATCCGGCACCTCCGCCCCTGAGAGCGGGGAGTGCTGCCTTCAGCGCAGCGTCCTTTAAGGTAAGCGCCCTCTAAGGAAGGAAAGTTAGGTCTGAATACACCGTTTTGTGCTAGGTGTATGAGCCCTTCGGTGTGTATCCTGAGAAAAGCGGGATGCTGATGGTCAGAGAGTAAACTCACCTCGCTTAGGAGTGCTGCGGGATCCGTTGCTCTTCATGCGGTCCGGATTACGTTATGAGCCTGAAGTCCCTCACGGGCTTTTGTGTCAGTACTCTCCTCCCTTCAGGGTTTGGGTTTGATTTTACTTAAAATTCTGGTAAGTGGACGCGCGCTTTGCTATGCTGGCGCCGCTGATTTCTTTTTCCCCTGTTTTAGGTACATTTCGATGCTGATGGGTATTGGCGCGGCCTTACTGGGCACGCTCTTTCAGGCGCTCAATTTCTGTTTGATTAAGGAAGCGGAGTTAAGGCACGGACTTAAGGGACTGAGGCTTTTAATCGCCTCGCACCTCGTCATGGGCCTTATCTGTCTTGTACCCTTTGTGGTTTTTTCCCTCTGGGAGGGACTGAACGCTCAGTCCTTAAAGCTTATCGCTTTTCTGGATTTCTGCTACATCCTGAGTCAGTACTGTTTCTTTACTGCGGTGCGCAAGTCCGATCCCTCCACGGCTTCTCCCTATATGATCTTAAAGCTGCCCGTGGTGGCGCTGATTGCCGTCTTCTATCTGCAGCAGTCCCTGAACTGGATACAGCTGGCCGCCGTGATCGCCATCGTGGCGCTGTCGCTCAATTTCACGCGCGTTAAGGGCAAGGCAGGTCCTGCGGTCTTAGGTCTCGTCACCTTAACCTGTATCTGCCTCTCGCTCTGTGACGTCGCGGTACTGCGTCTTACGTCCCTGATGCCATTTGACTCGCCCTTAAAGCGCGCCCTTGCCGGCACCTGCTATTATTTCGTGTCCTTTCTGATTTTCCTGCTGCCCTTTGCCCTTGTCCTGAAGACGGGAAAACGTGAGCTATGGTTAAGCAGAAACGTGGCTCTGTCGTGGGTTACCGGTGTGGCCCTCTACATTACCTCGTTCTTCTTCGCCGGCCTTCTCGCGGCTAATATCATTATTTCCTTAAGGGCGCTTTTTGCCGTCCTTCTCGTACTGCTCTTTTTCAGGGAACATTTACAGGGCGGCAGACCTCTTACCGGCACCAAGCTCATTACCGCCACGCTGCTGTGCGCCTCCGTGACCGTCTATCACCTCGCCGCCTGATAACGCAAAAGCCCACCGCGGGGGTGGGCTTTCAGATCCTTAAATTATGCGTTCAGTCTAGCGCATGGCCTTAAAGGCGTTGATAAGGCCGTTGGTGGAGCTGTCGTGGCTCTCAACCTTAGCGTCACCGTCAAGTTCCTTTAAGATCTTCATGGCAAGCACCTTGCCTAATTCCACGCCCCACTGATCGAAGGTGTAGATGTCGAGGATGGCACCCTGCACAAAGATCTTGTGTTCGTAAAGGGCTACTAGCATGCCTAAGGTACGCGGCGTGATTTCCCTGACGAGGATGGAGTTGGTAGGACGGTTGCCCTCAAAGACCTTGAAGGGGATGACGTGCGCCATCTCGGCCTCGCTCTTGCCCTTGGCGGCGAACTCGGCGACCACTTCCTCACGGGTCTTGCCGAAGGCCAGGGCCTCAGTCTGGGCAAAGAAGTTGGAGAGGAGCTTGGCGTGGTGATCGCCCACGGGATTGTGGCTGATGGCCGGGGCGATGAAGTCGCAGGGGATCTTTTTGGTGCCCTGGTGGATTAACTGATAGAAAGCGTGCTGGCCGTTCGTGCCGGGCTCACCCCAGATGATGGGGCCAGTGGACCAGGAGACGGGGTTGCCGGAGCGATCCACGCTCTTGCCGTTCGACTCCATGTTGCCCTGCTGGAAGTAAGCGGGGAAGCGGTACATGTACTGATCGTAGGGCAGGATGGCCTCAGTCTCGAAACCGTAGAAATTGTTGTACCACAGGCCGATTAAGGCTAAGAGTACGGGGGCGTTCTTCTCGAAGGGAGCGGTGCGGAAGTGGCAGTCCATTTCGTAGCCGCCCTTTAAGAAGGCCTCATAATTGTCAAAGCCGCAGGCAAGAGCGATGGACAGACCGATGGCGCACCACGAGGAATAACGGCCGCCGACCCAGTCCCAGAACTCGAACATGTTCTCGGTGTCAATGCCGAACTCGCTCACGGCCTTGGCATTAGTGGAAATGGCCACGAAGTGCTTGGCCACGTGGGCTACATCGCCTGCGGACTTTAAGAACCAGTCACGGGCGGTGTGGGCGTTGGTCATGGTCTCCAGGGTGGTGAAGGTCTTGGAGGCGATGAGGAACATGGTGGTTTCGGGATCGCATTCCTTTAAGGTCTCGACGATATGCGTGCCGTCAATGTTGGAGACGAAGTGGGCCTTTAAGTGATTGTGATAAGGGGTTAATGCGGCGGTGATCATGCAGGGGCCTAAGTCGGAGCCGCCGATACCGATATTCACGATGTCGGTGATGGGCTTGCCGGTATAGCCTTTCCACTCACCGGAGATAACCTTGTCGCAGAAGACCTTCATCTTGTCAAGCACGCGTTTGACGTCAGGCATCACGTCCTTGCCGTCTACGTACACGGGATTGCCCGAGAAATTACGTAAGGCGGTGTGCAGCACGGCTCTGTCCTCGGTGCGGTTAATCTTCTCGCCCGTGAACATGGCCTCAATATCTTCCTTGACGCAGCATTCCTTAGCTAAATCCTGCAGGAGGGAGAGAGTCTTTTCGTCAACGAGGTTCTTGGAATAGTCAATGAGGAGATCGTCGCTCACTTTCACCGAGTACTTGTCAAAACGCTGCGGATCAGCCGCGAAGAGCTCTTTTAAAGTACGGCCTTTGGTTTCCTCAAAATGCTGGGTAAGGGCCTTCCAGGCGGCGGTGGTGGTCGGGTTGATGTCCTTGAACATGACTCACTCCTTTAGAGAATTAATCCAGTGAAAAAGAATTTAAGCTATTGCTCTGAGGCAGATAATAGCGCTTTTTGGTAGACCATGGTAGGCACGGCAGACGCGGATTATGATTTTTGTTAGGTCACTTTCATAAAAAAGACATGCAGTTGATAAATGTCTATCAGATAAGGGGATCTCTGGCTCTGCAGGGGGCTTAAAACGTGATCTTCATCAGATTAATGACCGTGACAGAGCTGACTTAAATGCACATGAACTCAGGGGGGGACTAAAAAGGGTCTCCCCCATGGTGCGGTCCGGCATTTCAGTTTAAGGATCGGAGATGCTAAGGATTGAGTCCTCTTAAGGAAAGGTGAGGGCGCGGTTTAGTTCCTCCAGCGCCAGAGCTTGACGCGGTCTTTAAGCTGTAACGCTCTGGTCTTAAGTTCGGAGCCGCCCACCAGAATAAGCACGCCGCTGATAATGAGCGTAATGCCGATGGCCATCCGCGGCGTGAAGAGCTCATTGAAAAAGAGTACGCCGATGGCTACGGCCGTGAGCGGTTCGAGAGCGCCGATAATTGAGGTCGGAGTGGAGCCGATTAACTTGATGGCCTTGACCATGAAGGTCAGCGACACCAGCGTGGGTACCACGGCAAGGAAAATAGCTCCCATTAAGGCCACGGGAGTCTCAAGGGGGCGGAGGTGACTGCTTTCTGAGGTAAAGGAGAAGAGGGTGATACCGAGGAGGCAGAAAATAGCCATGTAAAAGTTCATTTTTACGGCCGACATGGTAAAGCGGCTCCTGTTAATCACCACCATATACACGCAGTAGGAGATGGCCGATCCCAGCACGTACAGTACGCCCTTAAGGTTAAAGCCCTCTCCGTCGCCGCGGTATAGACAGCCGATACCGATGAGCGTAAAGAGAATGGCAATCCACAGGCTTAAGGTGGGCTTTTCATGAAAAAGCGCCGCCATGGTCAGTACCACGAAAATGGGATAGATAAAGAAGAGGGTAGAAGCCAGCCCCGCGTCCATGTACAGAAAACTCGAGAACAGGGTCAGAGCTGAGACGCTGAAGAGCAGTCCGAGGATGGCGAGCATCAGCAGTTCATAGAGCGAGACCTTAAAGCTGATGCGGCTCATGACCATGATCACGGCAAAACCGAGGGAGGCAAGGATAAATCTGTAAAAAATGACCGAGGTGGGATTGAGGCCTTCGGAGAACATGATAAGCCCTCCGAGAGGATTGGTTCCGTAAGAGATCCCTGCGATCATGGCGCAGAACGCACCCCAGGTTTTGGCGGACAGAGTCATGGCAACCTCGCAATGGCACGAAATGACCTGCGCGCAGTGTAGCGCACGCCGCGCAGTCATTCAACGGTTGCGCTTCTAATGTTTAAAGCCTGCATATTCTTCAAAGGAAAAGAGATGCAGAGTCAGATAACAGTTCTGATACAGGGGTAATCTTAATTGGCCCGGTAATGCTCATGAGACAGGGTGAGAACCGCTAAAGTCCTGAGATGCGGCGCGAGCGCAGATCGGAGGCAAACGTCGGGGCAATGGTTCTGGCCAGCTGATAGATAGCCTTAATACAGGGTTCCTGAGAGCGGGCCTTCAGGTTACAGAGGGCCACGTCAAAGCAGGGCAGATCGGGGCGGTTTAAGATGACGACGTCATTTTTAAAGGGTGAGAGATCGACGATAACGCGGGGGACGATGGCAAGGCCAAAGCCTAAGGCGACGAGGTTGACTATGGCCTCATGTCCGGCGACCTGAGAGTAAACGCAGATGCGGGCGTGATGGGCTCTGAAGTAGTCCTCGATGTCGGTGCGTAATTTGCCTCTTTCGGGGAGAACCATGGGAACGGCGCTTAGAGTGACGTTGTCGCCGTCATAGCCTTTGAGAGGATAAGCCGGAGTGCGCGGGGCGATCATGGCCAGGGGGAAGGAGATGAGATCGACACTGTCGATACTGTCATCTATGACCGCTGGTTTGGGGGCGATGACGAAATCAATGCCGTCATGGTTTAGAAAATTCAGGGCGTTGGCCGGATCGCCGGTTTCTAGTGAGATCTCCAGATCGGGGTGAATGAGACGCAGCTCGCTTAAAAGACGGGGAATAAAGATGTAGCTGGCTGAGACGGAGCAGTAGATTTTGATATTGCCGCTGACCGGAGCTATGTCCTGGGCCAAGGAGCGCTTTAATAAGTTGAAGTTGCGCAGACTGTCTTTGGCGAAGCGCTCAAAGAGGCGCCCTGCTTTGGTGATGACGATACCTTTCTGATCGCGGTAGCAGAGTCTGACGTTGAGATCCTTCTCTAATTTGGTGAGGGTGCGCGAGAGGGTGGATGGGCTCACGTCAGAGAGCTGAGCGGCCCGCGTCAGGTTCCCGGTCTCACAGATGCGCAAAAACAGTGCAGCGTCCTTAAGGTCAATCACGGCTTAAATCCTTAATATCTCTGGTCTTTATTGCATTATACGCAATGTAGAACAAAATATGTTCTATTTTATAAAATCTCTGCTATGATGCTTGCAACGGGCAAGGAATGGCCTAGATTATCAACTGAGGAATACACAACAAATGGCTAATTATTTCAACACCCTGAATTTAAGACAGCAGTTAGCCCAGTTAGGCTGCTGCGAGCTGATGGACAGAGCCGAGTTCGCCGACGGCTGCAACTTCCTTAAAGGCAAGAAGGTCGTGATTGTGGGCTGTGGCGCTCAGGGCTTAAATCAGGGCCTCAATATGCGCGATTCCGGTCTGGACGTGAGCTACGCCTTACGTCCGCAGGCCATTGCCGAGAAGAGAGCTTCCTTTAAGCGCGCCACGGAGAACGGCTTTAAGGTGGGTACCTACGAGGAGCTGATCCCGACTGCTGACCTGGTGGTGAACCTGACTCCCGATAAGCAGCACAGCAACGTCATCGAGTCCATCATGCCGCTCATGAAGTCCGGCGCGGCGATCGGTTACTCGCACGGCTTTAACATCGTGGAAGTCGGTCAGCAGATCCGCAAGGATCTGACCGTGGTGATGGTGGCCCCGAAGGCCCCCGGCACTGAGGTGCGTGAGGAGTACCGCCGCGGTTTCGGCACTCCGACCCTGCTTGCTGTGCACCCCGAGAACGATCCTAAGGGTGAGGGCTGGGCGATTGCCAAGGCCTGGGCGTCCGCCACCGGCGGCGATCGTGCCGGCTGCCTGCGCTCGTCCTTCGTGGCCGAGGTTAAGTCCGATCTCATGGGCGAGCAGACCATTCTGTGCGGCGTGCTGCAGACCGCTACCGTGCTGTGCTTTGACCGCATGGTCGAGTTAGGCATGGATAAGGCTTATGCCTGCAAGCTCATTCAGTACGGCTGGGAGACCATCTGCGAGGCCTTAAAGCAGGGCGGTATCACCAATATGATGGATCGCCTCTCCAATCCCGCCAAGTTAAGAGCCACCGCCTTAGCTGACGAGTTAAAGGGCATCCTCAAGGAGCTGTACTTAAAGCACATGGACGACATCGAGAGCGGCGAGTTCTCGCGTGTGATGATGGAAGACTGGGCCAATGACGACGTGAACCTCCACACCTGGAGAGAGAATTACGCAAAGTCAGGCTTCGAGAACGCTCCGGAGTGCAATGAGAAGATCTCCGAACAGGAGTACTTTGACAAGGGCATTCTGTTAGTGGCCTTCTGCAAGGCCGGCATTGAGCTTGCCTTCGAGACCATGACCCACTCCGGTATTTACCCCGAGAGCGCCTACTACGAGTCGCTCCATGAGCTGCCGCTGATTGCCAATACCATCGCCCGCCGCCGTCTCTATGAGATGAACGTGGTGATCTCGGATACCGCCGAGTACGGCAATTACCTCTTTGCCAACGCCGCCATCCCGCTCCTGAAGGACTTCATGTCCCGCGTGCAGCTGGATGTCATCGGCAAGGGCCTTGAGGGCGACAACGCCGTGGATAACGTGGAGCTCATTAAGTGCAACGAGAGTATCCGCAATCATCCCATCGAGGTCGTGGGCCGCAAGCTGCGCGCTTACATGTCCGACATGAAGGAAATCGCCGTGGGTAACAACTAATCATCCCCGCTTCCTTATCTTACACAAGGCCGGTCTCAGACCGGCTTTTCCGTCTTCAGCCCGCCATCTTTTACCTCTCCTTAGCCTGAGTCCGTGGCGTCCTGCTCTGTCCAGGAGCTCGGGTATAATGGGCACGGTAAGGTTAAGAGCCGCGTAGTCATAAGCTAAAACAGAGGAGAACAGGCATGTCCCCGGAATCAAGACGTGAGGCCGTGCGCGAAAGGAAGACAGGTAAGGCGCGTTACACCCTGCCTGAGGGCGTAGAGCTCTTTGAGGGAGAGGTCGAAGGCTTTGAGGTGTTAAAGGATTTTAAGGACTGGGAGATCGCGGTGACGGCTAAGAGCAAGGCCGAGGCTCTGTCCCTGTTAAAAAATAAGGCCGCCTCCTTAAAGGTAAACGCCCTCTACTCGCTAAAGGTCGGCTCGCGGGTGCATAGCTTAAGTAACGTTACGCGCGGCTCGTTTCTCTCCGGCCTGACCTTAAGCGCCCTGCCCTGTCTTATCGGGGAGAGGAGCGCAGGAGGCGAGGTAACTGCAGACACTCTTCCCTCTCCGGAACGGGATTTTGCGTCCCTGTACGCGACCTTAAAGCAGAGCTTTAAGAGAAAGTGGCTGCTCAGGCTGATTCTCGGGGTGCCGGGGGTGGCGCTGTGCGCTAACGCCGCTCTTCTGTGGACGGGACAGGACGCTTTCCTGCCGGTGGATTTAACCCTCTCGCTTATCGTGGGGCTGCTGCTTTTAAACGGCGCGTATCTGATTAAGCCTGGCGATCTGTGGCTGCAGCCGGTGACAAAACGGTAAGTGACCTCAGCGGGAGTTTTTAGCCAGTTCGCTGATGGTGCTGACGCCCAGATCAAAGCTGTTTTTGAGGCGCTCCTTTGATATCTCGATAGGCTTGGAGGCGCTGTGAAAAATGAGGTCCTCCGGGGGCAGCTCGTCAATAAAGCGCGAGGGACGGCTGACGTGCGTCTCGCCGCCGTTTCTGCGGGAGCGGCACCACGTTAAGGTCAGGGAGCGCATGGCGCGGGTGATCCCCACGTAGGCTAAACGGCGCTCCTCCTCCACGGAGCCGGCCCCTTCCAGGGAATTGCGGTGGGGGAGAATGTTTTCTTCCATGCCGATTAAAATCACCATGGGAAACTCAAGGCCCTTGGAGGCATGGAGCGTCATGAGCTGCACGGCCTCGACGGAGTCGTTATCCGCGCGCTTTTCCATGAGTTCCTTAAGACCCATGCGCTCGACGGCGCGGGCAAAATCGAGACGGGCCTCGCCAAAGCGGCCCCTGATAAGCTCGCCAATCCATTCCATGAGGGTGTGCACGCTCTTTATCTGATAGTCGGCCGCTTTGGGGGAGAGGGCGCTGGCACGCAAATGCCGCTCGTAGCCGATGTCCTCAATCAGGGTGCGCGCCAGTTCCGCGTCCTGATGGTTTAAAAGCTTCTGGCGCAGGCGCGTCATCAGGATGACGAAGTCGTTAACCGCCTTAAGCTGCGCGGGCTTTAAGCGCTCCTTAAGCTCGGGGAGCATGCACGCCTCGAGACCGGAGAGGGATTTGGCGGCGGCCAGTTCATTGATCGCGTGCAGCGTCTCGCGGCCGATCCCGCGCGGGGGCACGTTGGCGATGCGTACGAATGCCTGATGATCCTTGAAGTTGGCGATGAGGCGGCAATAGCAGATGATGTCCTTCACCTCGGTCTGATCAAAGAAGCTGTCACCGCCTGAGACCATGCAGGGAATATGGGCAAGGCGCAGTTCCTGTTCGAGAAGGCGCGACTGGGAATTGGAACGGTAGAGGACGGCGATTTGCCCCGGGCTTACGCGTTTCTCGTAAAGCTTGCCCTTGATAAGGGCGGTGACGATATAGGCCTCCTCGGTCTCACTGGCGCATTCCATGACGAGGATCTTCTGTCCGCCCTCCTTGTCCGGTGAGGCGCGCAGGGTCTTGGTGAAGAGATGCGGGTTGTGGGAAATGAGCACGTTGGCGCAGTTTAGGATGCGGCCCATGGAGCGGTAGTTCTGCTCCAGTTTAATGACCTTGAGATTCGGAAAATCGTCAGCGAGGAGGCGGATATTTTCAGGGCGGGCCCCGCGCCAGGCGTAAATGGACTGATCGTCATCCCCCACCACCGTGAACTGTAAATTACCGGAGATAAGGATCCTGAGCATCTGATACTGCGTTTCATTGGTGTCCTGGTACTCATCGACAAGCACGTAGCGAAAGCACTGACTCCACTTCTGCCTTAAGTAGTCATTGGTTTTTAAAAGACGCGTGGTGAGAAAGATGAGATCGTCAAAATCGAGGGCGTGACAGGATTTGAGGTAATCGCTGTAGGAACGGTAGATCTGGCCCATGAGGGAGGAGGCTCCCTCCGCGGACAGATCCCGGGGAGCGATGAGGCGGCCCTTCCAGTCCGAAATGGCGCCCATGGCATCGGAGATGATATCCCTTTCGCTCTGCTCTTCTAAGAGCGCGGAGAACTCGTCACGCAGAATGTCGCGGAGCGTCTTGCGCACGTCATTTTCATCAAAGAGCGAGAACTGCGCGGGCAGTCCCAGCGCGTCATGCTCCAGACGCACGATTTCAAGGCCGAGGGAGTGAAAGGTAGAGATCCAGATCCGCGCGGCCACGTCCTTGCCCAGTTCCCTGGCGACGCGCTCGCGCATCTCGGCGGCGGCCTTATTGGTGAAGGTCAGGGCGCAGATCCGCTGCGGCTGTACCATGTAATCGCGGTAGAGTTTTACGATTTTGGCGGTAATCACGCGCGTCTTGCCCGAGCCCGCTCCCGCGAGCACGAGGCAGGGACCCTGCACGTAACTGACCGCTTCCGCCTGTGCGGGATTTAAGGCCACGGTTAGAACTCGCGGATGGAGAGCCTGAAGTGACGGCTCTCGCCTAAGGCGGTCAGGCCTTCAAAGGAGAGATCGCCGCTCTCGCCTGTCACTTTCAAAAAGACCGTGCCCGCATCCTCAAGCGGAGCGCTCTGTTCGGGAAGCGCAAGCACAATGACAGTCTGCGCAAGCTCCTCCGTATAGCGGATGAGCGAGCTTATCGCCGCAGAAAGCGTCTCGCCGTCCAGATCGCAGAGGCTCACCACGAAGACCGGGGACGCATCGCCGTTATTTAATTTAAGGGACATGAGATCAAGCGCCGAGGCGAGATCCTCTCCCCCGGGGATGGGTACGTGCAGGGCTTTAGGATAAAGCTCCCTGAGTTCCTGTCCTTCGTTGAGGCTCTGACTGGCGCGGTTCAGACACAGGGAGGTAAGTTCCCAGTCCCTCGCGCTCATCACGCTTAGGGTGGTGCGGGAGGTGGTGTCGAGGATATGCGCGATGGTACGGCGGAGCAGGGACTTGCGGCCTGAGAGGGTATAGAGCCCCGGGGCGCAGCTGAGCGTCAGGAGCGCCGTGGCATCGGGCAGATCGCCTACGCTCTTTTGCGGAAGGCGGGGGCCCCCGAAGGTCAGCGTGTTTAACCGCTCGAGGTTTTTGAGCCTGAAGGCGAGCGTGTCAGGCGAGGCGCAGAGCAGGGCGTTGGCGTCTTTATAGGGGGCGGTGAGACTGACGATGCGGGCCTCGATATGGAGAGCGTGCAGGGCCTCAAGGAGTTTCTCCGCGCTGTTACGGCCGGTTTCGTCGTTGTCGGGCAATATGCAGAAGGAACGCCCCACGAGGGGATGGTCGCGCAGATAGTCCGTAAGTTTGCGCAGATTGGCAGCTCCCCCTAACGACAGGGCGCGGTAGCCGAGCGTCTCCAGGGAAAGGGCGTCAAACTCGCCTTCGGTGATGAAGATGAGTCCCGGCTGATTGACCGTATCCAGATTGAGGATCCCCGCCTGTCCGCGTTTTCTCACGCGATCGGTGGATGTGGTGTCGGTATTGCGCACCATATAGGCGTAATCACTGTAGGGAATGATGGCGCCCTGCCAGGTGAGAACGGTGTTGCTCTGCGGATCGCCGCCGACGCTGAAAGCCGGATCAAAACCCAGGTGGAAGCGGGCAATCACCTCGTCGCTCAAGCCGCGATCCTTAAAGTAAGTGGTGTTGCCTGCGTTTCTTGCGCACTGGCGCAGATAGTCGCGATAGGAGCGCGGTACGTTATCGCGGGCGCGGATTTCCTCAGGCAGCGAAGACAGGGCGTGCGGCTTCACATAGCTACCCTCGCGGCCCCGTGAGGGAAGCTCCACGCCTTTCTCGCCCTCATCGTTAATCGGGGCGTAGGCGGTGAGAGCGTGGGCGTTATCGGAGAAGAACGTATCGGCCTTCCTGGGACTATAGGGAGCCTCCACGGTAAAGACCGCCTGGGAGCGCACCGTGCTTTGCGCAAAGTGGGCAGGCCTTTCCCCGGGGTCGCTGCGGATAATGCGCGTCTGACCAAAGGTGGCGGGCGTGGTGAGGGGACGGGAGGTCGGAGCGTAGTCCTGATCCTTATAGAGAGGACGGGGCGCCGTGGCGCGCGTGATCACCGTCGAGGGAGGCAGTCCCGTGGGCTGGCCGCCTAAATACATTTCATGGACTTTGGCGTACTGATCGCTAAAGGAGGAAAGACCGTACTCGAGGCCTACGAGATCGAAGATATCGTATGAGGCATCGCAGCCAAAGCAGTGCACGTTATTGGTACGGGCGTTAAAGCTCATCGAGGGATGCTCGTCCCGATGCTGCGGGTTAAGGCAGCGGAAAGGACGCGTGGTGTCGATACCCCGTGACTTCAGATATTCAGCGAGTTTGGTTTTAAGAAATTTACGCGTCCGCTCAAAATCCGGATCCTGCATTTAGACCTCCTTCCCGCCGTTTTCCTCGGTAATGCGGCGGATGATCTCCGAGGCGAGCATGAGGCCCGCGCACGCCGTCACTCCCATCAGTGCCCCGAACACCTTATGCCCGTTCTCCTCGGCATAGCGCGGCGTTTCCTCGGAATAAGTGCAGAGAATGTTAAATTTTTTCCCTCCATGCGGGAAACCGTAGTCGCGGCGCAGTACGGTCCTTAAATGCGCGATGAGCTGATCGCCTTTGGCCCTCGCGATATCGCTAAGGTGCAGCTTCGCAGGATCAATGCGTCCGCCGGCCCCTCCCGCGACCACGAAGGATCGCTTTGAATGATAGAGCCCGTGATCAAGCAGGGCCTTGGCCTTAAGATCGTCAATGGCCTCTACGCAGTAATAGGGCAGCGTGGCAAGAAAGTCCTTAAGCGTGGTCCCGTCGATGCGCTGCTGCAGGGCGTGCACTTTAAGATCGGGGTTTATGTCCTTAAGACGGCGGGCCATCGCCTCCACCTTGGGCTCTCCCACCGTGCTTTCCAGAGCATGCACCTGACGGTTGAGATTACTGCGCTCAATGGTATCGGCATCGATGAGGGTCAGCTCACCCACGCCGGCGCGGCATAAGGCCTCCGCGCAGGGCGATCCCACCCCGCCCACGCCCGCCACCGCGACGTGGCTTGCCTGCAGCTTTAAAAAACCGTTTCTGCCAAAAAGACGCAGGGAGCCCGTAAAACGCTCCTCAAGTAAACTGACCGCGGTCATGCCTGTCCTTCAAAGTAATTCCGATATCGCTAATAATAGCATGGGCGTAAAGAGCAGGACGGTGGTAACCTCTCCCGGGCCTGTCCCCGGGGCAGAGGCGGGACGGGGCGTGTCCCTTTTCAGGGATGATAAAATTCTTGCAAAGTAACTTATTGTTATTTAATGAAAAAATATAGAAAGCGCAAAATTTAGCTAAAAAAACGCTTGCCTGTGAAAAATTCCTTGCTATAATGCGCTCACTTTCTCGAAAGGCTCGATCCCGTAGCTCAGTTGGATAGAGTATCGGTTTCCGAAGCCGGTGGTCATGAGTTCGACTCTCATCGGGATCACCACGATAAAGTTATAACTGAACGCGAAGGTGGCGGAATTGGTAGACGCGCTAGGTTCAGGTCTTAGTGCCGCAAGGTGTGTGGGTTCGAGTCCCATCCTTCGCACCAGGTTATAACGTATCGTTAAGAGCTAGAAGACCGCGTTTTCGCGGTTTTTCTGTTTCTGGGCCCCCCTTCTTTTTTCCCCATGGGCGCCGCCGTGCGCTGACTTTTTATTGATTTTTTGGGATTTTCACCGCGCAGTACGAAGGATGGGACTCGAACCCACATTCTGCAGGCGCACCGATCCCGCTGACGCGGGAACGGACGGTCAGGTAAGGCTGAGATCAGGCAAGTCCGAAAGCGGGACGGATCTGTTTGCACCACTCGCGGATACGGCTGTCGGTAAGTTCCGCCTGATTATCCTCGTCGATGGCTAAGCCCACGAAATGATCGTGATCGAGAAGCGGCAGCGGGGAGGTGAAATTGTAACCCGTGGTGGGCCAGAAGCCTACGAACCTGGCGCCGCGGTACTGAAAGGTTTCATAGAGCATGCCCATGCCGTCAAGGAAGGTGTCAGGATAGCCTACCTGATCGCCGGTGCCGAACAGGGCCACGGTCTTACCGCTTAGGTCCATGCCCATGAGCTTGGGCATAAAGGTGTTCCAGTCTTCCTGAAGCTCGCCGATGCTCCACGTGGAGGTGCCGATAATCAGGTACTGATAGTCCTGCATGGTCTCGCCGTCACAGCAGATATCATGCACATCGACATTTTCCGTGCCTAATTCCCTGGCGATTTTCTGCGCCACCCTGCGGGTGATGCCGGTGTAGGTACCGTAAAACAAACCGATTTTATGCATACGCGACCTTATAACCTTGTACAAGAATGCTTCATTGTAGAGAAAAATTCGCACTCTGTTGATAAAGATGCGAAGCTTTCTCATTTTTTGCCATAGAAGGTCGGCTACAATCAGACTATTGTTAAGTTCAGTGAAGAGGAGTTTACCATGACGGACGTGGTCGTGAACGAGAGTCGCTTTGTGGTGGATATGTCAGATGAGATTAAGGATCACGCCCTGCGGGGAGGCATGGTGCTGCCGGACGGACAGGTGGTGGGTGATCAGATAGACCGCTCCGACGCCTTTCAGATTTACGACACCCGTGACGGATCCTTTAACTTACTGGTGACCGGCAGGGAGCTCGCTTCGCGCTGGATTGCCGAGGGTTTTCTGCCCGAGCGTGCCTTCGGGCGCTTTACGGGAGAGGACGGTAAGGAGCTGTGGGTGCTCTACAGCCCCACGAGCCTTATCCTGCAGCGCGTCACCGCCTGCCGTGCCTATGGCTCCCTGCGTTACGCGCTCGCCTTTGCCGCTGCGCTCTTTAAGGCCCGCATTCTCGATCATGGCGTCAATTTGAGGGACGGTATTTTCTGTGAGCTCTACGGCGTCATTCTGCCTGCCTATACCAAAACCCGCGCCGTGGCCGATCGCGCGCTGTTTGAGAACGTGCTCTCGCGCTCGGAGCGGGAGAATCTGTCCTCCCCCGACGAGATGGGTAAAAGCCATGGGCTTAATCGCTACAGCCTTAAGGAAGAGCTCCGCGAGGCCAGTCTCACTCTCGCCCCTGTGGAACCGTACCTTGAGAACGGGGAGATTTTAGATGACTTTATCGAGGGCGCGGGCGGGCTCTATGCCACCGGTTATCTGGTCTTAGATGAGCAGTATCAGATTTACGATACGGGCAGCGATACCCTGGTGCTCCTCATGGAAAACCGTTTTGCCGGCAGTTTGGTGGAGCGCGGCCTCATCAGGGAGATGGAATTAAGCGCCATCAGCGTGGGCGGACTTTACCTGAGGGCTCTCGCCTTATCCAAGCGCTTTGCCTTAGAGAGAGTGAATGACAGGCATTTCGGTCTTACCGCAGCGGGGGCGTTTAAGTTCGCCTCCGCCGTGGCCCGTACCCGTGCCCGCGTGCCGGATGCTTCCCTTGAGGACGCGCTGTATTCCGAGGAGCTGGGGCTGCTCTTACCGGTGCGCTTTGAGGGAGACGGTTCTCAGGACGGCGCGCTGGTGCGCGAGGTGGTCAGCGTGGGGCCCTTCGCCATGGCGCCCTTCCTTGAGGACGTGATTGAGCATTGCGCACTGATTGCCTCCCATCCCGTGATCTAGGACAGGGCGTTACTTTCCTAAGCTCACTCTCAGGGCGTGCCCATAAAAAAACCGGCTTCACGCCGGTTTTTTTACTGGAAAGGGATCGCTTAGAACTTCGAGGGTTCTAATTTATCATCGTCAAATTCGCCTTCCTCCAGGGCCTTGCGCTGCGCGAGCAGCTTCTCGCGGCGGCGGGCCTCCTTCTCGGCCTGCTTCTTCTTTTCCTCGACCGGCACGTACTTGGTGAAGTAACGCATGATGAGGACGAAGAACACCGGCACGAAGAAGATGGCGAGCACGGTGGCCGTGAGCATGCCGCCTATTACGCAGATACCGATTTCGTTACGGCCCGCGGCACCGGCGCCCGAGCTCATGGCTAAGGGCAGCACGCCTAAGATGAAGGCGGCGGAGGTCATGAGGATGGGGCGCAGACGGATCTTGGCCGCTTCCACCACGGCCTCGGTCAGGCGGTAGCCCTTATCGTAGAGTTCCTTGGCGAACTCCACGATGAGAATGGCGTTCTTGGCCGAGAGGCCTACCGTGGTTAAAAGTCCCACCTGGAAGTACACGTCATTGCGCAGCACGGTCTGCACGGGAACGTACTGCGTGATGAGCGCGGCTAACACGGCACCGATAATGCCCAGGGGCAGCACCATCATCACGGCGAAGGGGATGGACCACGACTCATAGAGGGCAGCGAGCGACAGGAACACGATGAGCACCGAGACGGCGTAGAGCATCGGGGCCTGCTGACCGGAGAGGCGCTCCTGATAGGAAACGCCGGTCCAGGAGATACCGAAGCCGGCCGGTAAGTCCTGCGCTAAACGCTCCATTTCGGCCATGGCCTCACCGGTGGAGATACCGGGGGCCGGGGCACCCTGAATGTTCATGGCGCCCACGCCGTTAAAGCGCTCGAGGCGCGGCGAGCCGTAGGTCCACGAAGTGGTGGTGAAGGCGCTGAAGGGCACCATCTCGCCCTGATTGTTACGCACGAACCACTTGTTTAAGTCCATCTCGGTCATACGGGCGTCGGCCTCGGCCTGAATGTAGACCTTCTTGACGCGGGCGCGCTCGATGAAGTCATCGGCGTATAAAGAACCCCACGCCACGGAGAGGGTGGTGTTGATGTCCGAGACCGAAAGGCCTAAGGCGAGGGCCTTCTCGTAGTCGAGATTGAGCTTTAACTGCGGGGTGTCGTCCATGCCGTTGGCGCGCACCTGCATGAGCAGGGGTGACTGCTGCGCGGCGTAGACGTAATCCTGACGCACCTTGGTCAGCATCTCGTGGCCGGCGCCGCCGTTGTCCTGCAGGTACATGTCAAAGCCCGAGGCTACGCCTAATTCCGGAATGGCCGGCACGTTGAAGGCATAGGCAAGACCCTCGCGGATCCCCATGAGCGGCATGTAGGAGCGGTTGGCAATGGCGTCGGCATGCTGCGAGGCGTCGGTACGCAGCGCCCAGTCCTTAAGCCGGATGAAGGCAAGACCTGCGTTCTGACCGGAGCCGGCGAAGGAGAAGCCGGTCACAGCCATCACCGAGTCCACGTTTTCCTCTTCCTCGATAAGGAAGTAGTCAACGAGCTTGCCGAGTGCCGTGGAGGTCTTTTCCACGGTGGAGCCGGCCGGCAGATTGACCATGGCAAGGAGCACGCCCTGATCCTCGTTGGGCAGGAAGGCCGAGGGAATGCGCATGAAGCAGAAGCCTAAGGCAAGGCAGATACCGATGTAGATCACGAGCTGACGCTTAATCTGATGTACGACGCGGGTGACGTGCTTCTGATAGCTCACCGAGAGCTTGCCGTAATAGTGGTTGAATAACTCGAAGAACTTCGCGAAGGGCTTTTCGAGCAGGGCCGTCAGGGGACGGATCACCTTCTGGAAGGCCGTGGGCTTGCCCACTTCGGCCGGCTCTTCCTCTCCCTTTAACATCGAGGCGCACAGGGCGGGAGTAAGGATGAGGGCGACCAGCACCGAGAGCACCATGGCCGACACGATGGTGATGGAGAACTGACGGTAAATGACGCCCGTCGAACCGCCGAAGAAGGCCATGGGGATGAACACGGCCGAGAGCACAAGGGCGATACCGATGAGTGCACCCGTGATCTGATCCATGGACTTCTCGGTGGCTTCCTTAGGCGGCAGGTGTTCCTCGTGGATGATACGCTCCACATTCTCCACCACCACGATGGCGTCGTCCACCAGAAGACCGATGGCGAGCACCATACCGAACATGGTCAGGGTGTTGATGGAGAAACCAAGGGCCGACATGATGGCGAAGGTGCCCAGGAGCACTACCGGCACGGTAATGGAGGGAATGACGGTGGCGCGGAGGTTCTGCAGGAACACGAACATGATGAGCACCACGAGAATGATGGCCTCGATGAGAGTGTGGAACACCTCGTTAATCGAGACGGAGATGAAGTCCGTGGTGTCGTAGGGGTAGTTGACCTCAATCCATTCCGGGAAGTAGGGCTCTAACTCTGCCATCAGGGCCTTGACGTTCTCGGCGGTGTCGAGGGCGTTAGCTCCCGAGGAGAGGCGGATGGCGATACCCGAGGAGGGCAGGTGATTGTAGGAGCCGCGCACCTGATAGCTCTCGGAGCCTAACTCAATGCGGGCAATGTCCTTTAAATAGACTTTGGTACCGTCCGTGTTGACGCGGATGAGGATGTTGCCGAACTCTTCAGCCGAGGTCAGACGCGACTGACCGGTGATGGTGTAGGAGTACTGCTGACCTGGCACCGCGGGCGTGCCGCCTAAGGAGCCGTAGGTCACCTGGGCGTTCTGCGCGGAGATAGCGGAGGTGATCTCGGAAATGGACACCGAGAGATTGTTGAGTTTCTCGGGATCAATCCAGATACGCATGGCGTACTCGGAACCGAAGACCATCAGATCGCCTACGCCCTGCACACGGGCCATCGGCTCGCGGATGTTGGCGTAAATATAATCCGAGAGATCGGTATTGGTGTGCACGCCGTCGGTCGCGATCAGGCCCACCACCATGAGGAAGGCATTGGTCGATTTGGAGACGTCCACGCCGTTCTGCTGCACGACCGTCGGCAGCTGCGACTGGGTCTGCTGCAGCTTGTTCTGCACCTGCACCTGGGCGATATCGGGATCGGTACCGGGCTCAAAGGTGATGGTGATATCCGAATTACCGTAGGAATCCGAGGTCGCCGACATGTACATGTAGCCGTCAAGGCCGGTCATGTTCTGCTCGATGATCTGGGTTACGGTACGCTCCACCGTGGTGGCGTCGGCACCCGGGTAGCTCGAGCGGATCGACACCGAAGGCGGCGCGATGGTCGGGTACTGGGCGACGGGTAGCGTATTCACCGCGAGCGCGCCCGCGAGCATGATCACGATGGCGATCACCCACGCGAAGATGGGGCGGTTAATAAAGAAACGAGCCATAAGTTAAATCCTTAACAACACAGGCTGACGTTATTGAGCCGGAGTTTCGGCCTTGCTGTCGGTCAGATCAACCACTTCCACGGGAGTTCCGGTACGGATCTTCTGCAGATTGGAGGTGATGACCTTATCCCCGGGCTTCAGGCCTTCGGTAATCACGAAGAAGCTCTCGTAATTGGCACCGATTTTGATGTCCTTACGCTGCGCCGTACCGTCTTCGGCCACGACGTAGACATAAGTGGTGCCGGCGGCCTCACGCACCACCGCGTCCTGCTGGACCACGGGAGCGTCAGGTACCGTGCCTTCGGTGATGTCACCGCGCAGGAACATGCCCGGCAGCAGGACGCCGTCGGGGTTGGGCACAATGGCGCGCAGTGTCACCATGCCCGTGGTTTCGTCCACGGTCACCTCGGAGAACTCGACCTGACCCTGAATGGGATATTTGTCACCGTTGGAGAAATAAATGTCCACAGGGGCCTTGCCTGCCTGGGTCTTGAAGTGACCCTGGGCGATGGCCTCGCGCATCTGCAGGTGGGCCTCCACGGTCTGGCCTAAATCCACGTACATGGGATCGAGCTGCTGAATGGTGGTCATAGGATCGGCCTGCTGCGCGGAAACTAAGGCGCCTTCCGTGACATTGGAGCGGCTGATGCGCCCTGAAATGGGAGCGTAGACCTTGGTGTAGCCTAGATTGATGTCGGCGGTCTGCACAGCGGCACCGGCGGCTTCAACCTCGGCCTTGGCCTGCAGGTAGGCGGCCTGGGCGTCATCGTAATCCTGCTGCGAGACGGCCTTGGTGGCTAACAGGCGGCGATAGCGTTCAGCGCGCAGCTGCGTGGTGTGCAGGTTGGCCTGGGCAGAGCTTAAGCTCGCCTTGGCGCTGTCATACTGAGCCTGATAGACGGCGGGATCAATCTGATAGAGCTGTTCACCGGCAGTCACGGTGGAGCCTTCTGTGAAGAGACGGGCCTGAATCACGCCCGATACCTGAGGTCTGACCTCGGCGCGGCGGGTAGGGGTGGCGCGGCCGGTCAGGCGCGAGACTACCGGAACATCCACGGTAGTGACGGTGAAAATATCCACGGGCAGGGCCCCGCTCTGCTGTACAGCCTGCTCTCCGCCGCATCCTGAAAGGGTGAGCGCTAAAGCGAGGGCTCCTGGCAGCAGGGCTTTTTTTGAATGTTGTAACAGGAACATACCGCGATCCTTAATTGTCATGGTTGCAATGCCGCTAAGGCGGCGAGGCGTTGCCATTATAAACCATCCTGATTATACATACACGTTTGTATGTTATAATTCCGCCCGGTCGCCCCGCCTCGGACGGGGCTTTCTTAATGCAGCAAGTCCTAAATAAGGATGGTGACAAATGCCCAAGCGCACTCATGATGATGCACTGCAGACTAAGGATCGCGTGTTAAGAGCGGCTCTCGAGATTTTCTCAAGGCAGGGGTATGAAAAAACCACCCTGACGGATATCGCCAGGGAGGCGGGCGTGACCCGCGGGGCCATCTACTGGCACTTTGAGGATAAGGGCGAGCTGCTGTGCGAGCTGTGCAAGCTGATCGCCAAAGATAACGGTCTGTCTGAAAACCTGCTGGCCGCTGCCTCGGAAACGGAAAAGGATCCCTTAGGACAGCTTAAGACCTGGGCCTTAAATCACACCACGGAAAAGGCACTGCGCTTTTTCTCCTCCGCCATTATCAATGAGATTGACAGTGTAGTGCGATCCACGTCCGGGGATGAGCGCGTGCGCGAGAGATTAATCGAACTCATGGACAGCAGACTCTTCCTCGTGAGGGAGGCGCTGCGCCGCGCCGTGGCCGAAAGACAGCTGCCCATCAATTTTGACGTGGAATTAGGGACACAGTTTCTTTTAGTGGCGATCTGGGGCGTGTGTGACATGCACACCACCACCAATGCCGTTGCCAGACAAGCTCTCAACGAGCTGACGAGCCAGAGCCAGCGCATCATCGAAATCACCTTCCGCTCGCTTGCGCTATGTGTCAGGGACGGCTCCTTTCCCGAGAAACCGGCCTTCGGCAGATATTCACTGCGCTGAGAGCTGCCGGCACTGCGCCCTAGCAGACTTCGCAGCTGTCGCGGGGCGTACCGTCACTGTTAAGCCCGGCGCGGTCGGCGTCAATGCCTTCCTCGGCAATTTCGCGGGCCTCGGGGGGCAGGGGACGGGGACGACCATGGTCATCGACGGCCACGTAGGTAAAGCAGGCCTCGGTGACAAGGCTCCTCTGCATGCTCTCGCGCTCGTAGATCTTCTTGACCCATAACTCCAGCTTGACCTTAAGCGAGGTGCGGCCGACGTGAATACAGCGGCCGTAGCAGCACACGGTGTCGCCAACGCCCACAGGCTTTAGGAAGGTCATGGCGTCCACGGCGACGGTGACAACGCGGCCGTGGGAGATCTCGCGGGCGAGGACGGCTCCTGAGATGTCAAGCTGCGACATGATCCACCCGCCGAAGATATCGCCGGCCGGATTGGTGTCTGCGGGCATGGCCATGGTTCTTAAGAGCAGATTCCCCGAGGGTTTTTCCGGCAGGGGCTTTTTGACGTGTTCGGGCACGGTGCGTCTCCTTAAGTTAAGCTATACGCCCCGTATTCAGAGTGCGGGAGGGGCGTTTTCTAAGTGAATTTTAAGTCATTTGCCGCTAAACTTAGCACGATACACCAAAAATGAAATTTTACAGGGCAGGCGAATGAGTGACATAGCAATAACTCCCGTTAGAGGAGCCATGAACCGTGATGAGCAGCATCAGCACTTGATCAGGGTGTCCCGTACCTTTGCCTTTACCATCCCCTTTCTGCCCGATCCTCTGGCGGACGTGGTGTCTAACGCCTATCTTCTGTGCCGTATCGCCGATACCGTCGAGGACGATCCCAAAGCGGACGTCAGTGCCAAAACACGCTGGCTGAAGGCCTTTGCCGCCTGCGCCGCGACGGGCTTTCGTGATCCGGTACGGGTGCTCGAGTTAAGTTACGAGGCCTCAGCGCTTGTGAAAGAGGGGGCGGTGAGTGCTGAATACGCTTTAATGCGGGATCTGGATAAGGTGGTGGCGCGTACGCGCTCGTATCGCCGTGAACTCGTCACCATCGTCTGTCACGGGGTGGAGATTTTAGCGTACGGCATGGCCGAGCAGTTAGACGGCATGGAGATCCGCTCGGAGCAGGATGTGGATCGCTACTGTTACGCGGTGGCCGGCGTGGTGGGCGAGATGCTCGCGCAGCTGTTTGCGGCCATGAATCACCGCATTGATAAAAAAGCGCTGCATACCCTGGCCATAAGCTTCGGCGAGGGACTGCAGCTTACCAATATCCTTAAGGACCGTTTTGCCGACAAGGCCGATCGGGATGCGACCTTTCTGCCGCAGGCCGAGGATCACGAGGGGCGCACCCAGGTGCAGCACTACGTGGCCTTAACGCGCGGTCATTTAGATAACGCCGTTGCTTTCATTCTGCATATCCCGTGCATGGACTATGGGGTGAGGCTGTTCTGTCTTGTGAATGTCATTATGGCGTTTTTAACCTTAAAGCGCGTGGCGCGTTTCCCGGAGGGGCCTGGCAGCGCGCTTAAAATTTCACGGCGCGCCGTGAAGGTGAGTGCTGTTTTGTGTATGCTGTGCGCGCGTTTTAATCTCGGAGTAAGAGCCCTCTCCTTCTTCGTGGGCCTTGGCCTGCCGGCCATCCGCCGCGATCCGGAGGAGCTTTTACAGAGAGTGTCACGCTGGTGAGGAATTAAGCATGTTTAAGTTAGTTATGGCTGCTGTTTCTGCGTTTCTCCTGTGCGTAAGTCAGGGAGTTCAGGCCGCTGAGGCTTCTTTTGAGGAAGGGGTGCACTATGAGGCGCGCACGGAGACGAAGAGCGCCGCACCTGAAATCCGCGAGTTTTTCTCCTTCTGGTGCGGACACTGTTTTGCCATGCAGGGCACTTTTGAAAGGGTAGCGGAAACCTTTAAGGATCAGGCTGTCTTTGTGCGCAATCCCGTATCCCTGATGGGCGGGGCGATGGGGCCCGAGTCGCAGCAGGCCTTTGCCGTGGCGAAACTGGCAGGTCTTGAGGATCTGTTCGTGCATGAACTCTTTAACCGCATGCACGTGGAAGGAGAGATCCCGCATTCGCGCCGTGATTTCGTGCATCTCTTTGAGGAACTGGGTTTAAGCGCCTCTAAGTTCGAGCGTGACCGCAATTCCTTCCCCGTAGCCGGCATGGTCGCGGAATTTGACACGGAGACCGACAGGCTGCAGATTGACGCGGTGCCCGAAATCGTGGTCAACGGCAAATACGTAGTCAAGATGAGCGCGGTGGATAACGAAGAGGATTTCATTAAGCTTATCGGCTACGTGTTAACGCTCGACTAAACCCGACTAAACAAGCATAAGCCTCAGGGCCGGGATAATTCTGGTCAGGCAGGTAAAAAGGCACCGCCAGGGTGCCTTTTTTTGCAGATGGAGAATCACGGCTTTAACGGGACTTGTTCTCCGCGGGAGCGGCCGTGGGGGCGCCCTCCGGTTCATGGGCGTGAGGGGCGGGAGCTTCTTCAGGGGTGATGTCGCTTACCGTGGGGCCTGCAAGGCCGACGCTCTCGTGCGGGTAGACCTCGGTGGCAAGACGCTCATCCTTTTTCTGCCAGATGTCGCGCAGCCACATGGTAAAGAAGTGCTTGAACTGCTTGTCCTTTACGTAATCGCCGGAGAGCTCCTGTGTGACGGGGATGGTCTCGACGTGGAAATATACCTCGTGCATGTCACCCTTTAAGAGGGCGATAAAGGGTTTGACGCGGTTTTGCGGATAGGCGATGGTCACGTTGACGATGGTGTCGATATCGCGGCCGATCTGTCCCATGGCAAAGCCCAGTCCCGCGGCCTTGGGCGGCATGAGATGGCGGTAGGGACTTCTGGCGGCCTTAGCCTTGGCGGGAGTGAAGCGCGTGCCCTCACAGAAATTCACTAAGGTCGAGGGGGCGAGCACGAGGCGGCGGCAGGCTCTGCGCGTGGTCGCCAGATCCTTCGTTTTTAAGGCGGGATTTTTCATGAGCTGCTCACGGCTGTAGCGGCGCATGAAGGGCATGCCTAAGCCTAAGCAGACTAAACCCACCACGGGGATGTAGATGAGGGAGTGCTTGAGGAAGAATTTGGGAATGGGCAGGTGGCTGCGCATCACGTGGCAGAGCACGACGATGTCCGCCCAGCTTAAGTGATTGCAGATCAGCACGCATGAATCCTTAATACAGAGATTCTCGACGCCGCTTACTCTCCAGTGAATGCGGTTGGTAAGACCGATAATGAGGCCGTTTACCCCCGACCACTGCCGGTAGATGGCGTTATTGGCCTTTTCAATGCCGCGGTGCACGGCGCGCACGGGAAAAATGAGGCGCACGATGGACATCACGAGAATGGGCAGGGAGAAGATGCAGGTATTGACGGATACGAGCAGCAGGTTGATGACTAAAAGAAGAGGGCCTGGCAGAAAACTTAGCATGCAGCGTTACACCTCAGTTAAACCTCAGCAAAAAAACCTTGCGTATTGTGCCAAAGAAGCGCCCCTTTGCGGCGTGAGCTGACAATTATTTTTGCGTAGGGGCGCAGTTTTGAGGCTTAAAAAGTGCGCTAGAAAGGTGCGTTCTGCCCTAAAAGAGGGAGAAAGACTTATTTTGCAGATTATGAAACCTACCTTATGGATAAATTGCGTCTTGCGCAAAATAGCGACGTCGGGCGTCAGGCGTTGATAACTGATTATTAAATCAATACTTTTTGCCGTTTACGTAAGAGCGTCTGGAAATTATCCTCTAGGGAGGCGCGGTACGGTACGCCTGTGGGGCTTTTACCTTTAAGGGAGCGTGCTAGAATGAAATTCAGTTAGTAATGGATGACAGGGCTTAGCCTTCGCAAGCTAGCTTGCAGCCTAGGCACTGCGGCTCATGCCTTTAAGGCAGTCAACAACTGGGGTTTAAACAAACAAAAATGTCCAATACCAATACTACTAAATATATCTGGCTCGACGGCAAGATGGTCGAGTGGGAAAAGGCCACCGTTCACGTCATGACTCACGCCCTGCACTACGGTTCCTCCGTGTTCGAGGGTATCCGCGCCTATAATACCCCCAAGGGGCCGTGCGTGTTCCGCTTAAACGAGCACGTGGACCGTCTTTTCAATTCCGCTAAGATTTACCGCTTTGACATCCCCTTCACCAAGGATGAGGTCAAGGAAGCCTGCTGCCGCGTCATTACCGAGAACGGTCTGACCTCGGGCTATATCCGCCCGCTGGTCTTCATCGGCAACGTGGGCTTAGGCGTGCGCGTGCCGGATGGCACCAAGGCCACCGTGATGGTGGGCGCCATCCCGTGGGGCGCTTACTTAGGCGAGGAAGGCCTGCAGAAGGGCGTGAGCGTCGGTGTTTCCTCGTGGAACCGCCTGGCTCCCAATACCATCCCGACCGTCGCCAAGGCCGCCGGTAACTACCTCTCCTCGATCCTGATTGCCAATGAGTGCGCCCAGAACGGCTACACTGAGGCCGTGGCCCTCGATACGGCAGGCTACATCGCCGAGGGTTCGGGCGAGAACGTGTTCCTCGTCAAGGACGGCGTGCTCTACACCGCTCCCTTAACCTGCGGCCTGCTGCCCGGTATTACCCGTCACACCATCATTACCATCGCCAGGGAGCTTTTGGGTCTTGAGGTGCGCGAGGAGCGTATCCCGCGTGAGATGGTGTACTTAGCCGACGAGATGTTCTTCACCGGCACTGCCGCCGAGATCACCCCCATTGCCAGCGTCGACGGCATTGACGTGGGTGCCGGCTGCCGCGGCCCGCTCACCGAGAAGATCCAGAGCACCTTCTTCAAGCTCGTCAAGGGCGAGATTGAGGATACCCACGGCTGGCTCTATCCTTGCAATAAGTAAGCCGCGTTACGCGCATTACTGAACAAGGCACGGGGCCCACTTTCACGGTGGGCCTTCGTGTCTTAAAACCGTTACTTTTACAATCAGGAAAATAAAATGCCCAAGTACCGTTCCAGCGTCACCTATGAAGGCAAGATCATGGCCGGAGCCCGCGCCTTATGGCGCGCCACCGGCGTTAAGAAAGAGGATTTCGGCAAGCCCATTATCGCGGTGGTCAATTCCTTTACCCAGTTTGTCCCGGGGCACGTGCATCTGCACGACGTGGGCCAGTTAGTGGTGAAGGAGATTGAGAAGGCCGGCGGTATTGCCAAGGAATTCAATACCATCGCCGTGGATGACGGTATCGCCATGGGACACTCGGGCATGCTCTATTCGCTGCCGAGCCGTGACATCATCGCCGACAGCGTCGAGTATATGGTCAACGCCCACAAGGCCGACGCCATGGTGTGCATCTCCAACTGCGACAAGGTCACCCCCGGCATGCTCATGGCCGCCATGCGCCTCAACATTCCCGCCATCTTCGTCTCAGGCGGCCCCATGGAGGCAGGCGAGAGCCGTCTGCAGAAGCAGAAGACCGATCTCATCGACGCCATGATCGTCTCCGCCCGTCCCGACGTCACCGACGAGGAAGTGGAGGAGATTGAGGAGGTGAGCTGCCCCACCTGCGGCTCCTGCTCAGGTATGTTTACCGCCAATTCCATGAACTGCCTCACCGAGGCCTTAGGACTGTCGCTGCCTGGCAACGGCACGCTGTTAGCCACGCATGCCGAGAGACGCAGACTCTTTGAGAAGGCCGCGCAGCGCATTGTGGAAATGGCGAAGGCCTACTATGAGCACGATGACGCCTCAGTGCTGCCGCGCTCCATTGCCACTAAGGACACCTTCGAGAACGCCATGTCCCTTGATATCGCCATGGGCGGTTCCACCAATACCGTGCTGCATATCCTCGCGGTCGCCCAGGAAGGCGGCGTCGACTTCACGATGCAGGACATTGACCGTCTTTCCCGTCACGTGCCCCATCTGTGCAAGGTCGCGCCCTCCACGGCTAAGTACCACATTGAGGATGTGCACCGCGCAGGCGGCGTGATGAGCATCTTAGCCGAGCTCGATAACGAGAAGCTCCTGCACACCGGCGTACACAATGTCTTAGGCTGCACCCTGGCCGAGGAATTAGACGCCTATGCCTTAACCCGTCACCCCACGGAAGAGGCAAAGCGCATGTATTTAGCGGCCCCCGGGGGCAAGTTTAATTTAGAGCCCTTCTCGCAGAACAATTTCAACACGGAATACGATTTAGACCGTGCGGAGGGCTGTATCCGCGACAAGGCTCACGCTTACTCCCAGGATGGCGGTTTAGCCGTCCTTTACGGAAATCTCGCCGTCAACGGCTGCATCGTCAAGACCGCGGGCGTGGACAGCTCCATCCTGAAGTTCGTGGGACCGGCCCGCATCTTTGAGAGTCAGGAAGACGCCGTGAACGGCATTTTAGGCGGCAAGGTCAGGGAAGGTGACGTGGTCATCGTCCGCTACGAGGGTCCGCGCGGCGGCCCGGGCATGCAGGAAATGCTCTACCCGACCTCCTATATCAAGTCCGTGGGTCTTGGCAAGAAGTGCGCGCTCATCACCGACGGCCGCTTCTCTGGCGGCTCCTCGGGCCTCTCCATCGGTCACGTCTCCCCCGAGGCGGCCAATGGCGGCAATATCGGCTTACTTGAGGAGAACGATCTCATCGCCATCGACATTCCGGCCCGTACCATCCGCATGAACGTCTCGGATGAGGAATTAGCAAAGCGCCGTCAGGCCATGGAAGCTAAGGGCAAAGACGCCTGGAAGCCCGTAGGCCGTGATCGCGAGATCTCCTTTGCCCTGCGCGCCTATGCCGCCATGGCCTCAAGCGCCGACAAGGGCGGTGTACGTGACAAGAGCAAGCTTGAGGGGCTTTAAGTCATGAGTCAGGTAACTTCATTAACCGGGCAGGAATATCTGCATAAGATCCTGCTGTCGCGCATTTACGACGTGGCCCGCGTGACCCCGCTGCAGAAGCTCGACAAGCTCTCGGAGCGCCTTCACTGCAAGGTGCTCTTAAAGCGCGAGGATTATCAGCAGATCCACTCCTTCAAGATCCGCGGCGCTTATTACAAGATGAAGAACCTCAGCCCCGAACAGCGCGGGAAGGGAGTGATTGCCGCCTCGGCGGGCAATCACGCCCAGGGCTGCGCGCTTTCGGCGGCTAAGTTAGGCTGCCGCGCCGTCATCGTGATGCCTAAGACCACTCCCGATCTCAAGGTGGACGCGGTGCGCCGTCTGGGAGGTGAGGTGGTGCTGTGGGGCGAAAGCTTCAATGAGGCCTACGATCACGCCATCGAGCTCTCGCAGAGTGAGGGCCTTACGCTCATCCCGCCCTACGATGACGCGGACGTGATCGCAGGTCAGGGCACCATCGCCCAGGAGCTCATCGGGCAGTGCGACGACATCGATACCATCTTCGTGCCGGTGGGCGGCGGCGGTTTAGCCGCCGGCGTCGCCGTCTACGTGAAGAATCTCGTGCCCGAGATTAAGGTCATCGGCGTCGAGGCCGAGGGATCGGCCTGTATGCTTGCGGCTCTGAAGAATCACGGTCCCTGCGATATCGGTTACGTGTCCCATTTCGCCGACGGCGTGGCCGTCAGCCGGGCAGGTGACGAGACCTACCGTCTGTGCTCCATGTACTTAGACGATGTCATCACCTGCTCGAACGACGAAATCTGCGCGGCCATGAAGGATATCTTCGACGATACCCGCGCCATCGCCGAGCCGTCGGGCGCCTTAGCGCTCGCCGGCCTAAAGAAATACGTGCGCGAGCATGGCGGGACGGGCAACATGATCTCCATCATGTCCGGAGCTAACGTCAAGTTCCGTACCCTGCGCATGGTCGCCGAGCGCTGTGACGTCGGTGAGAAGACCGAGGGTATTCTCTCCATCGAGATCCCCGAAACCAAGGGCGCGTTCCTGAAGCTCTTCAGGGATCTGGGCGATCGCCACATGACGGAGTTCTCCTACCGTATTTCCCACAACAGCCGCGCCCGCGTCTTTGCCTCCGTGGAACTTACCGACGGCAAGAAGGAGCTAGACAGCATCGCCTCCTCCTTACGTCAAAAAGGCTATCTCGTCACCGATCTTACCGATGACGCCATCGCCAAGGAGCACGTGCGTTACATGGTGGGCGGTCACCCTACCTTCCCCATTGACGAGAAGCTCTTCCTCTTTGAGTTCCCGAACACCAAAAACGCCCTCGGGCGCTTCCTTGAGACCCTGGGTGACAGCTATTCCGTGACGCTCTTCCACTTCCGTATCTCGGATCTGGAGTTCTGCTCGGTGCTGTGCGGCTTTAACGTCTCCAAGGGCTCCGGGGACGGTCTCGATGCCTTCATCCGCCGCCTTAACTATCCCGTGCACGAGGTTTCCTCGAACGCTGCCTATCAGCAGTTCCTCTCTTAGGGCGGCACGCGATAAGCCACAAAAAAGGATCCTCAAGGGGATCCTTTTTTGTGGATACAGCAGGGTAAGCCGGCTTTGAAAGCCTGGTGCCGGGTACCTTAGGCATGAGCCTGCAGCTCATGGCTAAGAGAAAGCTAAAGGATTTAAAGAAGACAGGTTAAGCCTCTGCCTGGTCTGCCACAGACTGTAGTCAGCCTGCAGCCTAAGCCGGCAGGCCGCGTCGGGGCCCGGCATTACTCTGGAGATACGCAGGGTGAGCTCCGCGGTAAGGTTATTTTTGCCGTTAAGAAAGTTTTTGAGGGCTGCCGCAGAATAGTGAATCCTGACTGCGAATGCTTCAGGGCTCAGGTGGAGAGCTTCAAGAGCCTGCGTGAGGATTTCACCGTGGTGGGGAGAAGTGACGTTCTCCCCACCCTATAGAGGGTGGGGCTTCCTGCTCAAGACCCCTGACGGGGCCAGTATCAACAGGCTATCCCCGCACGCCCGGCGGTTTAACATATTCTTTGCTTCATCTGCTATATTGAGTGCGGCATTGCGGTCACGGCTTTCGTGGTAAGTGCCGCATACGGGACAGGTCCACGACCGCACACTGAGATCTCTGACCGCAGGATTGATTTCCTTACATTTAGAACACATCTGCGAGCCGGGGAAGAA